>NZ_JBEEVJ010000015.1:0-64579 GCF_040139785.1 Proteus genomosp. 6 | reverse complement strand
GGGCTTTTCTAAATTTGGCTCCTCCAACTGGACTTGAACCAGTGACATACGGATTAACAGTCCGCCGTTCTACCGACTGAACTATGGAGGAAGCGAGTTCTCGTGAGAACGAGGCGCATAATAACGATGATATATCAGAGTGTCAACGTTAAAAGTGGATTAAATATCTGTTTGGTTGGTTTATCAACAAAGTGGCTAAATAATAGAAGTTATTCTCCGTGTTTTTGTGTGTAACACGGAGAATCAATTAAGTTTGAGGGGATAATTGTGATGCTGAAATTGATTGTTGTACGGGATCAAATGCCATCAGGTACACATCGTAAAAATGAATTTCTTGTTTTTTATTAATAATCTCGCGAATATCTTCTTTTATTTGTTTAGATATTGCAGGGTGCTGGTGAATTTCATTTATGGCTTCATCAGAGAGTTTTTCAAAGGTATACCATTCACCGTTATAGCAAACTCTCAAATCGAGAACACCAATATCTTCAAATTTATAGATAGGTTTTATATCAAATAACAAGATACCTGCCATAACTAAGAACATGACAGTAAAGAGAACGAGCGAGATAACACCAAAGTAAGGTGAATAAATTAATAACGCAGCGAGCAATATATAAGAGAGAACCATGCTGATACATAACCAGATATGGTTTTTTAAAAACTGACTATTAAAATGTGGTTTCCCGTCTCTTTTTTCTGCTGTATTGATCCGGTCTAAATCACGCTCTAAGATTTCTTTTAATACATTCATTGTAAACACCTTAAGAGATGAATGTTGCAAACTTGTTTCTTATTACTAGATTATCACGGGGACAAGATAAGCGGGTAGAACAGTTTTTTTAAATTCTGGTATTAACTGTTATTGTTAGACCATTAAGAATATTCTTAGTCATTGTTAATAATAGAGATAAAATATCAAATAAATTTTATGCACAGTGATAAAAATAGAGGAAGAATTGTATTTTTAATGTGCAATTCGCATTTTTTTAATCTTTAGACGCATAAAACTATTGCTATTAAACTTGTCTCATGCGTTAATGAGTAAGGCCTCAATACAGACCTGATTTATGATTGACATTCTAAGTTAATGAGTTTTAAACAGCATCGCTTTTTGACCGTTTTCTTCATGTGTGCCCATAAGTTATAGGTAGTTCAGGCCAGTAGATGCCGAGAAGGCAACGTTTTATTGATATATAGGAAAGTCACATGTCTGACAAAATGAAAGGTCAAGTTAAGTGGTTCAACGAGTCTAAAGGCTTTGGTTTTATTACTCCAGCAGACGGAAGCAAAGACGTATTCGTTCACTTTTCTGCCATTCAAGGTAACGGTTTCAAAACTCTGGCTGAAGGTCAGAACGTAGAATTCACAATTGAAAACGGTGCAAAAGGTCCAGCAGCTGCTAACGTAACAGCTCTGTAATTTAAAGCCTTTTAAAAATTTTCTTCAAGCCTGTCACCTTATGGTGGCAGGCTTTTTCTTTATGGGTAAAATAAAGAAAAAGAGAATGATAATATTTATCAGGAGAGAAAATGCAGGTTAATGATAACGTTGTTGTGAAAACTGATGGTATTGACGATCGTGAAGGAACTATCCTACTTATCGAAGAATTTAATGAAGGCATAATGTATTTAGTATCACTCCCTGAATATCCAAAAGGAATTTGGTTTTTTAATGAAAAAGAGGGCGGTGAAGGAACATTTGTTAGACCAATACAGCAAAAGTGACTGACGTTTAGGTACGGTTCATTTACATTTTCAAATCAGCTACTTATACTTTTGCCAAATTTTAGTTAGGAGAAAACATAGTGGAGACAGAAAGTTGTAGGTTAATGATAACTCCATTAACTGAGAATAATTTTATTCAAAATAATAGGTAAGCTGTTTTCTTCACTAAAACTGCTTACCATTTTGGTGGGCAGTGCATTGTAATATTCCTTTCTTATATATTCCTATTATGTACTTACCCAAATGATTTCCCTTATGCCGCTAACATAAGAAGGGTAACTTCATGTGCTACATTTTTTTCTCTTTATTTCCTCCACCTAAGGCGATGAATTAATTTCAACACTCTGAACTATCAGAGCAAAATTTTCATATCGATTTTAATCATCATGTAGAGGAAATAAACATGACGATGACGCCTTATATTTTAAATCTCGTGATTGCAATGTGTCTTGGTGCTTTGATTGGTGCCGAACGTCAATGGCGACAAAGAATGGCCGGTTTAAGAACAAATGCTTTAGTTGCAACCGGTGCCGCTGTTTTTATTTTAAGTTCAATAGAAACTTCGCCAGATAGTCCCGGTCGGATCGCAGCTCAAGTTGTTTCAGGTATTGGATTTCTTGGTGCTGGTGTGATCATGCGTGAAGGAATGAATATACGTGGACTTAATACTGCCGCAACGCTTTGGTGTTCAGCAGGAATTGGCGTGTTATGTGGTTTAGGTTTATATCAATTGGCAACTATAGCAACACTTCTTATTCTTTGTGCGAATATCTTACTACGAGAAGCAGCTCAGCGGATAAACGCTCAGCCACAACATCAAGCAATAGATATAGAACAACGCTACTCAATACGAATTATTTGTCATGAAGAAGATGAAGTTTTGGTTAGAACACTCATTTTACAAGCAATAAATGGATTACATGTTCGATTACAGTCTTTAAGCAGTGCTGATACATTGATGCCTAGTCAGCTAGAAGTGTGTGCTGAATTGCTGGCAACACCTGTCGAGCAAAAAGAGATAGAAGCGATTGTTTGCAGAGTAAGTTTAGAAAAGAGTGTCAGTGCAATTAATTGGAAGATAGCGGCAGAGCATCCTGCTTGATGGATCTTTTCAAGATAATATCTTTCTACTTGAGGCGCCCTATATTAAATATAGGGCGCTTTTTTTGTCGTATAAAGACGAGATAGATATCAAATTACAAAGTTATTTCAAAAGGGAATATGAATATTGATAAAAGTTATAAAGAATATAACTTTGTAACTTGTAAGTAATAGAACTGTCATATTTCAAGCTGTTGTGTCGTCGATTATGTTTATTCATACCAGTCACATATTTTTGTTTGTTCTTAGTAAACCATTCACTTTTGCCTATCTAAACCTCAAGTTATTAAGAGCCTTAGCATAATACTTAATTCAAAAACTCATTTCTCTGATGAGAATAATGAGATCTTAGTCATGAGTTACGTATTATTACTGATATATAGAAATAAAGTATTTTGTTTATGTAATTATTATTTTTGTAACTATTACTTTATGGAATAAAAAATAGAAAAATGTGCTCAAAAAAACTAATTAAAATACGTAATAGGGTGGAATATATTCATTTTCGTTTTAATAAAAACAAACATTTTTACCTAAATTGATTAATGTACAATTATTTGTATTGTGGTTAACCCGTATATAATGAGTTATGAATGAAAAATGTTGAACAGAGTTTGGATGTATTTGACGTTATTTCTCATCTTTATTAATCGCCCTTTTTAGACTGATTTGATTTATCTCTGTTTATTTTATTTTTAATAAACAGGAAAAACTAAAATCAAGTAAGCGATTGCTCCCCATAGTTTGCTTATTAAATGAGGTAATTAGGAGTATTGTAGGACAAAAAATCGTTATTAAGGGGCTTAGTGCAGTATAGAATTTTGGGAAAAAAGCGGTGTTTTCCATTGATTATATTGGATTTTTTTTTAATACCTAAATTATACTCTCAAATTATTTCAATGTATTTGGCGAAAATTTTATCAATATTTTCTATTGTATTTAATTTAAGTGTGACTTTTTGAGTAATATTTTTAATTTAATCAAATTAGACTTTCAAAAAATGAGGAAGAATTCAGGAAAATGGTGAGTTTAGACCGCTACAGTAAAGCTGATGAATTGCTGTGGTATGTTGTTTGTAATCACTAATCAATTATGAATGAAAACCTTTTGAAAAATTGTAGGATTTTTTGTAAAAGTCATGTAGAAAAATTGATACCAATAAGTAATCTTATAATAAGAGTAGAAAAACCACACCACTCTTTCCATCCAATAAAATAATAATTTCAAAATTATATTGTTTATAAATTTGTCAAGGACGTAAATCTTACTTATTACAGAAGGAGAATTATCTTAGTATGAAATAGATGTGTCATTAGTATTCGCTGTAAAAATATATATAAAAGATAATTGTGGTACTGACCTTTTTCGATTTACCAAAAAAGATAAAAACAACGATAAGAGGTACATTAATTTAAAAAATTGCTGGTATAAAAGGGTGAACAATCATTTCATGTTTACTTACTAAAAACGATGTAACTCATTTCAATAGAACTGAAAGCAATGCATAAAGTATTTGCATTCACCGCATGAATGATCTCAATTATTACTTTTGAAAAATACGGTTACAATATTTTCAAAACCTTTTTTTTCCAAAAATTTAGAACAGTTTAGGTGTATAGAATACTAAGGTCTGTTATTGGTTTTTAAGACTAATCTAATAAATGAGATATAAGTCTTGATTATTTAGATACACCAATATTTTTATTAGGTTTTGATCGAGAGGAAAAGTCTTTTTAAACGCAAAATTACTCATAAAAAAGGTAATAAAATGAGTAAAATTAGTGGTTAGAATAGAAGAATATTTAGAGATATATTTTAGCGCTTTAAGTAAAGATATACCGATATATAAATCTTTATACTCTCCTAAGCCCATCAACATCAACTTTTGTTAAGTAATGGTGTTGTTACTAAGTCAGCACTTTTGGCTCTGTAATGTCTTGATACTTGTGCTAACTAGGTTAAAAAAAAGAGGCTAACCACATAATAAGAGGAAACGTGAAACAATGCTCATCATTGGTAAGAGTAAAACTAATTACTGATAGGGACTATTTTGGGGCTAAAAGGTAACATTTGATATTTTTTAGTTCGCACTAATGCTAATAGAATAGTCAATGAGATGTTATTTTGATCATATTTGTTTTTCTGTCTTTACATTGAAAAAGTTGATGTGTACAAGTGTTAACTTCAGGTTGTCATATTTGTCATTACAGCCGTTTATTGTGTTGAGATAATGCTGATAACAGGAAAAACAGAATTTATATTTTGCCTTATTATTTTATGAATTAATCACTTTATATTGGAGATCTTGGGATCTTTTTTTATGAAATCGAAATTTATATTTCATAAAATGTCTTTTTTTATAAAAAAAGATGTGTATTTATATAAGATATAAATTATAAATCTGCTTTTTTATTTATATTTTTTACTGGATATTATGTTTTTAATTAATCGTCGATTATTTTATTAATATATATCTATATAAAGAGAAAAATAAGCGGATTTTAATTTGATTTTTTATACTAATAAATTGTGACTTTATTTTATAAAAAAATGATTGTTTTTTTTAATTTAACTTAAGTTAAATGCTATATTATTTTTATATTCCATTTTGAATCGATAATTAAATAACAGTTTTTTTATTTAATTAAATAAAAAGTATTCTTTTGTTTTTATATTAAAATTGTGGCAATTTTAAATTTATATTGTTCATAAAATATACTGTGATTCATAAGTAAAACTTACTTATATGTGGATATTATTTCTTTGTGACTAATTTACAGCCAATAAAACTCTTATTAAGAGTTCTGTAATTTAAGTGTTAAATAGCGCTTAATAATCATTAATTAAATTTTATTATTACAGTTGAAACTTTAATAATGTGGAAATAAATATTCAATGATTTAAGGGTGAAGATGCATAACTAAGAATTTAATTTTATATGACTTATCGTTCTGCTTAATAAATACATCAAGTTATGACATTGATTTTAAAGGATAATTTTTATCGTGAAATAATAAAAAAATTTAGGATAACTATAAATAATTAGAATGGGTTGTTTTTCAAACAAATTGTAAATAAAAAGTGATCATTTCTGAAGGTTTACGTAAATGATGAAAAAAATAATATCTATAGAAATATTTATTAAATTTGGGGGGCTTGTTTAGATAAAGATGAGGAGGAGATATATCAATATATGTTACTGTGATCAAAAAAATCTACAATTTAGGATTTGTCAAATTTTTATGCTGTATTTTTAGATTTATAAGTTTAATAGATCGTATAAAATAAAAAATTATCATTAATATTTTAATTTGGGTAGATTAGCTTATTAATTTACACCATGTTTTATTACTTTTATCACTTGAATAGTTAATGAACTAATTCCATAATAATGATTATCTTTTTGTGATGTGACTCACAGAGTATTTAAATTAGACTACTTTATCCGTTGAATAACTTAATCGTTAAGGAGTAAAGTTGTTGCGTTAGGATTATTCTTAACGAGCTATATTGGCGAGCATTTAAAGTTTACTTTTAATTTAAATGTTTTTTTCGCTACTTTTGAAAATGACCGTAACTAAGTAATACAAGGTAGTGTTACTACGTGTCATGTTCATAAAATGGGGCCTGGAAATTTAATATTACATTTATATTAATTTCCTCGGGATCTTTCATTAGAGAGATCCTCTTTGTTCAATATAATCGGACGGGATGTAAAGAGATGAGTACGGTTGAATTGCTTAAGCATATTTATGACATAAATTTATCGTATTTGCTTTTAGCGCAAAGGTTAATTAACCAAGAAAAGGCTTCCGCAATGTTTCGGCTTGGGATTAGTGACGCGATGGCGGATGCGCTGGCAGAGCTTACATTGCCTCAATTGGTTAAGTTGGCTGAAACAAACCAACTAATCTGTAATTTCCGGTTTGAAGACAGCGAAACAATAGAACAACTCACTAAAGAATCTAGAGTGGATGATTTACAACAAATTCATACTGGTATTCTTCTTTCTTCTAACTTGTTTCGTCAGTTATCGGAACAAGATACTACTGCGACAAAGAAGCGGGCATAACAATGAGTGAGAAAAGTATCGTCCGAGAAGCGAAAGATATTCGCTTAGCAATGGAATTAATCACCTTGGGTGCCCGCTTGCAAATGCTTGAAAGTGAAACTCAATTAAGTCGGGGGCGTTTAATTAAATTATACAAAGAATTAAGAGGGAGCCCCCCTCCAAAAGGAATGCTACCATTTTCAACGGATTGGTTTATGACATGGGAACAAAATATCCATTCCTCAATGTTTTATAACGCTTATCGCTTTTTATTAAAAAATGGCGGTTGTGTTGGTGTTGAGGCTGTTGTTAAAGCTTATCGTTTATACTTAGAACAATGTCCGCCTGTTAAAGATCAAGAACCTATTTTAGCACTAACAAGAGCATGGACATTAGTACGCTTTGTTGAAAGTGGCATGTTGCAACTTTCTGTTTGTACCAAATGTAATGGTTCATTTATTACACACGCACACCAACCAGCTAGCAATTATGTTTGTAGTCTTTGCCAGCCACCTTCTCGCGCAATAAAAAAACGTAAACTTTCCGCCAATCCTGCCGATATTAACTTACAACTGTTGGATGGTCTTGAACAGTTTGCAATGTGATTCGAGATTGAAAGTTAAATATCAGGTTATAGAGTTTAGTTATCTATAACCTGAGCCGTTTCCTCTCCCCCTCCTATCTCTTGCTGCTATGTTCGCCATTCTCTCTATAACGAAATTAGCTAAAGGGATATCGCGTGTTAGTACTCTTAGGATATATCGTGGTGATTTGTGCTGTCCTCGGAGGGTATACCCTCGTCGGAGGTAGTTTAGGCGCATTATATCAACCAGCCGAGTTTTTAATCATCTTTGGTGCCGGCATCGGTGCTTTTATTGTAGGTAATAATGGTAGAGCAATTGTATCAACAATGAAGATCCTACCAAAATTACTTCGTAGCACAAATTACAATAAAGCGATGTACATGGATTTAATGGCACTGATGTTTCGTTTATTGTCAAAAGCGCGTCAAAACGGGATGTTGGCATTAGAGAGAGATATCGAAAACCCACAGCAAAGTGATATTTTTTCTCAGTATCCCCGCATTATGAAAGATGCTTATATGCTTAGCTTTATTACGGACTATATGCGCCTGATGGTGACAGGGAATATGAACCCTTATGAGATTGAATCTCTGATGGATGAAGAGATCGCAACCTTTGAAGAGGAAAGTGAAGTACCCGCTTTAGGTTTGTCAACTATGGGTGACTCATTACCAGCATTTGGTATCGTTGCCGCCGTTATGGGGGTTGTAAATGCGTTAGGTGCTGCGGATAGGCCTGCTGGTGAAATGGGGGCTTTAATTGGACACGCAATGGTTGGTACTTTCTTAGGTATTTTATTAGCTTATGGTTTTATTTCACCATTAGCTTCTCGAATTAGACAACGCTCTAGTCAACAAATGAAAATGATGGAGTGTATCAAAACAACATTGTTATCTAGCATGAATGGATATGCGCCACAGATAGCAGTTGAATTTGGACGTAAAACCCTCTTTCTGGCAGACAGACCTTCTTTTGTTGAATTGGAAGAACATGTACGTCAGGTACGGACACCGATGCAGGCAAATCCTGATGCAATGAAAGAAGAGTAATCATGAAGAGTAATTCACAAATCATTCGAGTTAAAAAGCGAGGGAGAAAACAACATAACGCTCATGGTGGTGCATGGAAGATAGCTTATGCTGACTTTATGACTGCAATGATGGCTTTCTTTCTGGTGATGTGGTTGCTTTCAATCGCTAGCCCTCAAGAATTAACTCGTGTAGCCGAATATTTTCGTACGCCATTAAAAGTTGCTATTGAGAAAGGGCGATTTAGTGGGGATGCAACCAATCCTATTCCTGGAGGAGGGCGTGATCCTGTCTATAACGAAGGTGATATTTTGCCAAAAGGCCAGGAAGATAAACAGCTCAATGAAAAGCAACAATTCCGTCGTTTAAAAGACAGTTTAGAGCAAGTCATTTTAAATGATCCTCGGTTAAAAGATCTGAAGCCTCATTTATTAATAGACATGATGGATGAAGGGTTACGAATTCAGATTATAGATAAAGAAAGCCGACCTATGTTTAGAGTCGGTAGTGCCACCGTTGAACCTTATATGAAGGATATTTTGACGGCAATAGCACCTATTTTAAATGACACGCCATACAAAATCAGTTTATCAGGTCATACCGATGATATTCCTTATGCAAGTGGCGCTTTAAAATATAGTAACTGGGAACTATCAACAGATCGTGCGAATGCCTCTCGTCGAGAATTAATTGGTGCAGGATTGAGTGAATGGAAAGTGTTGCGTGTTGTAGGTATGGCATCAACAGTTCATTTAGTTAAAGAGGATGGTTTTGCACCTGCTAACCGACGGATCAGTATTTTGGTCTTAACGAAGCAAGCAGAACAAAAAATTGTACAAGAAAATGAGCGGGTTGCACCGACAGTAACAGAGACTTCAGAAATTGAACCTCTACTTTCAGGGCAAGAAACCCCACAAGAAAAAGCAGGAAACACACAGACGGGTTCGTCTGTGTCTTCTGCATCTGAGCTTCCCGAATCAAAAAAGGAAAATGTTGAAACAGGAGTTTCTGGGGAAAGTTTGCCATCACAATCGACAAATATTACTACAAAGCAGGGAACAGCACCCTAATTTGTTAGTAATCGCGTAAAGGTGAATGAGTAACGATGGATATTACTGAGTTTTATCAAACATTTTTTGATGAAGCAGATGAGTTGTTAGCTGATATGGAACAGCATTTACTGTTACTTGATCCTGCAAATCCAGATCAAGAACAGATGAATGCGATTTTCCGTAGTGCACACTCCATAAAAGGAGGAGCTGCAACATTTGGCTTCGTTAAACTTCAACAGACCACTCATGTGCTTGAAAACTTGCTCGATAGTGCAAGACGTCATGAGATGGCGCTCACCGACGACATTATTAACCTGTTTCTGGAAGCGAAAGATATTATGCAACAGCAATTGGATGCACATAAAAACTCACAAGAACCTGATGAGGAAACATTTAACTATATTTGTGAGAAGTTGCGTCAGCTGGCTCTCGATGTAAAAGAAGAACAATCCGCTCCTCACGTTGAGGCTGTTGCTGGATCTGAAGCTTCAGACTCACAGGCCACAATGACTGAAACTCCTGTTTTGTCATCTGACGCTGAAAATGTGCAAAGTGAAGCCGTAGAAACCATGGTCGAAGTCGCATCGACGATGGCGGCTGATGGACATTATTATCATCATATTATTTTGTCTGATCTTAAAGAGACAGATATTGATTTAATGCTTGATGAATTAAAACATCTTGGTGAAGTTAGCCAAGTTGAAAAACAGCATCATGGTCTTGAAGCAATATTGAAAACCACTGCAACAGAAGAAGATATCAGCGCTGTACTTTGTTTTGTGATTGAACCTGAACAAATCTCGTTTAAAAAAGTGGCTGTTGCAGAAAAAAACACAGTTACAGAAGAAAGTACAACATCTGTTGATGATGCTCATGTTGAAATCCAAGTTGAGCAACCAGCGCCTGTACAAAAAACCGTTGCTGAAAAAGTGACGCCATCGGCAGAACCTGCTAAAGCACCAGCAGCATCGGCAGCACCAACGAAAAGACCTGTTGCCGCTGCTGCACCGAAAACAGAATCAAGCAGTATTCGTGTTGCCGTTGAAAAAGTTGACCAATTAATCAACTTAGTGGGTGAGCTGGTTATCACTCAGTCAATGTTGGCACAGCACAGTGGTAGTCTTGATCCAGCAATATATAGTGATTTACTAAGTTGTATTGCTCAGCTACAGCGTAATTCTCGTGATTTACAAGAATCTGTTATGTCAATTCGTATGATGCCGATGGAGTATGTTTTCAGTCGCTTCCCTCGAGTTGTGCGTGATGTTGCAGGTAAAATGAATAAGAAAGTTGAGCTAAACATGATTGGTAGCTCAACAGAACTTGATAAAAGCTTAATTGAAAAAATTATCGATCCTTTAACTCACTTAGTGCGTAACAGTCTTGATCACGGTATTGAAATGCCCGCTGATCGTGTTGCGGCGGGTAAACCGGAAGCGGGGCAATTAACCCTGTCTGCGGAACATCAAGGCGGTAATATTTGTATTGAAGTGACTGATGATGGTGCTGGATTAAACCGCGAACGTATTTTGAAAAAAGCGATTTCCTCTGGGCTTGCTGTTTCTGAAAATATGAGCAATGAAGAAATTGCTATGCTGATTTTTGCACCCGGTTTCTCTACCGCAGAAGTAGTAACAGATGTTTCTGGTCGCGGTGTGGGTATGGATGTTGTAAAACGAAATATCCAAGAGATGGGTGGTCAAATTCAAATCAGTTTTGAAGTGGGTAAAGGAACGCGCATTCGTATTTTACTTCCACTGACATTAGCAATTTTAGATGGTATGTCCGTTAAAGTTCATGACGAAGTCTTTATTTTACCATTAGGAACGGTAGTCAGTTCTTTACAACCGGAAGAAGACGATATTTATCCATTGGCTGGCGATGAGAAATTATTGCAGGTCAGAGGGGAATATTTACCACTGATTGAACTGCATCGTACTTTTAATATTGAAGGCGCTCAAACTGATATTACCCAAGCAATTGCGGTTATTGTTCAGAGTGCCGGACGTCGTTATGCTTTATTGGTAGATCAATTAGTTGGCCAGCATCAAGTTGTTGTTAAAAATATAGAAAGCAATTACCGAAAAGTTCCTGGTATATCTGCTGCAACAATTATGGGCGACGGTAGTGTGGCTTTAATTCTTGATGTACCAGAATTGCAACGTTTAAGTCATACACAAATGACGAATAAGAAAAAGAATACAACTGCAAGCGCAGTCATTTAATAGTGAGGATAAAATAAGATTATGGCTTCGGAACATTTCGAGAAATTATCCGGTGAAACTGTTGGACAAGGATTTCTAATTTTTACGCTGGGCGATGAAGAATATGGAATTGATATTTTAAAGGTTCAAGAAATTCGCGGATATGACCAAGTTACACGTATTGCTAATTCACCTAGCTTTATTAAAGGCGTAACTAATTTACGGGGCGTTATTGTTCCGATAGTTGATCTGCGTATTAAATTTTCACAAGAAAGTGTAACTTATAATGACAATACTGTTGTTATTGTGGTTAACTTATTAAATCGAATTGTAGGAATTGTTGTTGATGGCGTTTCTGATGTTCTTACGCTAAAACCAGAGCAGATCTGCCCCGCGCCAGAGTTTGCGGTCACAATGTCTACTGAGTATTTAACAGGTTTAGGTACTTTAGATGAAAGAATGCTTATTCTTGTGGATATTGAAAAATTACTCAATAGTGAAGAAATGGAATTAGTCGATAGCGCAACAATTCAAGCTAAATAAGTTTTGTTTTTTTTAAAATAATCTAAATACTGTTCCGGTAATTTTGCCGGAATAGCTATTTCTATCTTTTTTTATTTTATTAGCGAGTGCTAAAGCATTAAATTAACTTTAAGTAAAATTAAAAGATAAAAAAGAACTAATAATTTTAGTTAAGTTCTATTTTATTATTTATCAACTTATAAGTAGCTATCACCTAGCTATAATATTTTTCTACTGACGGAAATAACTTTAAAGTTTTTTATACTTATAATTTTAATTAAAAACAGTATTACCACCGCTTTCTAATGGAGCAAAAATGCGACTAAGGCGAAATGAATCCTATAAAGTTTCTCTTAAGTCTGCCGATAACTTGCTCATTACCATTTATTATAAAAAGGGAAACTATGTTTAGCCGAATGAAAATAGTGACTGGATTATTATCCATTCTTCTGTTGTTTGGTGTTTTGCAGTTTGTATCTGGGGGTGTTTTTTACTCAAATATCGTTGAGACAAGAAATGACCTGAATAAAACACTAACAATACAGGATCAACGTGAGCGTCTAGATGAAAGCTGGGCTAACTTACTACAAGCGCGTAATAATATTAATCGTGCAGCGATTAGTTTTTTATTACAAGATAAAAATCTTAATGTAGATGATTCTCTGTCTGTTGACTATTTGACGGGGCTTGCTCGTAAAAATATGTCTCGTGCAGACGAGAAATTTAAAGAATTTGAAAAGAATATTACCGCTTATCAAGTTCACTCAGAAGATGATGTTCGTAGCTTAAAAGGGCGTTTTATCGAATATTTCTCTGCATTAAACCAACTAGAAATTTTACTTCAAGATAGAAACTTAAAAGACTTTTTTGAGCAACCAACCACGGGTTATCAAGACGCTTTTTATAAAGAATATCTTGCATATGTCATGCGCAATGAAAAATTTAACGAAGAGTTAAATGTGGCACTAGAAGCCTCTCATCAACGTACTGTCATTACTATGGTTGTGTTAGCTATTATCGTTATCTCGGCATTAATTCTATGCTGGTTTGCATTACGTAATGCCTTAATTAGACCATTAAATTCACTTCTATTAAGTATTAAAACCTTCTCTGAAGGTGATTTACGTCCAAATATCGAAGTGAATGGTCGCAATGAAATGAGCTTGTTAGCAAATGGTTTAAAACATATGCAACAAGAGCTTATTCAAACTGTTCGTGGTGTCTATCAAAGTACGGAAAACATTTATAACAGTACAAGTGAAATTGCTGCTGGAAATAATGACTTATCTGCTCGTACAGAAGAGCAAGTGGCTTCGTTAGAAGAAACTGCTGCAAGTATGGAACAGTTAACGGCGACCGTGAAACAGAACGCGGACAATGCTCGCCAAGCAAGTAACCTTGCTAATGACGCCTCAGATATTGCCCGCCAAGGCGGAAAAGTTGTTGCTAATGTGGTGCAAACGATGCACGACATAGCCGGAAGTTCTCAGAAAATCACCGATATCACAGCTGTTATCGATGGCATTGCATTCCAGACCAATATTTTGGCACTGAATGCAGCTGTTGAAGCTGCAAGAGCCGGTGAGCATGGTCGCGGATTTGCGGTAGTTGCCGGTGAAGTTCGTAACCTTGCACAGAGAAGTGCAGAAGCTGCTAAAGAAATAAAAACACTGATTGAAGATTCTGTAAATCGTACTGAAACGGGTTCTGTACTCGTTGAAAGTGCGGGTGAGACGATGACGCGTATCGTGGATTCAGTAACGCGTGTTACTGACATCATGGGCGAAATCGCTTCTGCATCAGATGAGCAAAGCCGAGGTATTTCACAAGTTGGCCTTGCGGTTTCTGAAATGGATCGTGTCACTCAGCAAAACGCCTCTTTAGTAGAACAATCTGCAGCCGCTGCTGCTGGTCTTGAAGATCAAGCAGTTGCATTAACCCGCTTAGTTTCAATCTTCAAATTACCGGGTCAGGAAGAAAAAACGCTAGAAAGAAAGGAATCGGATGCAACCCCTGTAGTTAAAGCCGCTGCTCCACTTATAAAACCAGGAACCTCAGAAAA
The DNA here is from genome assembly GCF_040139785.1 of Proteus genomosp. 6. Taxonomy (NCBI): domain Bacteria; kingdom Pseudomonadati; phylum Pseudomonadota; class Gammaproteobacteria; order Enterobacterales; family Morganellaceae; genus Proteus; species Proteus genomosp. 6. The sequence continues at coordinate 50,248 of NZ_JBEEVJ010000015.1, read as the reverse complement.
GAAAAAGAGCAGCAGTGTTGAAGATCCCGCTAACTGGGAAACTTTCTAACAACAACAAGTGGCTGACAAGCGGTGGCTTTTAACCACCGCTTTAAACGAGGTGAAGGCATGTTTAGGTTTCGCAAATTAAAGATATCCACCAGTCTCTATTTATTACTGATGATGTTTTGCGTTATGCAGGTGATTTCTAGTGGTATTTCGCTAGGGATCGTTCATTTGAATAACGAACAACTCACCAAAGTAGATATAGATACATCTAAGCGAGATGAATTAGGATTAAGTTGGGCATCTTTAATACAAACACGTAATGCGATTAATCGTGTAGCTATTGCAGTGAAAACTGAACAGTCAACGGATTATATTCAATCTATTGAATCAATTGCACTTTCACGTTTGGAAACGGCGAATACTCATTTTCAAAATTTCCTTGCTGAGATAAATAAAGAGGCAATCCCAACAGAAGAAAAAGAAATCGTTGAAGCTGTAAAAAACGATTATCACGTTTTATATGGTGCATTAACTGAATTACATAGCATGTTAAAAAACAATAACTTCCAAGGTTTTTTAGATCAACCAACGGAACGTTATCAAACAGCGATGGAAAATTCATTTAATACCTATATGAATTATGTTCAGAGCGAAATTACTGAATCTATAGAGCAGGGACATCGCTCTTATACTATTGCTATCTTGATGTTTATCGGTGCAATAGCGATGGTTATTGTTGTATCACTCGCCGCTCATCGCTGGCTAAGTTTTAATATCATTAAGCCTTTCGCAAGTTTAAGCCGTTATTTTAATGATGTTGCTACCGGTAAATTAAATCGTGAAATTCTTGTCTTCACCGATGATGAAATAGGGGATGTGTTTAGACGACTACGAGATATGCGTGGTGAGCTCGCGCGTTCTATTCGTATCGTTCGAGACAACAGCCATGCTATGTATTCTGGTATTCAAGAAATTTCCAAAGGAAATACGGATTTATCCTCAAGAACTGAACAACAAGCTGCTTCGTTAGAAGAAACTGCGGCAAGCATGGAAGAGTTAACAGCAACGGTAAAACAAAATGCTGATAACGCCCTGCAAGCGAGCAAGCTCGCAGAGTCTGCTTCTGAAACAGCCATTCGTGGTGGCCAAATCACGAATAGTGTTGTTGAAACCATGGATGCGATTACACAAAGTTCTCAAAAGATAGGGGCTATTATCAGTGTGATTGATGGTATTGCGTTCCAAACCAATATATTAGCACTTAACGCGGCGGTTGAAGCTGCTCGCGCGGGTGAACAAGGACGTGGATTCTCTGTTGTTGCTGGAGAAGTTCGTAACCTTGCTCAACGTAGTGCTGATGCTGCAAAAGAAATTAAATTGTTGATTGATGAATCTGTTTTACGTGTCTCTCAAGGTTCTCAACTCGTTAATAATGCAGGGCAGACAATGGAGGAACTCGTCACATCAGTAAATAAAGTCACTGAGTTAATGGCAGAAATTGCCTCAGCTTCTGATGAACAAAGCCGAGGTATTCACCAAGTCGCTGATGCAGTCAGTCAGATGGATCAGGTGACACAGCAAAACGCTGCTTTGGTGGAGCAATCAGCATCTGCTGCCGCAGCATTAGAAGATCAGGCTAATAACCTTGTTAATGCTGTATCGGCATTCGAGTTGCCTGACACGGATGAGGATAATAACTCTTCATCCCTAGAAGGTAATGGGTTGAAAAAAGCAGATAAAAAATCATTTTTTAAAAAGACCCATTAAAAAACAATGAAACGTAATGTTACTGAAGTCTTATCAGATATCGCTGCTCAACCGTTGGATATTTTTACCCAACGGTTTATGTTGTCCGATGATCAGTTCCAATCTATATGCCAATTGATTTATCAAAAGGCAGGTATTGTGCTGACTAACAACAAAAGGGAGATGGTTTATAACCGTCTCACTAGGAGGTTACGTGAATTACGGATGAATAACTTTGGTGACTATCTTGCGTTTCTTAAAAGTGATGTACGCAACCCTGAATGGCAAGAGTTTGTAAATGCATTAACAACCAATCTCACCGCATTTTTCAGGGAAGCGCATCATTTTCCTATTTTGGCAAAACATGCCAGAAAAAGAGCAGGAGGCGTCTACCGAGTATGGTGTGCAGCTGCATCTACTGGAGAAGAACCTTATTCAATTGCGATGACTTTACGCGATGTTTTTGGAAATAACCCTTATAAAACCAAAATTATTGCCAGCGATATCGATACTAATGTGTTGGATAAAGCACGAAAAGGTGTTTACCGACAGGAAGAGCTTAAAACATTAAATAATGAATATTTGAAAAAATATTTTCTCAAAGGTGTCGGCGATTTTGAAGGATACGTGAAAATTAGACAGCAAATTAGCGAGATGGTCTCTTTTCAGTATTTGAATTTACTCGATAAGCAATGGGATTTAGAAGGCAGTTTTGATGCGATTTTTTGTCGTAATGTCATGATCTATTTTGACAAAGCGACACAACAAACCTTACTTAACCGCTTTACCTCATTACTTAAGCCAGACGGAATGCTGTTTGTTGGACATTCTGAAAATGTAAGCCAGCTTAGCAAGGATTTCTACTTGCATGGGCATACCGTTTACGGGCTGACACCAGCAAGGAGAGGTTATGAATAAAATAACGGTACTCTGTGTTGATGATTCGGCGCTAATGCGTCAAATCATGCGAGAAATCATCAACAGTCATAGCGATATGGAAGTTGTTGATTGTGCACCAGATCCTATAGTGGCTCGTGACTTAATAAAAAAGTACAACCCACAGGTATTAACGTTAGACGTTGAAATGCCACGCATGGATGGTATTGATTTCTTGGAAAAACTGATGCGATTAAGACCAATGCCTGTCGTTATGGTCTCATCATTAACAGCAAAAGGCTCAGAAGTGACGTTAAAAGCGTTAGAACTGGGCGCAGTTGATTTTGTGACTAAACCACAGCTTGGTTTGCGTGAAGGTATGATGGCTTATAGTGAACTGATTGCCGAGAAAATTCGTGCTGCTGCACAGGCACGAATTAATCGCCGAGAAGTACAAGCACCTCCTTCTAAATCATTGTCATTTACACCGATGATTTCGAGTGAAAAGTTGATTGCAGTAGGCGCATCAACTGGTGGCACAGAGGCTATTCGTAATTTTCTAGAACCATTACCTATTACCAGCCCTGCGATATTAATTACGCAACATATGCCCGCAGGGTTTACACACTCATTTGCAGAACGATTAAATCGTTTATGCCAAATTAGTGTAAAAGAAGCAGAAGATGGCGAACGTGTATTACCTGGGCATGCTTATATTGCGCCAGGTGATTATCACATGGAGCTTCGTCGTAATGGTGCTAACTACCAGATCCACATTAATAAAGAGCCTGCGGTCAATCGTCATCGTCCTTCCGTCGATGTGCTATTTAGGTCTGTCGCAAAATATGCGGGACGTAATGCCATCGGTGTGATTTTAACCGGAATGGGAAGTGATGGTGCTGCTGGTTTATTAGAGATGCGTCGCGCTGGTAGTTATACCTTTGCACAAGATGAAGCGAGTTGTGTCGTCTTTGGTATGCCTCGTGCTGCGGTTGAATTAGGCGCAGTAGACGAGGTGAAAAGCATAAGCGCAATGAGTAAAGCTGTTCTGATGAAAATCAGTAGCACACAATCATTGCGTATCTGATTAAGTTCAGTTTAAAAAGCAACACAGTAATTTGCCGATATATTTTGAAGGAGTTTTCAATGGCAAGTAAGGATCTGAAATTTTTAGTGGTTGATGATTTTTCAACAATGCGCCGCATAGTTCGTAATTTGCTAAAGGAATTAGGATTTACGAATGTAGAAGAAGCAGAAGATGGTGCTGACGCGTTAGCTAAATTACGCAATTCGGCAATCGATTTTGTGATCACAGACTGGAACATGCCAAACATGGATGGTCTAGAGCTTCTTAAAAATATTCGTAGTGATGCGGGACTTGCAGCAACACCAGTACTCATGGTGACCGCTGAAGCTAAAAAAGAAAATATCATTGCAGCAGCGCAAGCTGGTGCAAGTGGATATGTTGTTAAACCTTTTACAGCAGCAATTCTTGAAGAAAAACTAAATAAAATTTTTGAAAAACTGGGCATCTAAGGAGTCGCAATGAGTGGGAATCCAATTATGCCGAAAGATAATATTGAAATGACATCTGATATTATCAGCCGGATCGGACAATTGACGCGGATGTTACGCGACAGTTTGCGAGAATTAGGATTGGATAAAGCAATAGCCGAAGCAGCAGAAGCCATCCCTGACGCTAGGGAACGACTGGACTATGTTGCTCAAATGACCGCTCAGGCAGCTGAGCGTACATTGAACTGTGTCGAAGCTGCGCAGCCTAAACAGGATGCGTTAAGTGCCGATGCGACTAAGCTTACTGAACGTTGGGACCAATGGTTTGAACAGCCAGAAGAGCTGAAAGATGTACGCTCTCTTGTAACAGATACCCGCAATTATTTGCGGGATATCCCTGAGAGTACGGCTTTTACTAACAGTCAGTTATTGGAAATTATGATGGCACAGGATTTCCAAGATCTGACCGGCCAGGTAATTAAGCGCATGATGAGTGTCGTTCAAGAAATTGAAAAACAACTTGTGATGGTCCTAATGGAAAACCTGCCACCAGAGCAACTTGAAAAGTCTAATGTGAAGAAAGAGACTGACTCTTTATTAAATGGTCCACAGGTTAATAAAAACAACGCTGGTGTGATCAAAAATCAAGATCAAGTTGATGATTTACTGGAAAGTTTAGGTTTCTAACCTTCTAATGAGTTTTAGGGCGATAAGGACGTTGAGATATGCAGGACGCATTCGCTCTATGCTCAGCTCTTTTAGGATGATGTATTTTATGGATAAAAAAGTACGTAATAATGCTTTAATAGCCCACGCTATTGAAGAAAATGTAAGCCGCTTTTTTTAAGCGGCTTTTGATGTTGTCGAAATAATCATCAAAAGCAAAATTACTCAATTTTACTGTGAATTTTGCTGATTTCCTTATAATCAGCGTCAATATTGCTTATATCTCCATTTTTATCATTGAGTTGTTTTTCCAGTGCATACCGTCATAGCCCAAAAAGCCCCGTAAATTTGCGATTGTTCAGCCCATCAATTTCCTCTGAATTTGTCATGCTTAGAGTCATTTCATTCATGCTTTTAATCTCAATATCTAAATCGGACAGACTGTGGCTGAAGATAGCGATCTCGAAAAAACAGAGGAACCCACACCCCATAAACGGGAAAAAGCCAAAAAGGATGGACAAATTGTCCGTTCTAAAGAGCTATCGTCCGTATTAATGATCTTGGGGGGCGTGAGTTTGCTGTGGATGAGTGGTGGATTTATCACCCGTGGGCTACATGCCATGTTAACAGAAGGATTTACGTTTAATCATCACCTTATTGGTAATGAGAATTTGTTGATCCCTCGATTTGGTAGCTTGATTAAACAAGCTGTTTTTGCGCTATCTCCCGTGTTTTTGGGGTTAGTGATCGTGGCAATTGGTGGCTCTGCCTTATTAGGCGGGATTAACTTTAGCAGTAAATCCATTAAGTTTGATCCAAAAAAATGGAACCCTATTTCTGGGTTAAAACGCATATTTTCAATGAATGCGTTGGCTGAATTATTTAAAGCGATACTGAAATCAACTTTTGTGGGGATCGCCGCAACCGTTTTTTTATGGCACAACTGGAACGATATTCTCCATTTGATCACACTGCCACCGCTTAGTGCGCTAGCCAATGCAATGCAACTGCTGATTTTTGCCGTCTACATTACGGTTTTTATGCTGATACCGATGGTGGCATTCGACATTATTTTCCAAATTCGTAGTCATTTGAAAAAGCTACGTATGACGCGCCAAGAAATTAAAGATGAATTTAAACAGCAAGAGGGTGATCCGCAACTTAAAGCGCGTATCCGTCAGCAACAACATGCGATGTCTCGTCGCCGAATGATGGCGGATGTACCGAAAGCAGACGTTATTGTTACGAACCCAACACATTATGCTGTTGCACTGCAATACAACGACAAAATGACCGCACCTAAAGTTTTAGCAAAAGGTGCAGGGGCTATTGCGTTAAAAATTAAAGAGATTGGTGCAGAAAATCGAATTCCGCTTCTAGAAGCACCACCGCTTGCTAGGGCGTTATATCGTCACAGTGAAATAGGTCATGCAATACCTTCAACCCTTTATGCTGCGGTTGCCGAGGTGCTTGCATGGGTTTATCAACTGAAACGATGGAAAACCGAAGGTGGTTTAAAACCTAAACAACCTATGAACTTGCCAGTGCCTCCCGCACTGGACTTTGCTGGAGAAGATAATCGTCATGGCTAATTTGGCCTCATTACTCCGCTTGCCGGGAAATTGGAAAAGTTCTCAGTGGCAGATACTGGCAGGGCCAGTGCTTATCTTGTTGATACTGTCAATGATGGTATTGCCATTGCCACCTTTTCTATTGGATTTATTATTTACCTTTAACATCGCACTCTCCATCATGGTGCTGTTGGTCGCAATGTTCACTCGACGTACTTTGGACTTTGCTGCTTTCCCTACTATTTTGCTGTTTACTACGTTGTTACGTTTATCATTAAACGTGGCTTCAACACGTATCATCTTAATGGAAGGACATACAGGGCCAGATGCTGCGGGACGCGTTGTTGAAGCCTTTGGCCATTTCCTTGTTGGCGGTAACTTTGCTATCGGTATTGTGGTCTTTATCATCCTTATTTTGATTAACTTTATGGTTATCACTAAGGGGGCGGGACGTATTGCTGAAGTAGGTGCGCGTTTTGTGTTAGATGGAATGCCGGGTAAACAGATGGCAATCGATGCTGACCTGAATGCAGGCATTATCAACGAAGACGAAGCAAAAAAACGCCGTAAAGAAGTTTCATTGGAATCCGACTTTTACGGTTCAATGGATGGTGCGAGTAAGTTCGTTCGTGGTGACGCCATCGCAGGCTTAATGATCCTTGTGATTAACGTGGTGGGTGGTCTTATTGTCGGTGTCGCTCAACACGGGATGGCATTAAACGATGCTGCAACGACTTATACTCTTTTAACCATCGGTGATGGTCTGGTTGCTCAAATTCCTGCATTGATTATCTCAACAGCAGCGGGTGTTATCGTTACTCGTGTTGCAACAGATGAAGATGTTGGGCAACAGATGGTTACCCAACTGTTTGACAACCCTCGTGTTCTACTGTTAACCGCAGGTGTGCTAGGTCTGTTAGGTTTAGTACCAGGAATGCCTAACTTTGTTTTCCTTTTCTTCACCGCAGCATTAGGTGGATTAGGTTGGTATATCTTACGTCGCAACGCTAACCCTGAAGTGCATCAACAAAAAGAGATGGAAGAAGTTGAAAAACAAAATCGTGTTGTTGAAGCTTCATGGGAAGATGTACAACTTGAAGATCCATTAGCGATGGAAGTAGGGTATCGCTTAATTCCAATGGTAGATAGTCGCCAAAATGGTGAGTTGTTAGGCCGAATTAGTGGTATCCGTAAAAAGTTTGCTCAGGAAACGGGGTATCTTCCTCCTGTTGTTCATATCCGAGACAATATGGAATTAAGACCTTCTTCTTATCGCATTCTAATGAAAGGGGTTGAAATTGGTCATGGTGAAGCGCATCCAGGTCGTTGGTTAGCAATCAATCCGGGTAATGCCGTTGGCTCTTTAGAGGGCGATATTACTCAAGAGCCTGCATTTGGTTTACCTGCTGTTTGGATTGATGACAGCTTAAGAGAGCAAGCTCAGGTTCAGGGCTATACCGTTGTTGCTGCAAGTACCGTTATTGCAACACATTTTAACCATGTATTAGCGAAATATGCATCGGAATTATTTGGTCGTCAAGAAGCACAAATGCTGTTTGATAGGGTGAGTAAAGAGCTCCCTAAAATGACAGAAAATATGATCCCAGATATGCTTTCACTCACTGTATTGCACAAAGTATTGCAAAACCTGCTGTCTGAACAAGTGCCTATTCGTGATATGAGAACCATATTAGAAGCCTTAGCAGAGCATGCACCAGATCAAAAAGATCCGGCTGAATTAACGGCGGTTGTTCGTGTTGCACTTCGTCGTGCGATTACACAACACTGGTTTGGCGATCAAGATGAAATCCAAGTCATTGGGTTAGATGCAAGCTTAGAGCGTATTCTTGTTCAAGCAATGCAAAGTGGCGGCGGTTTAGAGCCAGGACTGGCTGAAAATATTGAACAACAAGCAGCGGATGCGGTACGTCACCAAGAGATGTCAGGTGGAGCTCCTGTATTATTAGTCAATCATGCGTTACGTTCATTATTGTCACGTTTCTTACGCCGTAGCCTGCCACAATTAGCTGTATTGTCGAATATGGAAGTCAGTGAAGGTCGCCATATTCGTATGACATCAATGATTGGTGGACAACCTCATTAATCATTCTCGCTAATATGTCATTATCTAAATTTAAGGCCACTTTATTAAGTGGTCTTTTTTGTGTTTGTAATGGTTGATAAAACTGAAGAGTGCGATGGGTTAGTGTGTTAGAAAAGGTGCGGTAATAAAGGCTCAAATAAAAGCCAATGTTTAGAGAAGAAAATGATGTGCCACTAAAAGATGATAGATAACAGTGCTAGTGTGATCTGCTGGTGGCTTAAAGTGAGAGGTGTTTTATTGGAAAAGCAAAACGCTATCAATATTGATAGCGTTTCGTGTGAATTCTGATAATTATTGAAAAAACCTAAACCTGAATTTTACGCCCAGCCAGTGTTGAACGCTGTGCTTGCCCATCAGAACCATAAAGGGTTGGGCTGTGGTTCTTCTGCAAAAAACGGATAGCATCACTATTACGAGAGATGTGTTGATCGAGTAGTAATCCGTTATGTTGATTTAGATATCTTAACTCCGCCGTGATGTCTATTATCTGTGTCCATAAATCAGATAAGAACGGCAACCCTGTATAAGGTTTTTCTACACCGGCTTGTTGGCTTAGCGTATGACGCTGTTGGTCTGTATGACCTAAAGCAGACAAGACAAAATTCTTCTGTTCAGTCACTTCGTGCAGGGCATTGATATCAATATTACCTGCGCATAATAACTGTTGTTCAGCACGTAAAATACCCGCAATGGTATTAAGCTGTGATAATTGAAGATCTAAAGTCTGGCGGAGTTCTTCCATCATAATCATTAAAATATTATTGAGTTATGCTTTCAGCAGCTTCACGGAAAAGAGCATCCGCAATTTTACCACTGTCCATGGTTAATGTTCCGTTGGCAATTGCTTCTTTCAAGTGAGCAACTTTCTCAACGTTAATGTCTTTATTTCCAGGTTGAACAAGTTTTTTCTGCGCTTCACTAAGTTTTACAGAAGTGTCGCCTGTTGCAGTTTTTTGTTCAGTTGTTCCCGATTTACGAGAGCCCTGAGTGATTTCACTCGGGTTGCGTTGTGCAATTGCGTTAATCGGAAGCAGTGGATTTGCGCGTTCAATACTCATAGGAAAATCCTTTGTTAGGCATCAATTAATAGTCAGATGAAGCCATTGTAAAACAACCTATGTGTTTTCGCCTATCATCTTGTTTCTTTATATCGGCTGTGAAATCAAAAACTTTAATCTTAGTCGTGATACTCGTTATACTTTAAGTTGTAGCGTTGTTAGCTACATTCACTCGCACTAGTCACACTACTCGTCATACTTCAAGCCGTAGCGGTGTTGACCGCATTCACTCACACTAGTCACATACTTATGTATGCTCCTAGCGATTCGTTCATTTGTCGCCTAGCTACAACTTGAGTTATTTAGAGTATCTATATGCGATGCTTTAAATATGCGATGTTTTAAATTATTGTCTAACTACAGCTTTAATTATTTAGAGTGAAAAATGTAGCGCAAGAGAGTTTACCTTGGCTTGCCATAACTGAAACGGGTAACAAGCAATTCAATATAGGCTTATTCTGCTTATCAGCTTTTTTATCCATTAAAGAGGGATGCGTACAGAGCCGTTTTCAAGTGCTTCGCCAGTGACAATTTGGCCTGATTTAACTCTCACTCGAATGGTTTCGTTGGCAACCGCGTTGTTTACAGCTTTGCCTTCATAACGGATCTGAAAGTGAGGGCCTTGTGCAAATACGGTGACGGTTTGTCCTGCCAAAATAGCCCAAGGGCGACGAACCATTGTGGAGGTTAAAGGTTTTCCTGCGGATATTTGTCGCATTGCGATCGCATTTTTAATTAATGCGGGATCACGTAATACATCATAAGGTAATTTTTCTAATTCGCCCGTTGCCGTACTAATAGCAGACGTTTCAATAATATCATCACGATTGATGTCTTTTTTCGCGATTAAGTATTCACCATTAACGCTAACATCAATTTGAATAAAACGACGTTGCTTATCGCACTGAATTGGGATTGAAAGACGTCCCCAATTACGAGAGCCAGCATGACGTTGGATCTCTTGTGTTTGGCAGACAGGCCATTTCTCTTCTGGCGTTAAAACTGTCACAGTCACTTTATCGTCTTGTTGGTGAAGTGCGACAAAGAAATCTTGCAGTTCTTCAGGCAGTGATTTCGCGATACTCACATTCACCATAAAGAAAAAAGAAAATAGACCGATAAGAGTTCTAACTAACATAATTTGTATCACCTTACAGAGTTGATGCTAATTGTGCGTTTGTCATTATTTAGCAATAACAGTGTACATCGACTTTGCACGCCTTAAACGCATAAATAGCAATCCAATTTACGCCTATTCCTCCAATCATCTTTTTTTTGAGCGTTTATTCTGTCAACTGAAATTGTTTTATCAGCTGAGGTAAGTGGCTTAGCCACCAAGGATAGAAGATGCTCGATAAATTAGAAAATACGTTTCATTTTCAACAAGAAGCGCTCTCAATACGCAATAAACGCCAAGAAATTCTCGCTGCGAATATCGCAAACGCAGATACCCCAGGCTTTCAGGCTCGTGATATTGATTTTGCTTCTGAATTGAAGAAAACCATTGAAAACGGACGTACTGGTAGTCATGGCATGCAATTGGCGATGACATCAGAGCGCCATATCCCGATCAAACCCGGTTATCGCTTAGAAGCGGACTTACTCTATCGCGTGCCTCATCAGACTGCGATGGATGGTAATACCGTGGATATGGACATGGAACGTAGTAATTTTGCTGACAATAGCCTTAAGTATCAGGCTGATGTGACATTTATTAATTCACAAGTTAAAAGCATGATGTCTGTATTGCAACAGTAGGGTAAAGAGCATGTCTTTATTTAGTATTTTTGATATTTCAGGTTCAGCACTTTCAGCGCAATCTCAACGTTTAAACGTAAGTGCTAGCAATATGGCAAATGCCGACAGTGTTGCGGGCCCAGATGGTGAACCTTATCGTGCAAAACAGGTTGTTTTTCAGGTAAACGCACCTGCTGGTCAAGAAGTTGGTGGTGTTCGTGTCACTGAAGTGGTGGATGATCCTGCTCCATTTCGCATGGAATATCAGCCGGGACATCCTTTTGCCGATGAAAAAGGGTATGTACGTATGCCGAATGTTGATGTTGTGGGTGAAATGATTAATACCATTTCTGCTTCAAGAAGCTACCAAGCTAACGTCGAAGTGATGAACACGGCAAAATCGCTGATGCAAAAAACACTGATGATAGGTCAATAGGGAGAATAAATTGTGGGTATTTCCTCCTCAATGAATGAACCTTATGATAATACCATTATCGGGGATACACCTTCTTCATACCATACGAAAAAAAGTGGTAGTGAGGATATTAAAGGGAATTTCCTGACACTTCTCATCACTCAGATGAAAAATCAAGATCCAACAAACCCAATGCAAAATAATGAGTTAACCTCCCAGTTGGCTCAAATTTCAACCGTTGAAGGCATTGAAACACTGAATAAAACAGTGAATAACATTGTTGGACAGATTGATCAAAGTCAGGCGTTGCGCGCTTCTTCTCTAGTAGGCCGTGGTGTTATGGTCTCTGGGAATAAAATTGTTGTCTTTCAGCCAACCGACGGTAAAGGTGAAACTGAAAAGCCCAGTGATGGGGATGACACAATTCCAACACCTGATACTCAAAATGAAAAAACGCGCCAGCAAATGGGAATATATAAATCAGGTGATACTGACCCAACTGCGCCTAGCGATGAACACCTATTTTCAACACCTTTTGGTTTTGAATTACTCAGTCCAACCGATTCTCTTACGATAAACATCACTAATGCCAGTGGTGCTACCGTTCGTACAATCCAAATGGACAAAAAGATGCTACCGGATGTTTATAACTTCTCTTGGGATTGTACTGATGAAGATGACAATCCTGTTCCAACTGGCAGTTATAAATTTACCGTTAACGCCACGCTTAATGATGCTCAGGTCCCTGTTAAGACACTGAATTATGCGCTGGTGAATAGTGTGTCCATGGTGGATGGTGGTGCCCGCCTTGATATTGGCTTAGGTAATACCGTTTCATTGGATGAAATTCGTCAGGTTCTTTAACTAACACATATTCAACTTGGAGGGCGCATGTCCTTTTCACAAGCAGTAAGTGGTTTAAACGCAGCCGCCGCTAACTTAGATTCTATCGGTAATAATATTTCTAACTCCGCAACCTATGGCTTCAAAGGTGCAACTGTCTCTTTTGCTGACGTTTTCGCCGGCTCTGGTGCAGGTCTAGGTGTTAAAGTGGCAGGCATTAGCCAAAACTTTAAAGACGGTAGTATCACAACCACTAACCGCCCAACAGACGTAGCGATTTCTGGCGGTGGTTTTTTCCGCATTGAAGACCAAAACGGTGGCGTTTTCTATTCACGTAATGGCGAATTCGGTAAAGATAAAAATGGTTTCCTGACTAATATGCAAGGTATGCGTATTACAGGTTATCCAGTACAAGTTGTTGATGGTAAAAACGTTGTTCAAAAAGGGGCAACACCAACACCTATCGTTATTCCTACCGATATGATGAATGCCAGCGCAACCAACAAAATTGATATGGCGGTTAACCTGAACTCTGGTGAAGATAAACCCGCTAAAGCTCCATTTGATGCTAAAGATGGTGATACATATAACTTTAGTACTAACGTTACCACTTACGATAGCTTAGGTAATGAACATAATCTGAACTTATTCTTTGTAAAAACGAATGACAATGAATGGAAAGTTTATGGACAAGATACATCAACTAAGACTGCTGGTGGTACTCCAACTCTTCACCAAGATTTAGGGACTTTAAAATATACTAAGTCAGGTGTATTAGAGAGTTATACCGCAGCGGGTGTAACACCACCAGCATTACCAAGTATGTCTATTGATTCTTTAAATGGTTCTGCTGTAGGCAAAATTGAACTTGATTTCACCGGTAGTACCCAACAAAAAGTTGCTGAATCAAGCGTTTCTAAATTAGCGCAAAACGGTTACCAAGCGGGTGAATTCACCAATTTCCGTATTGAGCAAGATGGCTCCATTATGGCGACCTACTCAAACCAACAAAGCCAAGTTGTTGGTCAAATCGCACTCGCTAACTTTGCAAACCCAGGCGGCTTAAGCTCACAAGGCGACAACATGTGGTCTGAAACTAACGGTTCAGGTTCACCAATCGTGGGTGTTGCAGGCGCTGGCGTATTCGGCAAATTAACCAATAACGCATTAGAAGCGTCTAACGTGGATATGAGCCAAGAGTTAGTCAACATGATCGTTGCTCAACGTAACTATCAATCAAACGCACAAACCATCAAGACTCAGGATCAGATCCTGCAGACTCTGGTTAGCTTGCGCTAATAACGCAGGAAATAATCTGTTATGGATCATGTGATTTATACCGCGATGGGCGGCGCCAGACATTCGATGGAAAACCAAGCTGTCGTGGCGAACAACTTAGCAAACGCATCAACGCCGGGATTCAAAGCGCAGCTTAGTGCAATGCGAGCCGTACCTGTCAATGGCGATACCTTACCAACTCGTACATTAACGGTAGCCTCAACGCCAGGTAGCGATCAGAGTCAAGGAACGATGAACTATACCGGCAGATCAATGGACGTTGCTTTAAGTGATAACGGCTTTTTGGCCGTTCAACTTGAAGATGGCACAGAAGCGTATACCCGAAACGGGAATATCCAACGCAACGCTGATGGCATGTTAATGGTACAAGGGCGTTTGTTAATGGGCGATAACGGTGCGATTGAAGTGCCTGCTCAAGCAAACGTCAGTATTGCCAATAACGGTATTGTGACTGCGCATGTACCGACTGATCCACCGAAAATGTTGGGTCAAATTGGTCGTTTGAAAATGGTAAAACCAGAGCAAAACGACTTAGTTCGTGGCGATGATGGTTTATTCCATTTATCCCCTAAAGGGGCTGCGCGTGCCGGTGAGGAATTACCTGCGGATGATAGCGTGAAGGTGCTAGCTGGTGTTTTAGAAGGCAGTAATGTTAATCCAGCAGAAGCCATGGTCGATATGATAGCAAACGCAAGACGTTTCGAAATGCAAATGAAGGTTATCCATAGCGCTGATGAAAATGCGCAAAAGGCTAACCAATTGCTATCACTGAGTTAAATAGTGTAAGGGGAAAACCATGATCCGTTCTTTATGGATTGCTAAAACTGGGTTGGATGCACAACAAACTAACATGGATGTGATTTCCAACAACCTCGCAAACGTCAGCACCAATGGCTTTAAACGCCAACGTGCGGTTTTCGAAGATTTACTGTATCAAACGATCCGCCAGCCGGGTGCAATGACATCAGAACAGACGAATGCACCGTCAGGTTTACAAATTGGTACAGGTGTTCGTCCTGTTGCTACTGAGCGTTTACATAGTCAAGGTAACTTGGCTCAAACAAACGGTACTCGTGATGTGGCGATTAAAGGACAAGGTTTTTTCCATGTTCAGTTACCTGATGGTACCGATGCTTATACTCGTGATGGTTCTTTTCAAATGGATCAAAATGGGCAATTAGTGACAACTAGCGGTTTCCAAGTTGTTCCAGCCATTATTTTACCTGATACCGCCAAAAAAGTGATGATTGGTCGTGATGGTACTGTCAGTGTTGAAATTGAAGGCTCACCTGCACCACAACAAGTGGGTCAATTGACGCTAACAACCTTCATTAATGACAGCGGATTAGAAAGTGTTGGTGAAAACTTGTACTTAGAAACCGCAAGTTCTGGCGCACCTACTGAGAATGCCCCAGGTATCAACGGCGCAGGCTTGTTGTATCAGGGATATGTTGAAACCTCTAACGTTAACGTAGCTGAAGAGCTGGTCAATATGATCCAGACTCAACGTGCTTATGAAATTAACAGTAAAGCGATTTCAACATCTGATCAGATGTTACAGAAACTAACGCAACTCTAATTTCGTTTGTTTATTAGCCTGGCAGGGGTTCCTGTCAGGCGTATTACTAAAAGAGTATCGAAGATGGATACAAAGGTCATTACTGACAATTCTGGGGCAAGAAAGCTTAGTGTCAGATGGCGTCGTCATCAACGTTTAGGTACCGCCCTGTTGGTACTGACACTGGCAGGATGCGCACATATACCCAAAAAACCGTTAGTAGAAGGTAACACAACGGCGGTTCCAACGGCACCAACAGCACCTGCACCTAATGGCTCTATTTTTCAGTCAGCTCAGCCTGTTTATTTTGGCTATCAACCTCTATTTGAAGACAGACGTCCTCGAAATATTGGCGATACGCTAACGATTACATTGCAAGAAAACGTGAGTGCAAGCAAAAACTCATCCGCAAATGCGAGCCGTAATGGCAAAGCAGGATTCCTTGCTTCGATCACGCCAAGATTTTTGGAAGGATTGTTTGGTAATAGCCGTGCTGATATGGGAATGGAGGGAAACAGTGACTTTGGCGGTAAAGGTGGCGCAAATGCAAACAATACCTTTAAAGGCACCATCACTGTTACCGTCGATCAGCTTCTTGCCAATGGAAACCTGCACGTTATCGGTGAAAAGCAAATTGCTATCAATCAAGGTACTGAATTTATCCGTTTTTCAGGTGTTGTGAACCCAAGAACAATCAGTGGTGCTAATACCGTAAATTCAACCCAAGTTGCTGATGCTCGTATTGAATATATCGGAGACGGTTATATCAATGAAGCACAGTCTATGGGATGGCTACAACGCTTCTTCTTAAATGTATCACCTTTTTAATGAGTAGGGTCCAGATGAAAAAAATAGCGATGAGCCTTTTCTTTATCGTGATGACATGTGTCGGTTTTTCCGCTCATGCCGAACGGATCAGAGATCTCACCTCTGTTGAAGGGGTAAGAGAAAATGCGCTGATTGGTTATGGTTTGGTTGTGGGATTAGATGGAACGGGTGACCAAACAATGCAAACCCCGTTTACCACGCAAAGTCTGAATAACATGCTCTCACAATTGGGGATCACAGTACCACCTGGCACCAATATGCAATTGAAAAACGTTGCAGCGGTAATGGTAACTGCAAAATTACCGCCTTTTGGTCGTACAGGGCAATCAATCGACGTCGTTGTTTCATCCTTAGGTAATGCCAAAAGCTTACGTGGTGGTACGTTGCTGATGACACCATTAAAAGGTGTCGATAATCAGATTTATGCTTTAGCACAAGGCAATATTGTTGTCGGAGGAGCAGGTGCATCTGCGGGTGGTAATAGTGTTAAAGTGAACCAGTTAGCGGGTGGACGCATTAGCAGCGGAGCTATCATTGAACGTGAACTGCCTTCGCAATTTGGTCAAACAGGTCTGCTGAACCTACAACTGAATGAAGAAAACTTCACTTTGGCACAACACATCTCTGATACCGTTAATAAATTGCGCGGTGTAGGTACAGCTATTCCTTTAGACGCTCGTACAGTTCAATTGCGTGTTCCTATTGGTAAAAGTGAACAAGTACGTTTTCTGGCTGAAGTTCAAAACCTTGAAATTAAACGTGTTGTTGCAGATGCGAAAGTGATCATTAATGCAAGAACAGGTTCTGTTGTTATGAATCGTGATGTGACATTAGGAAGCTGTGCTATTGCTCAAGGCAACCTTTCCGTTACGGTTGATAGCCAAGTTAATGTAAGCCAACCTAATACTCCGTTTGCAGGGGGTAGCACTGTTGTAACGCGTAATACTAGCGTAAATATGAGTGAACAAGGTGGTTCATTACAACAAGTGAATGCAAGCGCAAGCTTAAACGAAGTGATCCGCACATTAAATGCACTTGGTGCAACACCAACAGATTTAATGTCAATTTTGCAAGCAATGGAAAGCGCGGGTTGCTTACGTGCGAGACTGGAGATTATCTGATGAAAGATTTATCTCTGCTTTCTTCAATGCCGACGATGTCTGCGCCGGCATATGACAGTAATGCATTGAATAAACTTAAATATCAGGTTGGGCAAAATGCTGATCAGCAAGGGCTGCGCCAAGTGGCGCAGCAACTTGAAGGTGTTTTTGTTCAAATGATGTTAAAGAGCATGCGTGATGCTATTCCTCAAGAAAGCATGTTCAACTCAGAAAGTACCAAGATGTACACCTCTCTTTATGATCAACAAATCGCTCAAGACTTATCACAAAAAGGCTTGGGCTTTGCTGACATGATAGAAAAACAACTTTCTGCCAAAGTCACGCTAGACCCAAGTGAAATGGCGGGCAAAACACCTATGCCATTAGATGGTAGTGATATATTTCAATCCATGCCAACGCAAGCATTGGGGCAAATTTATCGTGCGATGCAGCCCTATCAAAATGCAGTTGAAAGTACGATTGGCAAGCTTAAGGGCTTATCTGAAAGCAGTGCTTCTTTTGCTTCAAAACTGTTAGGGCCTGCAAAACAAGCCACAGAAGGTACTGGTGTACACCATCTTTTAGTTGTTGCTCAGGCTGCACTTGAATCAGGTTGGGGTAAGCGTGAAATTCTAACTGGTGACGGTAAACCGAGTTATAACCTGTTTGGTATTAAAGCAGGAAGTAGCTGGAAAGGGCCTGTTACGAATATCATGACAACTGAAGTGATCGATGGTAACTCGATTAAAATGCGTGACAATTTCCGTGTTTATGGCTCGTATGTTGAAGCTATTCAAGATTACCTTAGATTGATCACTGAAAGTCCTCGTTACGCTAAAGTACCTCAAGCTCAAACTCCTGAACAAGCGGCTTACCGTATCCAAGAAGCAGGCTATGCTACCGATCCGGGTTATGCCAAAAAACTGGTTTCAATTATTGGTCAATTAAAAGGAAGTGGTGAGCAAGTTGCTAAAACTTATACTCACGATTTAAGCGACCTATTTTAATCATTTTCCCCTCAAGTTTAGAGGGGAAGAACCGATAATAAAGACCAGAGCATCCATTTAACTTGCCAGCTATGCTCCGTGCATACGGGTGATGACTAAACGTAAAAGGATAGACAAATGTCCAACAGTTTAATTAATACAGCGATGAGCGGACTTAATGCGGCACAAGCTGCGATGAGCACTGTGAGTAATAATATCGCTAACCAAAATGTGAAATGGTACAACCGTCAAATGACTGTTTTTAATGAAAACAGTGGCACAATGACCGGTAATGGTTATATCGGTAATGGTGTTAATGTTAGCCGTATTCATCGAGAATATAACGAATTCCTTGCTGGCCAAATGAACCGTGCAATGGCAAAACAAAGTGCTTTAAACAGTTATACCAAAAATATCTCACAAATTAATGATTTGTTAGCAGATAAAGGGAATGACGTTTCGAGCGCAATTGACGAATTTTTTACAAGCTTACCTAACGTTACCAATAACGCAGAAGATAATCCTGCGCGTACAACCGTTATTGGTAAAGCGGAAGCGATGGTTAATATGTTTGCTAAAGCAGACCAATCATTGCGCGATCTAGAAAAAGATATTAATAGTCAGGTCACTAACACCTCTAAAAATATCAATGAATATACAAAACAGATCGCAAAATTAAATAATGAAATCAGTCGTGCTAAAGGCTTTAATGGCGCTGAACCTAATGATTTATTAGACCAACGTGACCGTTTAGTTCAAGAGCTAAACACACTGGTTGATGTACAAGTGACTCAACAAGACGGTGGTTTTGTTAACGTCACATTTGCTAATGGTTTGCCATTAGTGTCTGGTACTCGCTCTTATGAAGTTTCTGCTATTCCATCTAATAAAAACAGCGAACGCCTTGTTATTGGTTATAGCAACGGTATTGATGAAGTTCGTGAAGTGGATGCAAAACGTATTAAAGGTGGCGAACTCGGCGGTGCTTATCGTAGCCGTGAAGAAGTGTTAGATCCAAGCCGTAATCAATTAAACCAATTAGCGTTAGTGTTGGGCGATCAATTTAATAAACAGCATGAGCAAGGTTTTGATTTAAATGGCGACAAAGGTGGAAAATTCTTTGACCTTGGTGGCGCTCATGTTATGCCAAACGGCAAAAACAAAGGTAATGCCACCTTTGATGTGAAATATACTGACACTAAAGAAGTAAAAGCGGCTGATTATACGGTTAAATATGACGGCAGCAATTGGAATGTGACGGTAGAGCCGGGTGGTCGTAAAGTTGCATCTAAAGTTGGTGCAACGGGCGAATTAGAATTCGAAGGGATGAGTATCAAAGTCAATGGTACACCACAAAAAGACGATTCCATTGTCGTTCAATCTGTGGGTAACGTGATTGCTGGTATGAAAGTTGCTTTGACTGATCCTAGCAAAATTGCGGCAGCAGGTTCTAAAGATACTGGCCCAAGCGATAACGAAAACATGAAAAAACTGTTTGAGTTACCCGATGAAAAAATTATTGATGGTAAAACAACAATTGCTGGTGGTTATGGCTCATTGATCAGTATGGTCGGTAATAAAGTGAATACCGCTCAAGTTGACTTTGATGCTCAGGTTTCTATCACTAAAAGTATTGTAGAACAACAACAGTCTGTTTCTGGCGTGAACTTGGATGAAGAGTATGGCGAGATGTATCGCATTCAAGAATATTACATGGCAAATGCGAAAGTTATTCAAACAGCAAACAGTATGTTTGATGCGATTATGCAAGTTCTCTAAGCCTTCATCAGAATAAGGAATAACACGGTGCGTTTAAGTTCAAATCAAATTTTTAGTCAGCGAGTGGACAATATCACCAGTTCGCAAAGCAAATGGATGACTGAAGGAAATAAAATCTCCAGTGGTCGTCGCGTTGAAAAACCATCAGATGATCCAATGGCGGCTTCTCAAGCGGTGATGGTTAAACAATCTGAATCGCGTAATCAGCAGTATGCGACAGCTCGTGGATTTGCAAAAAACAGTATGTCTTTGCAAATGAGCTTAGCAAGCCAAATGGTGAATATTACAACCAAAATTCAAGAAACACTGGTTGCAGCAGGTAATGATGCAACATTAAGTGATGAAGACCGTTCGTCTTTAGCTGAACAATTAGCTGGTTTAAAAGACCAGCTAGTGGGTATTGGTAATACAAAAGATGGTGTGGGGCGTTATATTTTTGCAGGCTTCCAATCAGACAAACCTCCTTTTGTCGCTGATGCAACAGGCAAAATCACCTATCAAGGCGGTGATAAGCAAATTACCCAAAAAGTAGATAGTAATATTGAAATGGTCACTAACTTTACAGGGATCGAAACATTACAATCTTCAGGTAGTAAAGGGACAGAGCCAGACATTTTTAATGCCCTTGATGATGCGATTACAGCATTGCGTGACCCTTTAACAGGTAAATCACAAGCTGAGCGTGATGCTGCATTAGATAAAATTGATGCGGCAAACCGTATTAACCGTGCAACGCTAAATAATATTTCTAGTGTTGAAGCTAAATTAGGCTTACAACTTCAAGAGCTTGATAATTTAGATGATTTAGGTGCGGATACGTCTTTAAGAAATGCAAAACGTTTAAGCGAATTGCGTGATTTAGACTGGACACAAGCAATTTCAGATTATTACCAAGAAGAGTCTGTATTACAAGCTTCTTATAAAGTCTTTAACGACATGAAAGATATGTCGATGTTCAAAATGTATCGCTAATTATTTAGTTCGGTTCTAAGACATTTTGATATCACCCCTGGTATTTATTTATCAGGGGTTTTTTTTTATTGAATACAACAGATGAGTTCATTTCTTTAATGCTAGAAATAAAGTGTCTTTTTGTATTGAAGAGGCTTTAAAACCATTATGAAGATAAAACTGTTTTGCATTTTCTGTAAGAGCATGAACCATAATCGTTTGAACGCCCGCATTGACCGAGGGTTTACGGCGTTTTTCGCTAAAATGATGACAGGTATAATGATATACAAGGATTGTGGAATAAATGACCATTGATGGCTAGAGTGAAAACAGATTAATTTTAATGAGTGAGATGAAAAATAACTAATTAAAAGTTAATAATCCGAAATCTCAAGAAACCAACTGTTGCAATATCAATGTAATACGATTAAACGTATCGCTAAAGACACGCTCTGTAAACACAGGTAATGCAGGCATAATCATGGATAATGCTAACATACCGATAGTCAGCGTAAGAGGGAAGCCAACCACAAAGACTGAAAGTTGTGGTGTCATTCGGTTTAGAATACCTAATGAAAGGTTGAGTACTAAAAGTAGAGTGATTAATGGCATGGCTAACATCATACCGTTAATAAAGATTGTGCCACCACTTTGAACTAAAGTGAGAATACCTAATGAGTTAAACGTCTGATTTCCAATAGGAACAACATAGAACGTATCAACTAATATAGACAATAGCCATAAATGTCCATCAAATACCATAAATAATAGCATTGTTAGCATATTAAAAATACGTGCCAGAATAGGCATATTAGGGCCGCCTGATGGATCGACGAAGGTGGCGAATGAAAGCCCCATCTGTAAGCCAATCACTTCACCAGCATGACGAACAGAAGCGAACGCCAACTGCATTGATAACCCTAAAATTGTGCCAATTAGAATTTGTTGCAACAGTACCCAAAAGGCAATAAGCGAGAATAAAGGTACATTACTTTGCGGTAAGCCTGGTGCAACTAATGCAGTAATTAAAAAGGCGAGCGCAATGCGAAATTTTTTAGGTGTCTGCTTTTCACTAAATAGCGGTGCAGTGCTAAAAAGGGCGAGTATACGCACAAATGGCCAGAAAAAATCACTAATGTAGCCGTTAAGCATTTCACTGGTCAGGGTTATCATTGCTATTAACCAATCATCCCAGGAATGCCAGTAAATAAGTTATGCATATAATCGACAAGTAAACTTAACATCCAAGGACCCGCAACTAAAATAGCAGCTAATACAGCAAGAATTTTTGGAATAAACGACAATGTCATTTCGTTTATCTGCGTTGCAGCTTGAAGCATACTGATCACAAGACCCGTCACTAGAGCGGACAATAAAAGAGGGCCAGCTAGTGATAAAGCGATTTTCATCGCTTCAGTACCTAGTGCTAAGACGGATTCTGGTGTCATGGGGTTACCTCTGCGCTAATTGAAAAAGCTTTGTGCAAGCGAGCCTAGTATTAATTGCCAACCATCTACTAAAACAAAAAGCATGAGTTTAAATGGCAATGAGACTGTGGCAGGTGGCACCATCATCATACCTAGCGCCATTAATACACTGGCAACAACTAAGTCGATAATAAGAAAAGGAATAAAAATCATAAAACCGATTTGGAAGGCGGTTTTTAACTCACTCGTAATATAAGCAGGCACCAAAATACGCATTGGTACACTTTCGCGAGTTTCAAACGCAGGCGCATCGGCAAGACGAGCAAACAGAGCTAAGTCAGTTTCACGCGTTTGTTGCATCATAAACTGACGCAAAGGTTTAGAGCCATTCTCTAAGGCTTGCTCGAAGGTAATTTGATCTTCAGTAAATGGCATATAGGCATCTTGATAAATTTTATCAAAAACCGGTGCCATAATGAAAAAGGTCATAAATAACGCCAAACCAAGAACCACTTGGTTTGGTGGTGCAGAAGGTGTACCTAAAGCATTACGTAGTAATCCAAGGACAATAATAATGCGGGTAAAACTTGTCATCATCAGCAAAATAGCAGGAATAAACCCCAACGCTGTAATGAAGATTAATGTTTGTACTGGTAATGACCAACTTTGACCACCACCCGGTAAAGGCTGTGTAATAACACTCGGAAATTGGGCAAACGCACTGGTAGGTAACAAGATTAAAACCAGCACACTAGCGAAGAGACGCCAACGCTTTAATGCGTTAAAAAAAGTGACACACTGATGCATTATGAGTTGCCTTTATCTCGCTTTAGCGTTTTTTGTAATATTTGAGTAAACAATGGCGATGTTGGTGATGAGTTCGCTTCCTGCGAGGCTTTATCAGGGATGGGTAATTTATGCAGCAGATTTACCTGCGATGCAGTTACACCTAATACGAGCCATTCCTGTTCTACTTCAACCACCACCACACGTTCTTTTGCACCTAATGAACAACTTGCTTTAACGCTAAGTTGTGCTGTCGTTCCTTTAAATGAACCACGGGTAAAGCCAAAACGGCGAAATAACCACATAGCAACAATAATAAGAACGATAATGCCTGCAAGTGCCG
Source organism: Proteus genomosp. 6 (assembly GCF_040139785.1). Classification (NCBI taxonomy): domain Bacteria; kingdom Pseudomonadati; phylum Pseudomonadota; class Gammaproteobacteria; order Enterobacterales; family Morganellaceae; genus Proteus; species Proteus genomosp. 6. Next base: position 26,672 of record NZ_JBEEVJ010000015.1, on the reverse strand, counting down.
TGCTAACTTGAGCAAGACTTTGACCTACAGGCAACGGCTGTGTAGGTGTTTGAACAGTTTGTGTTGTAGCGGGTGCGGTAGTATTTACCGCACCTTGGCTGGAAAAGGAAGGAAGCTGTTCCATAGATTAACGGCTCAGACGACGCATACGTTCTGATGGCGTAATGATATCGGTAATGCGAATACCGTATTTATCAGAAACAACAACAACTTCACCTTGAGCGATTAAATAGCCATTGATAAGAATATCAAGAGGCTCACCAGCTAAACCATCCAGTGAAACGACAGAACCTTGTGACAGGCTCAGTAATTTTTTAATGGTCATTTTGGTACGGCCTAACTCTACTGTTAATTTGACTGGAATATCCATAATCAAATTGATATCAGATAGATGGTTCAGCGTATCGTCTTCAGGTAAAAGATGTTCAAATAGATCGGAACTATTATCCTGGCTTTTCCCAGTTTGCTGTTCCATTGCATCAGCCCACATATCCTCAGCCGATTGTGAATTATCAGTTGGGCGATTTGCATCACTCATTGGTTTGTTCCTCATCCAGAGCGTTTAAAACAGGGTTAATTAGGTGTTCAACACGAAGGGCATATTGCCCATTTACTGTACCGTATTGGCTTGTTAATACGGGCACACCATCAACATGTGCAATCAATCTTTCTGGTCTATCAATTGGGATAACATCCCCAGCTTTAAGTGTTAGCACTTTTGATAAACGCAGTGGGATGTCAGCAAAGTTTGCGACCAGTTCTAGCTCTGAATGCTGAACTTGGTTGACTAAACTATCTAACCAAACCCCATCTTCTTGACGAACATTTTCAATTGGTGGATTAATCAGTCGTTCACGTAATGGTTCAATCATGGCAAATGGAATACAAATACTAAATTCCCCAACCATTGAACCAATTTCCACCTGAAAAGGTGTTGTAACAACAATGTCATTCGGTGATGAGGTGATATTGGTAAATTTCACCTGCATTTCAGAACGAACATATTCCACCTGAATTTTGAATATGGAATCCCAAGCATCACGGTAGGCATCAAGTGCCAGTTTCAACATTTTGTTGATGATCCGCTGCTCTGTGTTGGTAAATTCACGTCCTTCCACAGGGATTGGAAAACGGCCATCACCACCGAACAGGTTATCTACCGCGATATAAACCAGATTGGGTTCAAAGGTAAATAATGCTGTTCCTCGTAAAGGCTTTAAATGCACCAAGTTAAGGTTTGTTGGCACAGGTAAGTTACGAGCAAAGTCGTGATAAGGGTGAATTTTAACGCCACCAACAGTAATGTCAGGACTCCGACGGAGCATGTTAAACAGCCCCATACGGAATTGACGTGCAAAGCGTTCGTTAATAATTTCTAACGACTGTAAACGTTCTCGAACCACACGACGTTGCGTGTTGGGGTCATAAGGCTGAATATCCGGTTCATTCGGATCCTTCGCTATCGCAGGTTCCCTGTTCGCGCTTTTTTTGGCGTCGTCACCTGATGTGTCATCATTCAGCAGAGCATCAATCTCTGCCTGTGAAAGGATATTATCGCTCATAATGATTATCGCAGAATAAACGTGGTAAACAGTACATCGGAGAGGATCTGTTCAGATTCTCCCGGTACGAGAGTCGGTCTCAGCGTTTCTTTTACATCCGTCATTAGCTGGAGTTTTCCATTGTCTGTCGCAAGCTTATTAGCCTGTTGACGAGAAAGCAGTAATGACAAGCGGCTACGAACCTCAGGTAAATAATCATGTAGACGTTTACGAGTTTCTTCATTATGTAATCTTAATGTGATCCCTATGTAGAGCACTCTGTCTAAGTGTTCTTCGTCATCAATTAAATTTACCGTAAAGGGTTCTAATGACATAAAAACGGGTGCTGGTATAACTTTTTCCTGATTTGTGCCCGCTGAACCTGATTTAGCATGCTTCAATGCCCACCAACTATATCCACCGAATGCCGCTGCAATAATGGCGATCACCAATAATACGATGATCAGAATTAAGCTATAGCTTTTACGTTCATTGCTGTAATTAGACATGGACAGTTAAATTCCTGTTTTGTAGTGGATACGTGTTCACTGTTGTGGACTTCCATATCCATCTAAATCAACCTTAATTATCCCGCTATTTCTGTTTTTTAATTGCAGAAACAGATAGGGAAAAAACCATTAACTCTTACGTTTATTGACATAGGGTGTCCTCCCAATACATTTGTATTAGGCAAAAATATCAACACCACCACGAGCAGATGCTAATTCTTGAGGCGTAAGGGTTATCTTTTGTAGTGCCGTTTCAGAGGCTAATTGCAGAGAATTACCCTCGCTTCCTTGATGATTATCGGCACCATCTCCACTAAATTGAGAGGAATCTGACATATTTTGTTGTTGCCAACTGTCATGAGTGTCGCTAGACACCTGACTCTGCGTGAGCTGGATCCCATTTTCAGAGAGAGCTTGACGCAATTGATGCATGGCATTTTCTAATACAGAACGAACTTGTCCGTTTTGTGAAGCAAGGTGCAACTGCGCTTGCCCATCTTCTATTTTCATGCGGATATGCAATGAACCTAGCTCTTCAGGGTGTAAACGTAGCTCTGCCTTTTGTAAGCCATTACGGCTAAACATCACAATTTGTTGATTTAGTTGCTGTTGCCACTCTTGTGTTCCCACTTGTGCATTTAATACCTGTGTTGCCATCGGTGAAAATTGCATTTGTGGTTGTGTTGAAGAGTGAGCATGACCCGTAATGCTTTGCGAAGCCAAAGAAGAAGAGGTAGAAAGGGTGTTGTGAAGATCGCTTTCTACAACACGATTACCTGTCACCATTTGCTGAGCAACATTGTCCGCTAATTTTGCATTTGCAACTTGCTTATCGCCGTTTAGCAATGCATTCACTTTTTCTGCTGTTGGCGTTAAAAGTGTCGCGATGCTATCTACTTTTTTCGCAGAAGGCTTTTCTGTTTGATTAGCAGAGACAAGCGTACTTTCTGTTGCTAATGTCGCCGTCTCTGGGCGTAGCTGGGTTAACAAGGACTTTTCATCTGATTTTGATAGATTAAGCTTGTCGGTAAGGTTGAAGTCCGACATATCACCATCTTTTGAAATAGTGCGTGCTAACGAGGCTAAATCTTCACCACGTTTAACTGATTGAGGCTGTTGTAATGCTTGAGTCAGTTGCTCTGAGGGAAGGCTAAGCCGTTTTAATCCAGGTAGTCCTGCTAACTGAACGGGAAGTTCAGCAGCAAGTTCTTCTGCTGACATTAATAAAGAAGGGGTTTTATTTTCAACAATAGCCGCAAATTGTTCATTATCTGGCAAAGTCAGAGTCAATTGAGATTTCTCAAAAGATGGCTCTTCTATCACATTGGGTTCTGTGGTGACAGACGCAAGATGACTACCGTCTTCTTTTGTTTTGTCTTCATCAGAGTGTGAATGTGCTTTGTTTTCTTTCGTTGAATGGTTTGTGATATTGGCTGTCTTTTTATCACTCTGTGTATTTTGGGGTTGAGAGCCCAAAAGCTGAGCAAATGTCGGGGCATTATCACCGGGCTGACTATTTGAAGCGGATGTCGTTCCCGAAGAGGTTGCAGCGACATCCATGGTCAGAAGCGTTATCTCCATCAAGTTGTTCTCCGTAAAGTACTACGCTGTGCGTACTCGTCCATTTGTTTCTGTTCAATACGATCAAGATGTCGCTTACGGCTATCTTCAGCACGTTGCTCCAAAGTCTCAAATGCATTGAGTCGTTGCTGTTTTTCTCTCCATTGTTCAGTTGCAAGATCGAGCTGCGCCTGCCAATGTTGAAGTTGTTGTTTATGTTGTTCGATAGTCAATTCGAGCGTTTTGAGAAATTGTTGGTAGTTTTGCCACGATGCTGACGACATCCCCCCCAAATTCAACGTTTCATTTAGACGTACACGGTATTCATCCTGATACCCAATCAACATATTGAGTTGCTGTTCCATTTGTTGATGACTCTGCCGGACCTGAGCCAGTTGAATAGCGGCTTGCTCAGCCGCTGTCTGTGCCAGTTCTCTCAGTGTCACTAAAGGTGACTGCTCCCGCATTGGAACCCTCTTTACTTTCTCTGATTATGTTCAGAATTAGTTTACTGTGATCAGTTGATTAAGTTGCTCACATGCACTTTGATAACTGCATTGCTCTTGGATATCTTGCTGTAAGAACTTCGCGAGGGACGGATAAAGTGCAATGGCTTTATCAAGCATAGGATCACTACCCGCAGCATAAGCACCTACGTTAATTAAATCGCGGTTACGTTGATAGCTAGACAAAAGCTGTTTAAATACTTGTACGCGACGATAATGTGTTTTATCAATCAGTGATGTCATTGCACGGCTAATAGAGGCTTCGATATCGATAGCAGGGTAGTGCCCAGATTCTGCCAGAGAACGCGAAAGCACAATGTGACCATCTAAAATCGCACGAGCAGAGTCTGCAATTGGATCTTGCTGATCATCACCTTCAGTTAAAACAGTATAGAACGCCGTGATAGAACCACCACCATCAACGCCGTTTCCCGCACGTTCGACGAGTGCAGGTAATTTAGCGAAGACAGAAGGCGGATACCCTTTGGTTGCAGGCGGTTCGCCTACAGCAAGAGCGATTTCACGTTGCGCCATACTGTAACGTGTGAGTGAGTCCATAATCAGTAAGACATGTTTTCCGCGATCACGAAAATCTTCTGCAATACGCGTTGCATAAGAAGCACCTTGCATACGAAGAAGTGGTGATACGTCAGCAGGCGCTGCTACAACCACTGAGCGTGCTAAACCTTCAGTACCGAGAATATTTTCGATAAAGTCTTTAACTTCACGTCCACGTTCACCAATTAATCCAACAACAATGACATCAGCTTGGGTAAAACGCGCCATCATGCCTAATAGCACACTTTTACCTACACCAGAACCTGCAAAAAGCCCCATACGCTGACCACGACCCACGGTTAACAGTGAGTTGATTGCACGCACGCCTACATCCAGTACATCAGTAATAGGGGTACGTTGTAGTGGATTGATAGGTGGAGTGATCAGTGGCGCACGATAACCTGTATCGGGTGGTGGTAAACCATCTAAAGGATAACCAGAGCCATCTAAAACACGCCCTAACAGCGCATCGCCAAGAGGCAATTGGCGACCTTCATTTTCACCACTCGGAGTGGCCTGTGCATAAACACGAGCACCCGGTGTTAATCCCTCGACTTCCTGTAAAGGCATTAACAACATTTGGCTACCATTGAACCCAACGACTTCACTTTCAACTTCTTCAACAGTTTTACCAATGGTACGTTCTATTAAACACGTAGAGCCAAGGGGCATAACAAGCCCCTTAGCTTCCATGACTAAACCTGTTGCTCTGGTTAAACGACCATATTGACGTACACGCGGAATTTTATTTAAACGTGCTTCTGCATCACTGAGTTTTTCTAACCAACGCCCCAATCTTGCTGTCATTACAACGCCTCCGGAGCAGCAAGACGACAAAGCTCATGCCAACGAGTTGCAATCGTGGCATCAAGATCGCCATCATTTGTCACAACACGGCATCCACCAACATGAATACTGTTATCGGCAACTACTTTCCAACCATGAGCAGAAAGTGAATCACCCAGCTCTTTTTCAATTTGTGGAATATGTTTTGGGTTAACTCTTAACTGTGGGTTGTTTGAGAACATTTGTTCTTGTTGCAACATTAAGGTTATTTGCGCCAGTAATGCAGACCCATCACAAACAGCAGGCTGACCCAGAACTTCTTTTGCCGCTGTGAGGGCGATTTGCATTAAACGTGAAGCAATAACACTGTCTAACCCATTTAAAGAGTGCCTAAATTCAGCCAACAATCCTTGCCATTCATTAATTAATGGCGATTGTTGAGCAATGCCTTGGCGAATACCTTCTTCAATACCTGATTGTAATCCAGCCTGATAGCCTTCCTGATAACCCTGGTTTTTCCCTGCCTCAAAGCCTTCAGCGTGGCCCAATTTTTGAGCCTTTTCTTTCATGTCATCAAGCATATTAATTTGCTCAAGGACTTTCTGTTGCTGAACGACTTCTTTTTCCTGTTTTTCGACTTCCTTTTCGTCTTCTGTCGTGTCCTCGACATTTAATGCCCAATCAGTGAGTTCTTTGGGAACCCAAGGCTTCCAGTTAGTATCAGTATGTTTATCAGACATAGGTATCGTCTCCTCCATGAAGAACAACCTCACCAGTCTCTGCTAATTTGCGTACCACAAGCAGAATTGCTTTCTGCTCTGCTTCCACTTGAGACATACGAACAGGGCCGCGAGAACTCAAGTCATCACGCATGATCTCAGCAGCACGTTGCGACATATTGGCAAGGAAGTGATCGCGCAGCTCTTGATCGCACCCTTTCAATGCCACAACCAAGGAGTCGGATTCCACTTCCTGTAGAATGCGCTGAATTGAACGGTTGTCGATATCGATAAGGTTTTCGAACAGGAACATTTCGTCGATAATTTTTTGTGCCAATTCACCGTCGTAATCGCGAACTGCAGTAATGACATTCTCTTCTTGCTGGCTCTTCATCAAGTTGATGATTTCAGCAGCAGTACGAACACCACCCATTTTACTGCGTTTGAGGTTTTGACCATCAAGCAGGTTATTCAGTACTTCAGTTAACTCTGCTAATGCTGACGGCTGAACACCCCCAAATGTCGCGATACGAAGCATTACGTCATTACGCAGTTTCTCATCGAACAGTGCCAGAATATCTGCCGCTTGACCTCGTTTAAGGTGAACCAAGATGGTTGCGATAATCTGCGGATGTTCGTCGCGGATAATATCGGCAGCCATTTGTGGTTCCATAAAGTTAAGCGTTTCAATCCCTGTTGAAGTTTCTCGTGTTTCAGAGATCTCATCTAACAGGTTATTAGCGCGTTCTTCACCCAAGGCTTTAACAAGAACAGAGCGCAAGTAGTCATTTGCATTCACGTTCAATGCGGCATATTGAACCGCATCTTCTTCAAAGCTTGCCATAACATCAATTAATTGCTGATTTGAGATATGGCGCATTGATGACATTGCAATACTGAGTTGCTGAACTTCTCGTGTACTTAGATGTTTAAATACTTCCGCCGCTCGGTCTTCACCGAGAGTTAGTAACATAACGGCGCTTTTTTCGGTTCCAGTTAAGTTATTACTCATTGCTCTTTACTCATCCATTGACGAATTACCATTGCGACGACACGAGGATCTTTCTCTGCCATTTCACGGATACGTTGGCTCTGCAATTCGGCACTCACACGTTTACGTGCTTGTTTACGTCTTGCTTCGTCATCTAATTCTGCTTCATCAACATCATCTTTAACTTGTAGCTTGGTTTTCAGCACGGCTTTCTGTGCAGCAATTTCAGCTTCACGGCGTTTTTCAAGCTGTGGTTTCACCAGTTTGCGCCATAAGATCCATGCGATGATGACAAGTAATAACCAGCGACCTAAATCTAATGCTTTCGCAAGAATATCTGGGTTTTCCCATACAGGAACGGTGATCACTTTCTCTTCAATATCGTTAAACTGGGAGTTCACGACACTTAAAGAGTCACCACGCTCTTGGGAATAGCCCATCGCTTCACGAACAAGTCCTTCAATTTGCTGAATTTGCTCATCAGTTAGCGGAACAAGTTTAGTTTCAACAACAGGCTCTTCGCCTTCAGCGGCTTCTTTCTTATCTTCAACTGTTTTGTAGTTCACAATAACAGCGACAGAAAGACGCTCGACATTACCTACTGGACGCTTGATATGGCGAATTCGGCGATCAACTTCATAGTTGGTTGTTTCATCTAAACGGCTATTACTGTTTGGATTACGCGTTAATGTGCGATTTGTACCCGTTGCATTGGCGTCATCTGCTTTCTCACCTTCTTGCGCTTTTGGCGCTTCAATAGGTGCTTGTGGTGGAGCAACAGGTTGATTAGATAATGCACCAGGAACGCCGCCAGCTAACATGCCACCATTCTGCTCACTTTGGCTCAATTGTTTTGAACGCACTGCGGCTTGATTTGGTGGCTGGTTTGGTTTGTACTCTTCAGCAGTCTCTTCTGTATGAGAGAAATCAACTTGAGCAGTCACCTGTGCATGAACGTTTCCACGACCCACAATTGGGCCTAATAACGTTTCAATACGTTGCTGATAACGGCTTTCTAGCTCTTGAACATATTTCAGTTGGATAGAATTAAGATCACGACCTAATGCATCAGGTTGTGTCAATAATTTGCCGCTTTGGTCGACGATGGTCACACTGCTATCAGGCATACCTGCAACACTGCTCGCAACGATATGCACGATGGCATTAATTTGACCTTCATCCAGCGCTCTACCCTGTAAAAGACCCACCGTAACGGATGCAGAAGGGGATTTCTGTTCACGAACAAAAAGAGATGGTTTTGGTAGTGCTAAATGAACTCGGGCATTTTGTACAGGACCTAATGTCTCGATAGTGCGAGCAAGCTCACCTTCAAGTGCACGTTGATAGTTAATCTGTTCACTAAATTGGCTGATCCCGAACTTTTCTTTATCTAACAGTTCAAAACCGGCAGCACCGCCTTTTGGAAGCCCCGCTTGCGCGAGTTTCAGGCGTAATTCATGAACCTGATTGTCAGGCACCATAATCGCTGCGCCATTTTGTGACAAGCGATAAGGTACATTCATCTGTGTTAACTGTGTGACAATTTCGCCACCGTCTTTATCGCTAAGATTACTATAAAGCACCTTATAATCAGGGCTTTGTAACCATAAAAATGCAGCAACAAAAATGGCAATAGCCGCCGAACCCGCAATAATGAGCGGAATTTTCGGATCGGCTTTTATCCGGTTAATAATGGCGTTAAAACCCTTATTCTGGTTCACAACGTCGGTTTTTTCGGCATTCATAGACAATCCTTGCCTTGTAGTTCGGGATGAATACTAAAAGCGTGGCGTAACAAAACAGACTCCCCTTACGCAAATAAATAAACCTACTCTCAGGTGTCTCATTATTGGCCTTTTGCGTTTCATTTAATGGCGTAATTAGCCCTTAACTTTTGCGTTAATTACTCGCTTTGGAATGAAGCCCCTGTGTTAGGGTATAACTCGGTAAGCGTGTTGGTTCACTTCCTTACTATGACATTGATTCAGTAATTGAATTAGATGATTAACGCAGAGGTTTATATGTCAATTCCAGCTATTGAAAGTGTTCTGGATAAAATGCAAATCCAGACTTTGCAAGCATCCAATATTGCGAAACCCCAGCCAGTACAAGCAGGATTTGCAACTCAGCTTGTTCAAGCCGTGGGTAAAATTAATGAAACTCGAGTGAATGCAACCAACAAAGTTCAAGCGTTTACCTTAGGTACTCCAGGTGTTGAATTAAACGATGTGATGGTGGATATGCAAAAATCCAGTATTTCATTACAAATGGGTGTACAAGTGCGTAATAAGTTAGTCGCTGCTTATCAAGAAATTATGAGCATGCAGGTGTGATAGTGTTAACTATTTGATATAAAACGAATGTTATCTTTATTGTGACTCGATGGGGACACATAGGGGGCGGAATCATTCAATTTTTGGTTTAATAGCGATATTTGGTCTTGATCGTTCTCAGGCATCCAAGCTCCATAAACATCGTGTACCATTTTTGATGACGAGTGCCCCATCTGTGTTGCAATGAATGCAGGATTCGCCCCAGCAGATAACATCCAGCAAGCATAAGTATGCCTTGTTTGATATGACTTTCTATGCCTAACACCAGATCTTCTAATTAATGATCTCCATATTTGCGAGAAGCCTCCTGGTGAGTAAAATTTAGTAAGAACACCATTCACGCTAACAATAGATGGTTGGAAAACAAATGTGCATGAGTCAGTTCGATATTTATTAAACTCACGAGTTTTTACTTTAACGTCAATTGGCGCTGTCATCTTTGTATATAGAGACTGATCCTTTAAGCAGTTAAAGGCTGGCTCTAATAAGCTAATTATCCTATCAGTGCTCGCACCTGTTTTCGGGTATGAAAAATCGGAAGGGCCACAAACATTCCTTCTGACCATTATTGTCTTTTTAACTAGATCTATATCCTCCCATGCTAATCCTGTTAGCTCACCCGGCCTTAGTCCTGTATATACAGATAGAATGAGCATGTTTCTAGATTGATTATTCTGACATGCTAGCAACAGCCTCTTGAATTCATCTTCAGTCAGAGGGTCAGGAATAGGCTTTTCTTTTTTCAGATAGCCACAGTTAACAGTAATATCATCGTTAATATATTTGTTTCTATAAGCAAATCTAAATAATGATAAAAGCATGCGCATATAGTTATTTACAGTAGCAACGCTTCTACCATCATCTCGTGTTGGTCTATATTTGTTAGGTAACTGATGATCTGTAAGTAGCTTATTTCTAATTCTTAGCAAATCAGCAGGGGTATATGTTGAAATACTTTTCTTACAACTAACAAATTGCATTAGTGAGCGAGAAATAGAGTCATAGCGACGCAGTGTACTTGTTGCTATCTCTGTTTTCTTCAGCTCCATATACAAATCAACAAGCTCTATGAAGTTAATATCTTTTGAATATGAAGAACTTCTCTTGTCATCTGGAAACTCATCATCAAAAACAAATGTTCCCATTTTTATCTTGTAAACAATAGAAGCCCTATATTCACCAGCAATTTTTCTATTCTTTGCTGTATCTGGCATGGCCAGCCATTTCCTGATCCTCTTTCCTTTATAAACGAAATTTATTCTGAGGGAGCCATTGTGCAGCTCAACCCCAGTCGGATATTTAATCATTACATCACCTCGGTTGCTTCTTTATTTGTCTCTCAATCCATGTGTTGATGGCCTGATGATTGTACATGCATTCTGAGTTTGGCTTTGGTTCTCCTTCTGGCGATACGTGAATATATTCTCTGCCAATTGCCCATGAGCTTTCCCTAGCTCGCTTTATTGTTCCCGGCTTCATTCCTGTGATAGCAACTAAAACTGGTTCTGTCACCCATTTATTAGGCATCAACTGAGTTAAGTTATCCATCTTTCTCTTCCTTTTGCAGATTTCTGATGTATTGGCACATAACATCTTTGGTGTTGTACTTTGTGTGATTTAGAGGTTTAAACTTTGGTGTGTATTTATCGAGGATCTGAGTAGTTAGTTTGTCGTTGGGTATTCCGTGACTTCTGAGTTCGATTAAGCATTCCTTTGCTATTTGCCTTCGTGCGTTTTCCATTGCCTGTGCATTCATAGTCTTTGCCTTTTATTACGCAATGTGACCATATATGATTTACGACAGTTTTCTATTTCCACAGGGTAGATATTCTTTCCTATCTTTATTTTGTGACTAACGATTATTCCTGTTCTATTGTATTTCTTTTTATGGGCTTCCAGTGCCTCATTAATAGCAATCCTTTCTGTGGGCGTGACTTCACCGCGAATTATTAATCTCATAATTCACCTATGCTATTTAATTATTTCCGATAACCTTTTACTGATATATTCCCGTTTTTCTTTCTAACTATCCACGCCTGCATATTTCCAACCATATATGCATATTCGTTTTCATCTCGCATTAAAAAATCAGATAGACAATTGCCAGTGAATCGAATTAACTCGTTGTCATCTTTATTTTTAACCGTTATTGTTATTCTCATTCTCCGCATCCTTCATCATTAAGAATAATTCCATAGCGCCACGGTATAAGCTTTCATGCTCAACCTGACCAACTGAACCATGGCAGCACATCCAGCCACTTGAGCTTTTAATCATCGATATTTCATTCTCAATAATAATCGGCATTGCGTCAGACGGGCTACCGCATGGGTCGAAATACCCATGAGGTAAGAAATCACCACCATCAATACCTGCAAGGTAAACTTCTTTTTTATCTGGGCACCAATCATAGTTATCCTTACCCAGCATAATGTGAGCTACTTTTAAATTAATCTCGAAGTCAGATAGTTCGGTGTATTTATTCATTATATAATCCCGTTTGCTTGGCTGATAATTCAACTTCGTTGTGGAATGTATTTAATTGATTTATTAAGTCAGTATTTGGATTATCAGTATTTAATAGCTCTTTCCATAATGCAGTGCATAGAACTTGAAGTTTATTTCCTATATCTTCATTTCTAAGTCTTATCATTCCAACATCTTGAGCATCCCAATTAATACGATTAAGTAATTGCTTTCGTTTATTCAACTCTCATCACCTCACCACAAATAATAGTTAAATCCCTCACTGACATTAAATATTCAGCACGTTTATTGCATTCCGATTGCGTGTATATATCTTCCGTTGCAGGTATAGCAGAACCCTGTATTAGCATGAGTAATACATATCCGATTATTTGCATGGTTATTTAATCTAATTTATAGAGTGGTATATTTATTTTTTCACTTCTTTCTTCATTAAGATGGGTATATCCATATTCCTTGATATTATCAAAACTGCATTCCATTATATAACCAACAGGCTGTAAGCTATTAATGCGCAATAGCTCATCGCATACATCAATTATTTCTTGCCAGTTATATTCATCAACCCCCTCACCAGCGTTTATTTTGTTTTTTAAATATTTTGCTATCTTAAATATCTCATTATTCATTTTTTATTTCCATTATTTAATTTATCAGCCTTTTCTTGTGCGTCTACAATTGAAATAAATCCTTTTTCAATCATATTTCCATTTAATAAAATAACTGGTTTGCCGTTAATTAGTTCTGCTTTGTATTTATTATTCATTTTTTATTTTCACTCCGTTATCCAATAATGCTATTTCACACGCTGATATTCCACTGTTATATCCATCAGTGAAATAATCATAATTACCTACATTTTTCTCTCTTTCTGGTAGAGTTAATAAGAGTGAGTCGCGTGATGCTTGCCATACATCGAATAGATTTATCGTTGATGATTTATTCTTACTGCGCCACTCTTCAAATTGCTGTCTTGATGTATCCATCATTCCACCTTTCTATATCCAGCTTTATATAAACGCTCGGCATGTGCTCTGGCTGTTCCCATTCCCATATCAACTAAACCTAAGTCACCAGTTGATAAATCAATTGCCATTTGCTCAATTTCTTTTTCTGCTATTTCCTTGCGCTTTTCATCTGCCATTTCTTTCACTAAATCAGAACACTCAAAACAAATATTTGCCGTATGACCTTGGATTAAATTATCTTTTCCGACATTCTCTCCACAAAGGTTACAAACATCCTTAGGGTCTGGTTCTGGCAGTGTGAATTTCATAAATTGCCCATAATGTGTAAAACTGTTCATATTCACTCCTCTTCATTGCATCCCTGCGAGTTAAATTAATCTTTCGTTAAATCAAATGCGTCATTAACAATGGATTGATCAACAATGTAATAATTTTCTTCGTTATCACTTTCGCACTCACTGCAATTTGTGAAAATATCAATAATCGCCTGTTTCAAATTTGCGTTTTCTTCTTGTAACTGTTCAATAGTCATATCTATCTCCTGTTTGCATCCTTGCACTGAGTCCTAATTCCAATCAGATATTTCTTCTTCGATTAAGTCGTCTATTTCGCCATTAGTGGCTTCTTCGTTGAGAAACAAACGAGCTTCGGTAATATATTTTTCTCGATTCTCGTCAAAGAACTTTGAAAATTCAGGTGACCATCCATGGCGTTTACCATCAAAATCAACGTGAGCATTACCCTCTGCCATGCTTAGAATCATCATGTCAGCAGTAATGACTCCACATTCACGACAGAATCCCTTTAAGTCGCGTTTTCTGTAATAAGGTGAAACCTTAGAATCACAAACACTCTTGAATCGTTGCTTCCATCTCTGAATGCAACGACCGTGTAAACTTTTCATGGTTATATCCTTTGGTTAAATCACATAAATAGTGTGGCGTGGGTAGGGGAGTCCGATAGGAGCGAAAGGAATATCGTCATCAAAGTCCATTGGTGGCTCATGGTATTGTGGAGTTTGTTGTTTAGGCTGTTGCGGTTGCTGTGCTGATTGCTGCGGCTTCTGGCTTCCTGCCTGATTACCACCGTTACCGCCTAGCATCTGCATTGTTCCGCCAATATTGACCACTACTTCCGTTGTGTATCGGTCTTGCCCGCTTTGGTCTTGCCATTTTCTGGTTTGTAGAGAACCTTCGATGTATACCTGACTTCCTTTTCTTAGGTATTCACCTGCAACTTCCGCTAATTTCCCGAAAATTACCACTCGATGCCACTCAGTTTTCTCCTTCATCTCGCCAGTCTGCTTGTCACGCCACGATTCCGATGTGGCCAATGTGAGATTTGCAACAGCGCCACCACTCGGCATATAGCGGATTTCTGGATCCTGCCCTAAGTGACCAATGAGAATACATTTATTCACGCCTTTACTTGCCATTATGCAGCTTCCTTAAGTTCTTTAATTCGAATACCTGTTACACGCTCACATTCCTTTTGTGATTCAGTACCAGCCAATGCATTCCATGCTTTTTTGTACTCATCCATGATTTGTGACTGATTTGTAGCTGTGCCAAGGAAGTTAGTGTAATCAGCTAACACCTGATCTGCCGTCCGTGGCGCTACGTTATGAATTTCCGCATCTGCATCAATTGCTGTTTCTTCTGTTGGAATACAGAACGCTTGAAATGCCGCGTATTTATATGCAATCGACATGGCTTTATTTGTGGCTTTATCTCCGCTATCCATAGCCTCACCATAAGTCACTACCGTGTGCTTACTGCCATCTTCCGTGGCAACAAAATCAAATTCAGCCTTAACCACAACGTAGAATAGCTGACCACCTCTTTGTGTTTGTCTTTCCGTGACTGAGCGTTCAATGATCCGTGGAAGAATAAGCAATCCATGCTTAACTAAAGCTGGTGCAAGAGCGTTATATACAGCGTCAATCCCTCTGAACATAAACCCTTGCTGTTGATTTTTACTTCCTTTCTTTATTCCTGTTTCAGCCATTTCCTTGGCTACATTGCTAATCGCTTTATATACAGCAGTCATGTTAATCTCCAAGATACTGACCTTGACGCCGATCGCTTCCGTAGTAATCGATTTCAATATTGCGACTAGATACAGAATTCCTTTCTGCATCGCGTAATGCCTGAATGTGAGGCGGTAGAGGAGGGTGATTTTTCGATGCGTCCAAGTTCATGTGTAGCAGTTCCATTGCAAGTCGCTTTTCTCTCTCCTTCACGCTCGTATTTGGCAAATGACCATCAATCATTGCAATAGCTTGAGCCAGAGCTTCCTTTCTGTTTTTTGCTAATGATGGAGATGTTAATTGAGGGTATTTATCGGTAGGGTAGGAATTAGAAACGTTCATTGAAAATCTCCCTGAAAGTCCTTCATTGGCAATGACAATCCTTGTCGTCCTAACACTTCCGTTTGATACATAAATTCATCGTGTTCGCGTTCCTGCGATTCTTTACGCTTCCCGCGTAATTCTTCTAACCATTGTTTTGAGTTGCTCATCACGCCTCCTTAATAAACAGCACCCAATGCGTTTTATCGTTCTTGCCAACACGCTGGACTATTGTTGGTTTTTGGTCGGTTAGCGCTAAAACTTGCTTTGTGGTTATTTGTGTTTCATTCCACTTGAATGCCAATGTTCCGTTTGGCTTGAGCACTCTAAATGCTTCACTAAATCCTTTTGATAAATCGTCTTTCCATGACTCTTTATTTAATCGCCCATACTTTTTAAACATCCATCCGTTGGGGCCAACCCTGATTAAATGAGGTGGGTCGAATATAACTTGATAAAAAGAATCATCAGGGAAGGGTAGGTTTTTAAAATCAGCGATAATGTCTGGTGTGATATTTAACTTCCTTCCATCACATAAGATATGTTTCTCTGCGCGGATGTCGCTGTAAATTGCTCGGTTATCTTCCTTATCAAACCAGAACATGCGACTGCCACAGCACATATCCAAGATGGGGCTCATGACTACCTCCTTACGTGAACGCATACTCTCCACGCGTATTAACCTGACGTAAAATTCGATTTGTCTTTTCGCATTGCTGTTTAAATTTCCAATCATCAAACAATAATTCGACTTGTTGCTCAGTCATTTCAGACTCGCGAAGTAGGGTGAATATTTGTTGCTTTGCGTGTTTCTGCTTTGCGTTCATGTTGTACTCCATATGCTGTTTTTAATGTTTCGTTTGCTTTGCGCCATCCATTCTCATCCTTGAGAAAGCGTGCAATCCCGGCTTGCGATTGAGCTAAACAAAGTTTGTATTTATCAATATTCATGCTTACCTCTGGATGTGCGAAACCTGCGCTAATCTTGCGATAGCGATAGGGTGGTTATCTGGTGTTGGTGCGGTGGGTTAGTAGTGAATTTTTACGTTTGATACTAGGTTTTTAGCGATAGCGATAATGCAATTCTTGGCGCACTCTTCTGGAATGCCAGCATCAATTAAATCTTGCATGGCTTTATTGTTAACTGTTTTCTGATGTTCCTTATCAGCCTGACGTTTAGCTTCTTCCTGACACTTACGTTCTTCTTCTGCTAATCGCGCTTGTTCTGCTTCCCGTGCTTTCTTGCGTTCGGCTTCGATAGCTAATTGCTTCTCACGTTCAGCTCGTTCCTGAGCTTCTTTAGCATCACGTTCTGCCTTTTCCTTGGCTTCTTTTGCTGCTTGCTCTGCACGTTGAATAGCTTCCTGCTTTTCACGCTCTGCACGTTCGGCTGCTTCTTTTGCTTCGCGCTCACGCCGTGCTGCAGCTTCAATTTCTTGCCGTGCCTTTCGTTCAGCTTCGAATCTTGCCTGTTCCGCAGCTTGTCGCTTCATTTCTTCTTCACGAGCAATGCGCTGGCGTTCTTCTTCGGCTTTGCGTAAATCAAACAGCTCGTTCATTTGCAGAGCTTCTTCATGATCAACTTCGACTTGCTTCTTAAGCGCTTCGGCTTCTTCGCGAGCTTTTTCTTGCGCTTCCCATTCTGTTAGTGGTTTGCGAATTCCATCACTCAGTAAGTCAAGTTCGTCTCGAAATAGCTTACGTGCGGCATCTACTTTCTTAGGTAATTCTTTCAGGTCATTAACAACCAGTTTGCCAGCCTTATCAATAGCTGTTTTTGTTTGAGTAACTTTGTACGCCAGAGATGCAAAAGCCTTTCGGTTTTTAGCTACTGAGAAATCACTATCGAGTTCTTTACGCTCTTCTTCTGCAAGAGACTTAATGTGCTCTAGCATCTGATTTACTTTTTCTGGCGCTGTAAATAAATCTAGCGCTGTCGCTTGTTCAATTACGACTAATTCATTTGCCATTTCCTATGTTCCTTATGTGCGTATTCCTCACTATTAATAGCGATATGAATGATTAAGTGGTGGGTTACTGTTGACCGAGGGCTTTTGCGATTACAGCGTCAACGATGTCTAAATCATCGTCATCATCTGGTTTATAGCTTGCAATTTTATTGCGAAGTCTTATTAACTGCTCTAACAACTCTGGTGCTGATGCGATTAGATGGGCGTTAGCAATTTTCTCTTTTGCACTCAGCTCTACATATTCCCCATCTACACACGTTTTCCCAACAGAACAATCAGCTATTTGCCATCCGTCTGTTTTGTCTGATTTAATTCCGCTTGCATTTGTAGGGTTTAACTCCGTAAAAATATCAGTTCCATTCATACAAAACCAAGGCGCAGGCGTACCTTTAAACTCCATATCACCCCCTAGCCTTTAACATTGCATCTGCCATGAGGTAGGATTCTTTAGCAACCCATACCACAGATTGTTCGGTTACATTATCAATCATGCAGTGGTTGGATAAGATTCCATTCATAGCAGCCATTGCGAACTGGTCGCGTAATGATGCCGAGGTAATAGACCCATCACTCGCGTAATGTGCGTCGTAGTTTTTATCTGTCATACTCCCTCCGTTATTAACTAAATACGCATTGGCATAATCAATACCGATACCGGTTTGTACGGGTTGAATATGTCGCAAATAATTGCGTCTTGACCTGTTTTGAATTGAAGTTCGATAGCTGGCATTTTAGGGTTAACATACTTTGCTATCTTCTGTAACTTAGCGAGAAATGAAACGTTAATGCCTATTTTGAATGGTAAGTTTTCTTTAATTTTTCGTGTTTTTTCGATTAACTTGTCGATATGCGGGAAACGACCATCGATAACACTACACATTGAAACGCCTATTAATATATTTTCATCTGAAAACAGCCTAACAATTCCGTCATCAGTATCGAAAATTGCATAATCGAATTGTTTTGTTGGTAATTTGCCGACTGACAAAATAACTTCATTTTCAATTTCGTTATCGTGTTCGCCGTATGCCAACATATAACCATCTGTGCCAGCCACTTTGCCGTTAGGTAGAAAACAGATACCGCAAATGTAGTAGCGAATATCTCTTATTGCCATACACTCCATGACAGCAAGTAGAGTGCCTCTATCTATCTTTAACTCCATCTCTATCTCCTATCTATTAATCACCAAGCCATTCAAGATGTTGCAATTCCTGAATAACTCGTTCGTCTGTTGGCTCTCTGTTCTCTTTATTACATTCCTTGCAATTGGTTGCTGCTACTGGTTGACCCATGCAGCCACATTCACAACCTGAGCAACAGGTAATAAACTCAATGCCGTCTTGGCAATATTTGTTGCTACATTTCATTGCGGCTCCTATCTATTAATCAACTCACCACAGCCCACAAAATGGACTGGGATTAGTTAACTGTGCCTGCTTTTAACCACATCAGGCGAGGTGGTTCCTTACTTTCCACAGTCAAGGAAAATTGATATATTGGTTATTCCACAGTCAATATAAGGAATGATTTAAATGGCAAATTTTATTGTTCGTATTGAGCTATATAATGCGGATTATGACGATTACGAGACTCTTCATAAAAGAATGGAAGGTATTAAATTTTATCGATACATTATGTTTGCAAATGGTAAAAACCATGATTTACCAAACGGTACATACTTTGGTAAGCGTGACTTGACGACCTATCAGTTGCTTTCAGAGGTTAAAAGAGTCGCAAAACCGCTATCTAAATCAAAAGATCCATCAATATTTTTATGCTCCTTTAACGATTGGAATGCATCACTTTATCCATCAAAATGATTACCACCATCAACAGGCGTTGAATTTTCATCAGGCTGGTTAGCCTGATTAATACGCAGTACATTAATGGCTAATTTAATGGCATCCTTGAATGTGATGCCTTCATCTATTGCTATTTCTTTTATTAAATTCTCTAATTCTTCCACGTTATTTCTCCTATCTAGCCGTAACCCCGAACTCACTGCTCGGCTGTTTTTTCAGTTTTAATGTTTTACGTGTATCTGGTGCTGATTTGAGTTCCAGAACCAAGTTTGCTATCGGGCAGTCCGTGCCGTTATATGCCGTATGAGGCTTATTTCTACGCTCTGCGATCCATGCCTTGCGTCGCTTTTCCTGTCGCTTCTTAGAGTTCATGTTAACCTCCTGTTTACTCACCATAGGCCACTCATTGAATGACCTATAATTAGTATTAAACACCTGACCTTGTCCGCCGCTTGCCCGAGAATGCCATGCCCCCTTGAAGGCTGGAGATTGTCGAGGAGCTGAGTTATGCAGATCTCTCCGCTCAACGCCAAGTGTGATATCCAAATTGTTAAAGAACATTAGGCTGTATTTCATGTTGCTTGCCTTTGATGAGTTATATTTAAAACTATAGTTGTTTTATTGTCAACAACCAAAGTTGTTTGTATTGGTGTTTTTATATTACCTTGGTTTTATTTGGTTGTTTTTGTTGGTAATTTATTTTCAAATAAATCTCAGATTGGAATGCAGATCACTTCTTTGGCGGGGAGAGGGCACAAAAAAGCCCTCGCGAGGAGGGCTTATATAATAATTTAAAGGCTATTCTTCATTTTTTTGTGTTGATGTACGTTCTAGTTGATCTGCCTTTCCTTTGTATACACCAGCCAAATAACCAGCCAATACACCGCCAGCTATTTTAGCGAGTTCAATTGCATATTGAGCATTGCCAGTATACATAGAAATAATCACGACTAGAACAACACCAACAGCAACCAAGCATTTAAAGTAAACTTTTTTAGTTTCTAAGCCACTAAAAAAACGGCTTTGCGTCTCTCTATCTTCTTTTTGAGCCTCAATGGATTTAAGCGCAATTTCCTTATTGCTCGCAATTTCTTGTCGTCTTATTTCTAATTCTTGGGTCTTAAAATCAATTTCTTTAGATTTTAGCTCAATCTCTTTAGATTGTACTTCAACAAATTTTTCAATAGCTGCTATTGGATTTGGCTTGTCTTTCTTAGGTTGCTGTTGATTTTTTTCCTGATCATCAACTATTTGTGATGGCAGTTCTGAAGGTTCATTCGTGCTCATATATTAATTTCACAAAGTACAGGCGTTCGGTATGTTACCTTAAATGCCCCAAAATTATTATCACCGAGTTTTGGTGCTACGTACTCAACTCTTTCTATGTTATCTGTATGGCTCTGAATTATTTCTAAATATTCAGATGGAGAGACTTTTTTAGATTTAATTGGTTCGAGTACTTTTTTGTAAAAATCTTTTCTTCTCTGATTGATTCTCATATGACCTCCTGAGGATGACCCCTAAGTCTAAATTAGCATTTCCATATATCTAACTTACAAAACGAGGGGGCAAAAAATCTATCATTAAAAAGCCATCAATTCAATTTAAAGTAGATTAATACCAGATTCCCGTCAAGATAAAATAAAAAACTAACACCCTAAAACGTGTCGTCAGGCCATTGGGTTAACCATGGAACTTATATTTTATTGATTGGCTAACTAGCACTTTAGCGTGGATATAAAGACCGTTAATGGCTTCTTCATCTAAATACCAAGTCTCATACCTTGAGTTATCTGATATGACAGCTAGGCGCTTATGTTGCTTCTGTAATCTCTTTATGTAGAGTTGGTTATCAAGAACGAACACGTAAATCCCGTCACCGTCAAAAAAGTTTGTGGTTATATCTACGAATATCTGATCTCTAGGCTCAAATGTTTCTGACATAGAGTCACCTTTTACAGTGATCATCTTTATCGTATTTGAAGGTCTACCACCGAATAATCTTTTGGCTTCATCCGCTGAATACTCAATAGCCGTGATTGTCTCAATGAAATCATCGATAATCATCACTCCTGGTCCTGCGCTAGCTTGAATGTCTAGTATCTCAACCTTATAAGCATTACTAACACCAGATCCAGCCTCTGAATGTGTAGCAGTATTTACATTACTTACTTCGGATGTATGGACAGTAGGCAGTGTTGGATCATCGCCATTACCAGACGACAGCCACTCAGGAGAGACTCTCAAAACCTTAGCTATTTCTATTAGCTTAGTTGAGTTTTGCGCGCTTCCAACCTCAATCTTTTGAATTGCGGCTTGGGATACACCAACAGCTTCGCCTAGTTCCTTTTGAGATAGGCCAGACAATCTTCGAGCCTTTTTTAATCGTTGTGCAAGAGTAGTTTTCATATTCATAAATATACAACCACAGTTGTTGTCATTCAAACGAATATAGTTGTTGATTAAAAACAACTAAGGTTTTATTATATAAAAATAAACAACGGAGGTTTTTTATGAATGAAGCAATTAAAACCGCCATTGATATCGTAGGGACACAGAAAAAACTAGGTGAAGCGTGTGGTATTACACAGCAAGCAGTTTTTAAGTGGCTACATAACAAGGCAAAAGTATCACCTGAACACATCCCGTTAATTGTTAAAGCTACAAATGGTCAAGTTAAAGGAAAAGACATTCGCCCTGACTTACCACACTTATGGGATTTGGGTAATAAATACTGGTAACACCATCGCTCTTTAATAATCAATCCGCACATGCATCGTGTGCAAACTTAACTCACAGGATCGTGAGTCACGGACTAATTGTTTTTCTAAGAAGGAATTTAACAAATGGAATTATCAAACGAACGCAAATTTCGAGAAATCGAATCAAAAATCATGAAAGGGATACTTGTTACTGGCGCTAGAGAAGTAGCGAAAAGAACGGGTATTCACGAATCACAAATATCTCGCTGGCAATCTCAACAATCTAAAACGCAATTAAGCTTCATACAACGTTGTGCAAGGCTTTTAGTTGCTATTGGGTATGAGACACCAGATGACACAGTGATATTGCAAGGTGATGAGGCTAGAGCATTAATTCAGATGCTTGAGCATGTCAAAGCACCAAAAAGAAAAGCCCCAGCGGTAACTGAGGCTTCTCAACAAATGGACTTAACCATTTAACTTAGCAAATACACTGTATCAATAACCAGTAATTACGACAAGGGAAATTTAGGTTTCTCTTGTCTGATACAGCTTCGGAATAAGGGAATTATACCATGAAACAACGATTTAATCATAGTGCTGTGCATAAAAACAACGCTAGAAATCGCTTTAACAGATTGGTGACTCAGGACGGTGTTAAGTGCCTAAGAGCAATACTTGAGGATGCAAAAATACGCACTGAACATCGTCAACAGGTACTAGGAGGCAAGAGCGATGAATAGCAATGTTGCATACGCTGACTTTGGTAATCAACGACGGCAAGAGAGGTCAACAGTGGCAAATCTTGAAGATGGTTACACAAGAATAGCCAACGACCTATTTGAAGCTGTTATGTGTGCAGATTTAACAGCAAGACAACTAAAAGTCGTTATGGCGATCATCAGAAAGACATACGGCTTCGGCAAAAAGTTAGACCGTATTACAAACACTCAGATAGCTGAAATGACAGGTATTCATCATACTCATGTTTGCAAAGCGAAGAATGAAATGATTGCTATGAATATTGTTATTTCATCAGGTAATAAAATTGGAATTAACAAAGATTTTACTGAGTGGAATTTCAATATTAGCCAAATTAGCGAAACATTAGCTAAGTCGGCTAATAAAACATTAGCTAAAACGGCTAATTCACATAAGCCAAGTCAGCTAAACACAAAAGAAACTATTACAAAAGAAAAGAAAGAAAGTAATACACCCCTTACCCCTCACGAGGTGAAAGGGGGAGAGTCGGTAAAACCTACCAAGAGAAAATCAACTCCAATTAACTACGATGAATATCTCAATGCCTACAACGAGGAAGTTGGTGACAGACTGCCTCATGCTGTGGAAGCTAACGAGAAACGTAAAACACGGATCAGGAAGATAATCAAAAACCTTGCAACGGCAAATGTTGATGGTTGGCGAGCCTACGTTAGAGCCTTTGTGCGAATGGCTAAGCCATTTTATTTTGGTGAAAACGATACAGGTTGGACGGCTGATATTGATTATCTGCTAAGAGAAACAACGTTGACAGGTGTTCGAGAAGGTAAATTTGCTGACAGGGGGTTTTAAGTGATCAATACGGAATTTGAAGCAAGTGTTATTGGCGGTTTGTTAATTTCAGGGTTAACACCTGATGCCTCGGATGTTTTGGCCACTTTAGAGCCTGAATCATTTTCAGTTAGGTTCTATCGAGAAGCCTATCAAGTTATTCAAAAACAAGCCAAGTCTCGCGGTGTCATCGATATGATGATGGTTGCTGAAGGAATGGGAAGTGAACACCTAGCAAGCATCATTCAAACAGCCAAGGATTGCCCTAGCGCAGCCAACCTGAAAGGCTATGCCAAGATGGTGACCGATAATCATAACCGTAGAGCTATGATCCAGTTGATGGATTCTGTGCGTGGTGTGATTGAAAACGGAACCATTGAGCAAGCCAGTGAGGCAATGGAAAGTTTTCTTGCTCAGGCATCTGATATGCATTCCTCGAAAGGTGATATTGCTCCCGTTCATGTTTCATCGCTAATCGAAGATTACACGGAAGTTTTACAAGAGCGTGTTAATAAAGGTGAGGAGTCGGACACGTTAAAAACTGGGATCCGAGAATTAGATGAAATTATGGGAGGCATCAACCCTGTTGATTTGGTCATTATCGCCGCTCGACCAGGAATGGGTAAAACAGAAATCGCGCTGAAAATTACAGAAGGCGTTGCGTCTCAAAATGTTATCGGCACTGACACCAAGAAAGGCGTTTTAATTTTCTCGATGGAAATGGATTCTCAGCAAATTGTAGAGCGTCAGATTGCAGGATCAGCAAACCTATCTGTTAGCGCATTGAGAAACCCATCTCGTATGAGTGACGAAGATTGGGGAAGGGTATCTATGGGTGCAGGTAATTTACTTGGTCTGAATGTCTGGGTCGTCGATGCCAGTAAGTTAACCGTTGAACAAATCACCGCAATTTCAACACGACACAAGAAACGCCATCCTGAATTATCGTTAATCATGGTTGATTACTTAGGGTTAATCGAGAAGCCTCGTGCAGAGCGTAACGATTTGGCTATTGCTCATATTTCTGCAACGTTGAAAGGTCTGGCTAAAAACATCAGAACGCCCGTTATTTCACTAAGTCAGCTATCTCGCGATGTTGAAAAGAGACCTAACAAACGACCTACCAATGCGGATTTAAGAGACTCAGGAAGCGTAGAGCAAGATGCGGATAGCATCATCATGCTTTATCGCGATGCAGTCTATAATGAGAACTCCCCCGCAGCAGCTTACGCAGAAATAATTGTGACAAAAAACCGATTTGGGAAATTGGGAACTGTTTATCAATTATTCAAAAATGGTCACTTTCTTGACACCGATCAGGCTCAAGCATCAAGCATCTGTCAACAAAGTAGCAGACCACAACAACGCCGATTCCAAGGTGCCAACGTTTAACACGCAAGAGGATTTTTAGATGAACTTATTAAAAAGCACTGTCACCAAGGTATTAGGTGATCCGGTTCGTCACACTTACAAATCTGATGATGGAACAGAAAATGAATATTACCTAACTCCAGTCGAGTGTAATTGCTGGGGTAATATTTCAAACACAAAAGTAATGACTAATACCTTAGAGCAAGCCAAGGCAATTAAAGTCGGCTACGAGTGGGAATCGTGAGGATTTTTAGATGAAATGGCATCAGAAGGCACTCGTCAGGGTATTTAGTAGCAACATTCTTACATTTCTATTTCAACTCATTGCTTGGTGTTCGGTATCACTTTTAATCGCGATAGATAAATTAGGCGAGTTTAATCTTCATGTTTATCTAGGGGCATTACCAATAGTGATTATTCAGGCATTAGTGATGACCTATCTAATCAGTTGGGCGTTTAAATTTTGCACTAAGAATATCAATATTAATTAGAGGATTGAGTGATGAAAGGAACAACGTTAACAGTACTGAACAAAGCCTACTTGCGCCAAGGTAGATTTATAGCGGGTCGATATATTCATGCGAACATTAAATATTTCATAGATAAAACAGACGCAATATTTTTTGAGCTTGAACTGGCAGCCGATAAGCAGAGGCCGAGAGGCAAGGCGTATCAGAGAATCAATGATATTGAAAACGCATCTAGAATGGCGAAATTTAAAGCGTTACAACTAAAAGTAACGGTAAGAAAGGGAGGCATCTAATGCAGGGAACTAATTGGGTTAAGGTGAGTGAGAGATTGCCTGAAATGGACACGCCAGTAATTGCTGGGTGGTTCAGAGGTGAAGAGTTTGTATACCACGTTTTTATGCGTTCTGATACATGCGGAGAAGGTTGGACATGGTCAATCTCATTCGATAATTACATAAGTTGCGGTGAGGATTTCATAGAGGATGATGACTATTCAATGATAACTCATTGGCAACCAATGCTTAGCCCACCAATGCCAGAGAGTGAATGATGGAATCACCACTTGCAAGAATGATTAAGCAACAGGTGTTCGACACTAACGTTACTCGTTTAGTTAAGCTCAATGATGAGCAATGGGATTTCATACTGAATGACCAAGACAATGATGGAGCTTGGGCAGGAGGTCATTTTTTCGGTCACGATTATGACGAATGGGAGATTTTAGTTGCCCACAATATCAAATATGTGAAAACAGGATTACGGGAGCCGTTGTTATGAACGAACTCAAGAAATGCCCGTTTTGCGGGAGTAGTAACGTAGAAGCTTTTTGCCAGTATGAAGAAGATTGCCCTGACCGCTCAGCGATTGTGCGCTGTCATAACTGCGATGCGCAATCTGCTCAAATGATTGGGAAAGGTAAAATAGCTATGGCTATCGCAGCATGGAACAGGAGAGCTAACAGTGAGTGATAAGCAAATGCATTTGTACGCCCATTTATATTGTTCTAATACGCGAGGGGATACTGAGTTAGGCATAACAGAGTCAGAATGGGAAGCTATGAGCGAGGACGAGCAGCAGGAAATTATAGGTCAATACATGGCAAATATTGTTGATATGTGGGTAGCTCCAAAGGAAGATTAAAAAATAGGAGGCTAACTTGGAAGTAGATTTCCTCTTCCACGAATCAACCAAAAATACCGCATGGCAACACCTCAAAGAAGTTCTAGCAACAAACCAGCCACACCGAATCATTATCAAGCCTTGGAAAAACAAGCGCTCACTATCTCAAAATTCCACTTTCCATTTGTGGTGCTCAGAGATAAGCAAATACCTATGTAAGAACAACGCCAATTACACACCTGAAACCGTCAAGGAGATGCTTAAGCACTCGTTCCTAGGTTATGAGGTGGTTGATATGGTTGACGTTACTACACAACTTACAGAGCGCGTAAGGACACTTCGAAAAACATCAAAACTTGATACAGGTGAAATGTTC
>NZ_JBEEVJ010000014.1:0-121188 GCF_040139785.1 Proteus genomosp. 6 | reverse complement strand
ATGGTGGGTCGTGGGCGATTCGAACGCCCGACCAATTGATTAAAAGTCAACTGCTCTACCGACTGAGCTAACGACCCTTTTTCGAACTCGCCACATTCTCTGTGGCAACGGCGGGTAATAATACTGATTTAATGTTTTTGTGCAATGTTTTTTTTCAAAAAAACATTCAACCGCTGAAAAAACAATCATTTAACCCCGAAAATGCAACATTTTACATTACGGGGTCAATAATTAGAGTGTTCCTAGCTGCTTTTGCGCTAATTTAGCGCCAGCGCTATTTGGATATTGCTTAATCACTTGTTGGTAAACAGCTTTAGCATTATCCTTTTGCCCTTTCTCTTGCATGATCAAACCTATTTTATAAAAGGCTTCACTTGCTTTTTGAGATTTTGGATAGTTTTTAACAACAATAGCAAATGTGCTTGCAGCCTGATCCTTATTACCTTTTAGATAATACATCTGACCCAACCAAAATTGTGCATTTGATTGATAGCTAGACTTCGGATAGTTATTGATAAAGTTGTTTAATTCAACAATTGCCTTATCGTAATCTTTAGAATTCAATACGATATCAATTGCTGCATTATAATCGGCCTTCTCATCACCTTGTCCTGAATTAGTTGCCGCAGGAGGTGTTGAAGAAGCAGTATTATCAGGTTGAGTGGCTTCTGTTGATGTTGAAGCTCCGCCACCAAGGCTATCTAATTGTTGATAGATGTTGCGTTGGCGTTCAACAACTTGATTTAACTGATATTGATTTTCCTGAATTTGACCACGTAACATATCAATATCACGCTGAGAATCAGCGAGTTGTTGCTGTAATTGGGTCAAAAGCTGGCTGTGAGCATTTGAAAAACGCTCAAGTTGGGCGAGTCGTTCATCGGTCGAACCTGAACCGATATTACTGATTGGCGCTTGGGCAATAGCGGCTACAGGAGCCGCTACGCCAACCAGTAACAACAGACTCATCAAGAAAGGTCTGAAGTTACTGTTGTTCATGCCGTTCTCTTAGTAATCCAGTACTGCACGACGGTTTTTCGCATAAGCGGCTTCGTCATGACCCAGTACAGCTGGTTTTTCTTTACCGTAAGAAACGATTGACAGTTGATCAGCAGATACGCCTTTACCTTGCAGGTACATTTTCACAGCGTTTGCACGACGTTCGCCCAGAGCGATGTTGTATTCTGGAGTACCGCGTTCGTCAGCATGACCTTCTACAGTGATACGTACTGATGGATTTGAACGCAGGAATGCTGCGTGTGCATCTAACAGGTTAGCGTAGTCTGAGCTAATGTCATATTTGTCAAAACCGAAGTAAACGATGTTTTGTTGTTTCAGTTGTTCTAATTGCTGACGTGCTAATTCTTCAGCAGTAGGACCTTGTTCAACAACTGGTACATTGTTTGTATCAGTTTGATCGTCGTTTTTGTTTGAGCTACATGCTGCAACAGCAACGAGTGGTAATGCTAACATCAACCCTTTAAACACTTTGTTTAATTGCATCTCTATTTGTTCCTTTATTTGTTTGCCATACATAATTTTTATGCATCACATAAACGGTGACCAGGCAGGTGATTTAACCTGACCGTCAGTCGCCGGAAGACGCGCTTTGAAACGTCCATCTGTCGATACTAGCTGCAAAATGGTGCCTAAGCCTTGTGTAGAGCTATAAATAACCATTGTGCCATTAGGAGCGATGCTTGGCGTTTCATCCAGAAACGTATCTGTTAGATATTGTACAGAATTAGTTTCTAGATCCTGCTTAGCGATATGTTGCCTACCGCTTGCAGAACTTACCATAACTAAGAAACTACCGTCTGGGCTTACTGCTGGGTTTTGGTTTTGTCTACCTTCCCAAGTAATACGCTCTGGTGTTCCTCCGTTAATATTAACCTTATAAATTTGAGGGTTTCCACCTTGATCTGAAGTATAGACCAAAGTCTGCCCATCTGGCATCCAAGATGGCTCAGTATTATTACTTCTACCATTGGTTACCTGTGTCATATTCCCACTTGCTAAATCCATAACATACAGATTTAAGCTACCGCTTTTAGAAAGAGCAAATGCAAGTTTAGAGCCATCAGGTGAAAACGAAGGTGCACCATTATGTCTTGGGAATGATGCAATTTGGCGAATCTCACCTGTTGCTAATGTTTGTACCACTAAAGCAGATTGACCACTTTCAAAGGTTACATATGCAAGTTTAGCACCATCTGGTGACCATGCTGGTGACATTAATGGCTGTGATGAACGATAAACACGATCTTGGTTAAATCCATCATAATCTGAAACGCGCAATTCATAAGGATATGCGCCACCATTTGTCACAACAACATAAGCAATACGTGTACGGAATGCACCACGAATACCCGTCAGTTTTTCAAAAACTTCATCACTAGCGGTATGTGCAGAGTAACGTAACCATTTAGATGGAACTTTAAACTCGCTTTGAGATAAAACCGCACCTGGAGAGCCAGCAACATCAACTAACTGATAGCTCACTAAATATTGGCCATCCGCTGATGGTTGCACACGTCCTACGACAACAGAGTCAATACCTAATGCCGTCCAAAGTGCAGGTTGGACTTCAGAAGCAGTAACTGGTTGTTGAGGTATACGAGACACATCAATCGGATTAAATTTTCCGCTATTTCGTAAATCAGCCGCAATTATACCAGCAACATCTTCTGGCATTTGACCTGTGCCTTCCCATTTAAAAGGAACAACACCAATAGGGCGTGCAGTATTTACCCCTTGTGTAATTTCAATTCGAACTTCAGCGTTAGCCAGAGTGGTTACGCATAAAATCAAAAGCCCGAAAATAACATTTAATGCCTGCTTCATCATGTCTCCCTTTTATTATTGCGGTTATTACGCAATAACGCACAGAATAGTAACAAACGCTTTTCAACAACACCATACAACGCATCAATAACATTCTAAAATAGCTATAAATTAGTGTATGTTTTCCTACAATCAGACAGTTTTATGGTTTAAACTCAATTACTGATGATTTTACTTGTTCATAAACATCTTTCGGTGGCTTCGGTAGTGTAGCTGTATTCGCCGCTCTTAATGCCACTTGGCATAATGCAGGATCGCCACCTGCAATCTTCGCATTAATTAGCATCCCATCAGGTGCAATGCTAATTCTTAGCTCACAAGTTTTACCTTTGTATAATTCAGGATCAATAAACTTCTGTTCTATTGCAATTTTCAGTTGGCCTTTATAGCGATCTACACCTTCACCATTTGCGCCAGTACGATTTCCACCGCCTTGGCCTGCTGCTGATGCACCGCTTTGTTTGCTACCATCAGCCACTAAACCATCAAGTAAATTATTTACTGTTTTACTTTGCTGTTGAGCTGCCGCTTTTGCTTTGGCTTCTGCCGCTGCTTTAGCTTTCGCTTCTGCGGCAGCCTTTGCTTTAGCATCGGCTTCTGCTTTGGCTTTTGCATCCGCTTCAGCTTTGGCTTTTGCATCCGCTTCAGCTTTGGCTTTAGCATCGGCTTCTGCTTTAGCCTTCGCTTCTTCCGCTTTTTGTTTCGCGGCTAATTCTGCTTGTTTCTTGGCTTCTGCCTCAGCTTGTTTTTTAGCATCAGCTTGTTCTTTTAAGATGCGATCGCGCTCTGCTTTCGCTTGTGCAGCCGCTTCTTCTGCAACTTTTTGTTCTTCTTTTGCTTTAGCAGCAGCTAATGCAGATTCACGTTTTTGAGCTTCTGCCGCTTCTTTCGCTTGTAAACGTTCAACTTCTAACGTTTTCAAACGTTCTTGTTCTTTCATTTGCTGCTGACGCAACTCTTCTTCTTGTTGCTCAGCACGCTCTTTTTGCTCTTGCTCGGCTTTTTGGACGTTAGCTTGTTGCGCTTTTTGCTGGTTATACTGTTGTACCACCGCATTAGGATCAACCATAATAGCATCAATAACTTGTCCATCAGATCCACCGCCACCACCTAAATCCCATTTCTGAGTTAATGACCCCCAGATAAGCAATGCGACAACGAGTAAATGCAAGGCGGTAGACAAGATAACTGAACCGCTCAATTTACTTCGGGTTGGTTTCGTCTTCTTTCCCACGCTATCATCCAAACTTATTTCAACCTAATTACATAGGCTGAGTCATTAAACCTACAGACTTAACACCTGCTTGACGTAACATGTTGAGCGCTTTAATTATCTCATCATAAGGAACATCTTTAGCACCGCCAATAAGAAAGACAACTTTCGGATTTTTTTCCAGTTGTCGTTTAGCTTCAGCCATAATCTGTTCTTGTGGTAATAATTCTAACACTTCCTGATCAACACGAATGTTGTATTGCCCAACACCTGCAACTTCAACAATTACAGGAGGGTTATCGTTACTTGAAACAGTTTGTGTCTCTGTTGCTTCAGGAAGATCAACCTCAACACTTTGCGAGATAATAGGTGCTGTTGCCATAAAAATAAGTAACAGCACTAATAATACGTCGAGCAAAGGAACAATGTTAATCTCTGATTTTACGCCTCGGCGGCTACTGCGACCCCGTGCCATCAGCTCTCTCCTTCTGCGTTAACTATTTCTTTTCTGCGGAGGTAAAAGCTTGGCGATGTAAAATCGTCAGGAACTCTTCCATAAAGTTATCGTAACTTTGTTCCAGTTTATTTACACGCTGCGTAAACCGGTTATAAGCCATAACTGCGGGGATTGCCGCAAATAAACCGATAGCTGTTGCAATCAGAGCTTCAGCAATGCCGGGGGCGACCATTTGTAATGTTGCTTGTTTAACACTACCTAATGCAATAAATGCGTGCATAATCCCCCAGACTGTACCGAACAGACCAATATATGGGCTGATAGAACCGACAGTACCAAGGAAAGGAATATTATTCTCTAAAGATTCTAATTCACGATTGAAAGAAACACGCATAGCCCTTGATGCACCATTAACAACCGCATCAGGAGCATGAACGTTTGCTTGATGCAAACGGGCAAATTCTTTAAAGCCAGAATGAAAAATTTGCTCTGAGCCAGATAATTCATCACGACGAGCTTGGCTATCTTTATATAAACGTGCCAAATCAGTACCTGACCAGAATTTATCTTCAAAATCTGCAGCTTCACGATCGGCGGCATTCAGAACTTTAGTTCGCTGAATAATAATCGCCCAAGATGCAATAGAAAATCCGATTAAAAGCAACATGATCAACTTGACTAAAAGCCCTGCTTTTAGGAAGAGATCGATAACATTCATGTCAGCCACTACTTAAACTCCGCGATAATGGACTTAGGAAGCGCTACTGGCTTCATTTTTGATGAATCTACGCAGACAACGAGCACTTCTGCGCTGCACAATACACAACCATCTTCATTAATAATTTTTTGAGAAAATGTCATCGAAGCACCACGCAATGTGGTAATTTCACTTTCTACTTGCAAAAGATTATCAAGTCGAGCTGGCGCAATATATTCTATTGATAATTTACGTACAACAAATACAACATGATTATACTCCCGTAAATCATGCTGATGAAAACCTTTTTCTCTGAGTAGTTCAGTTCTAGCGCGTTCAAAATATTTCAGATAACTGGCGTGATAAACAACACCACCAGCATCAGTATCTTCATAATAAACACGAACAGGCCAAAGAAACTGCATAGTACCTTCCTTACATTTCCCGAGTTAAGCCCATAAATAATGTAGCTATAGGTTACCTAACTATACTTAAGCGGTCGCTCTAAGGGAATCATAGTAACGTAAAGAATAGAAAACGCAGTTTTCAGGCGCCAATCATAAACTCTTCTTTGCAACACGCAATATGCTTTGTGCTCTGAATAGAAAAAATATTTTTATTAAGACAGCATAAAAATGCTTGCTAATTAGAAATTCATAGATTGTCTAATTTAGTAGTATTATTTTTAATGACAGAAAAAAACCAGTTAAAAAACTGGTTTTCCATACAAATCAATTAATTATTTGATATTGGGGTTTCATGAAGATAGTGCCATTGCCAACTCCCATCATGAGAATTGCGTCTTAATAACACCACAGACTCGCGCATAAGAATTTTCTTATTTTCACTATGTGTTTCTTGATATCTGACAAGCGCCAAACAATCTGATTGGTAAATTATTTTATAATTATCCGTTTTTATTTTCAGACTACTTCTTTTTCCTGCATTTTGTCTGAACATCGCAATAACGTCATCATAACTCACCGCTTTTCCGCTGATCCCAACCATTGAAAACTCTTGAGATAAAAGATTTTCTATTTTTGTAATAGCAGCAACTGGTAGTGGATATTGCGTAAAAACAGTTTCAATCTCATCATGCAAAGATTTAATGCTTTCTATAATTAAATCACTATTAGAATTCATCTTGTATTTCCTGTGTAATAACTTTTTTCTTTAGTGTAAGTAATAAAGTAAGAGGTAATATGCCTATCAAGACGCATATTAAAAAAGTCATGCTATAAGCAGTTTGTGGTAAACAAAAAAGAGAAAAAATATTAAATAACATAGCAACCATAGTTGCCCCAACACTAAAAACAACTTGTCGGTTAATATTCCAAATAACACTTGCTTGAACTAATTTTTTTGCACTAAAGTCATACAATGCTGTGGTTTGCGCCGTGTTTGCGCCAATTCCCCCACCCACTCCGATAATTAGATATGCAATAATAAGTAATGGAATATCTGTATTGCTATTTACAAAGGTTAATAAGGAGATACCAATACTGTGTAATAGCAATGCAATAATAAATAAGCATTTCATACCTAATTTATTATAAAGTGCACCACTTATTATCATTGAAATAAAGGCACCCAGTGCATACAACAACATAAAAATACCCGTGCCTTGAGCTGTAAATTTTAAATATTGTTGTAAATAAAAAATAGCGAGGATATTCACTCCAGTAAAAACACCTGGAATACAGTAGTAAATAAAAATAGAGAGCGATAGATTTCTATTTTTTAATAATGCTAGATTAATAATCGGCGATGAATGGCGTCGATAATGGTAATAATAAAGTACAGCAAAAATTGTTGAAAGTACGGCAATCACTAAAGCAAGTAATGTTGAGTGATATTCACCATATGCAGATAACGAAAACAATCCAGATACAATAATCAAACTAATAAGAATGATACCTTTAATATCAGGCATTACATTTTCTTTAGGTAAAGGCTCTTTTACCCAGATAAAGGCTAGAAACGCGGTTATCAATGAAAATGGAATATTGCTATAAAAAACCCAACGCCACGAAACCACATCAACAATAAATCCACCCAGTGTGGGTGATATTGCAGGTGCAATCAGCGCTATCGCCATAATAAGCGTTGATATTTTACTTCTCTCATGCCCTTGAAAATATTGAAAAGTTAATGCTTGCCCTATTGGGATTAACAGTCCACCACTCACACCTTGAATAAAGCGCCAAAAAATAAGTTCGATGAAAGAGTGAGAATATCCCACTAATGCAACCGATAAACTAAACATCAACATTGACGTTACCATCAATGCTTTAATTCCAAAACGTTGAGATAACCAGTGACTCAATGGAATAATTAATGTTAATCCCAGAATATAACTATTTGAAACCCATGTAACAGAAACAATAGAGATCTGCATATCATCGGCAATTGCAGGTAATGCAATTGCTGACATAAAAATGTTAATGCAATCTATAAAGAAGCCCAGCAGAAATATAGATGCAATTCGATAGCGGTAAGTCATAAAAATCCTCCACGCATAGAGTACGGAAGATTGACGAATTTCGTCTATCTGACAAAATAGAATTTATTGTTTAATCAGAGTAAACAATCATGCAAAATCAAATTGATCGAATTCGCTCTTTTATTGCTGTTGTTGATACGGGATCATTTACTCAAGCGGCAAAATACTTGCGTTTAAGTAAATCGATGGTGAGTATTCATATCAAAGCGTTAGAAACAGAATTAGATGTGTCATTACTCAATCGTAATACGCGGCGATTTTCACTAACTGAAACTGGTGAAATGCTTTATCAAGATTTTCGCCAAGTGTTAAATCAGTTAGAACAAACTTTAGATAAGGCGCGATTAGGACAACAAGAATTACAGGGATCGTTGAGATTAAGCTCAACGGCTGAATTTGGTGAACACTATATTTTGCCATTACTTAATCAATTTATGCAGTTGCACCCAAAGCTAAAAGTACAATATGCGTTTAATTCTTCTATTGAGGATTTAATAAACCATAAACTTGATCTTGCCATTCGTCTTGGCACATTAAAAGACAGTAATTATCGCTCTACAAAACTGGCGGATTATGAGATAAGTTTAGTTATCTCACCTTATTTGTTGCAAAAGTTCTCAATAAAAACCATTAATGACTTGAACACTATTCCTTATTTAACAAATAGTAATTTGCGCCAAAGTAAGCTTTCAGCCTCTTCAGAATTCAATACCCTTCTCTCTCAATTAGCTCAAGATGCCTGCTTCGAAACAAATACTATTGCTGCATTAAAGAAAATGGTACTAGCGCATTCAGGAATGGCTATTTTACCACATTGGTATATTCATCAAGAATTATTGGAAAATCAATTAGTAGTGCTATTTCCTGAACTATCGCTATTAACACAATCCGTTAATATTATTTTTCCTTATAGCGAATACATCCCAAGAAAAACACGTTTATTTATTGATTACTTAAAAGAGAATATTCAATTATAGAAACACGGGGACGAAAGAATTTAGCGCGGTTTTATAGAAAATAAAATACCTTATTTCTTTTTCATATTATGAGCAGAAATAAGGTATTTTTTTAGAAGAAAAAGTAACTTAACCCAACAACTAAAATAATAATTGCAGGGATTGGATGTAATAAACATTTTGCAACAACATGTTTAGGACGAAATGCTAGACCAAAAGTTGCACCAGCACACACAGACCAAATAAGAAGAATACCTTGCCAAATTGCAAGTGAACTTGTATTCGCTGCAAATCGGCTAGGATCCCACATGACACAAAATGCCATGACCAACGCCATGATTAAAACAAGAGCCCTAATAGGGCCCTTGTCTAGTAGTTGGTAGCTTTTATCCAACATTATTCTTCACTTTCTGAAGTTTTTTTAGCTTCAGCGTGTTCGAAAGCCAGTCCTGCGATCACCGCAATACTACAAGCGAAGAGTGTGCCGAGGATCCATGCAAAATACCACATTCTCTATGCTCCTTAGTAAAGAGTATGATTATTGCCTTCGATAAATTTCTTATCGAGGCGACCGTGCATTTTCCAGTAACACCAAATGGTGTAAAGGAGAACGATAGGTACAAAGATAATCGCAACAACTGTCATTACCTGAAGAGTAAACAGGCTAGAAGTTGCATCCCACATTGTTAAGCTCACATCTGGGAAAGTGCTTGAAGGCATCACAAATGGGAACATAGTCACACCACAAGTCAGGATAACACAAGCAATAGTCAGTGAAGTGAACAGGAATGCCCAACCACCTTTGTTTGCTTTAGTTGCAACAATCGCCAGTAATGGAGATAACAGACCTAATGCAGGCAGCGCCCATAATACTGGATAGTTGTTGTAGTTAGTCATCCAAGCACCCGCTTCGTGAGAAACGGTTTTCAGCAGTGGAGATGATGGACCTGCTGTATCAATAGCACTTGTAATAATAAAGCCATCAATACCATAGATTAACCACACACCTGCTAATGCGAATGCGATAAACGTAATTAATGAGGTAATATACGTTGTTTTACGAGTACGCTCATGTAACTCACCAGTAGTACGCATTTGAAGATAGCTTGCACCGTGTGCAACAATCATCATTAAGCTAACCACACCCGCTAATAAACCGTATGGGTTTAATAGGCTTAACAGGTTAATCAGGGCGTTAGTCGTACCGTTATAAGATACACGTTGCATACTATCGACTTCTAATGGAACACCTTGTAGCAGGTTACCAAAAGCGACACCGATAACTAATGGTGGAACGAAGCTACCAATAAAGATACCCCAATCCCACATGCCGCGCCATTTTGGAGATTCCAGTTTAGAGCGGTAGTCAAAACCGACTGGACGGAAGAATAATGCCGCCAGTACGAAGATCATACCGAAATAGAAACCAGAGAATGCCGCAGCATAAACCATTGGCCATGCAGCGAATAATGCACCACCCGCTGTGATTAACCATACTTGGTTACCATCCCAGTGAGGAGCAACAGAGTTAATTAAAATACGGCGTTCAGTGTCATCTTTAGCGATCACGCGTAGTAACACACCCACACCCATATCAAAACCATCAGTGACTGCAAAGCCAATCAGTAAGATACCAATCAGTAGCCACCAAACAAATCGCAATACTTCATAATCAAACATAGTGGACTCCTGTGTTACTTACTTTGTGCAGAAGATGCGTTCTTCTGTTCAAAGTGATAGCGACCCGTCTTCAGGCTACTCGGCCCAAGGCGACCAAATTTGAACATCAGGAACATTTCAGCAACTAGGAATAATGTGTACAGACCACAGATAAGACCCATAGATACAAGGATATCAGCCTGTGTCAGTGAAGAAGTTGCTACAGCCGTAGGAAGGATTTCACCAATTGCCCACGGTTGACGTCCATATTCTGCAACAAACCAACCTGCTTCAACTGCAATCCATGGTAATGGAATACTTAACAGAGCAGCACGCAGTAACCATTTATAGTTACCAATACGGTTAGACAGAACTGTCCAGAAGGAAATCGCAACAACCAGTAACATCAGGAAGCCTGCGGCAACCATGATACGGAATGACCAAAACAGTGGTGCGACATTAGGAATAGTGTCTTTTGCAGCAGATTTGATTTGCTCTTCTGTTGCATCAACAACTTTATCAGTATAACGCTTCAGTAATAAACCGTAGCCTAAGTCTTGTTTAGCGTCATTAAAGGCAGCACGAATAGCAGGATCAGTATTACCTGAACGCAATTCACTTAATAATTCGTAAGCTTTCATACCATTACGAATACGAAGTTCGTGTTGACTCATCAGATCATTAAGACCTAATACTGGTGTATCGAAAGAACGCGTTGCAATAATACCCATCACATAAGGGATTTGTAATGCAAACGAGTTTTCCATTTTTTCTTGATTAGGGAATGCAATCAGATTAAATGCAGCTGGAGCGGCTTCTGTATGCCATTCACCTTCAATTGCAGCCAGTTTGGTTTTCTGTACGTCACCCATTTCGTAACCAGATTCATCACCCAGTACGATAACAGATAATACAGCTGCGATACCAAAAGTAGCAGCAACTGCGAAAGAACGTTTTGCAAAACCGATATCACGACCTTTGAGCAAGTAGTAAGAGCTGATACCCAGAACAAAGAATGCACCAGTACAGTAACCAGCAGCAACGGTGTGAACAAATTTAACTTGAGCGACAGGGTTTAAAACCAGATCAGCAAAACTCAACATTTCCATTCGCATGGTTTCAAAGTTGAAGTCTGCAGCGACAGGGTTTTGCATCCAACCATTCGCAACAAGGATCCACAGTGCAGAGAAGTTAGAACCGAAAGCAACTAACCAAGTTACCATCAAGTGCTGCTTCTTACCTAAGCGATCCCAGCCAAAGAAGAACAATCCGACGAAAGTTGATTCTAAGAAGAACGCCATTAAACCTTCGATTGCTAAAGGCGCACCGAAGATATCACCGACGTAATGAGAGAAATATGACCAGTTAGTACCAAATTGGAACTCCATGGTCAACCCAGTTGCGACACCCAGAGCAAAGTTAATACCAAATAACTTACCCCAGAACTTTGTCATATCTTTGTAAACTTGTTTACCCGACAGAACATATATCGTTTCCATGATTGCCAGCATAAACGCCATACCCAGCGTTAATGGGACAAACAGGAAGTGATACATTGCTGTTAAGGCAAACTGTAACCGTGACAGTTCGACAATATCAAACATCTTGACTCCTTGCTCCTAGCAGGAAGACACCGACTTGCGGCAACCCGACTTTATTAAATTATAAAGCCTCATAACTACCAGCAATAAATGCCTCTAAAAACAACAACGAATATTAAAGACCAAAAACACAATACCTTACAAATAGTACGCTTATATTTACATATAATAAATATATTTTGCGTGACCCAGATTTGAATTCTGAGCTTAGGTCAACAATACGACTTTTAGGTTTGTAACAGCATATTTGATCGTGTGCCAATTTAAGCATATTCAGAAATTTTTGCCACAATTAATAACTTGACCCACATCAAAAAAACACTTTAATGTTAACTAGTTGCGAATAAATTACCCAATAGTTACCATTGTGTTAATGCAATGTTGTTTTTATTTTTAAGTGTAATTTACCTCCTTATATTTTCCATAAAAAAATTAACTTTTTATTTTCATAAAAGACTTAAAAATAAACACTTTTAATTGTGTTTTATTAATTTTAATATCAATTTCATTTTTTTGCAGGTAAATAATAAATATTTTAAAAAAATAATCTATTAATTAATAAGTTGAAATTTACAAAAATGTAAATATAAAAAAATACTCTTAATTATTTTATCTAATAAAGATATATAAAAAATCTGATCTTGATTATCCATTCCTAATGTTATTTCTTTTTTAGTTTCTTTTTTATTCTAAATAAACGAAGTGCAATAAATGTGTATTTAATTGATAAAGCACGAATCCGTTATTATCAATAAAAATAAATATCAATAAAAATCAATCAGATACCCAATAAAAATAAGTTATTTATTGAATGGAATGAGCAAAAACACAAAAACTCTTTTACTATATTCTCTTATCTAAATGGGGTGCTTTTCGAGATCCTCACGAACGTCTTATTATCAATTTTTATAACGGTAAGAAGGTCATAATTCATCTTTAATCGTCATTTTGATGTTTTATCATAATAAAAAGGTATTTTTTCCTATCAAAGAACTTACCTTCCCCTCTTCCCCACGCATTCATTAACATGTTTAAAAGTCTATTTTCTTAGCAAAAATCAGTCTTACAGCGTGATCCTTGTATAAAATTAAAGCTAGTTATTACGATATTTATAGAAGCACTTATATTGAAAACAACATGAAACAAGTGTTCATTTTTTCTAACGACACTCTTTTTCACTCAAAACACGTATTTAAAATATTATTTTTAACAATTCAGGAGACTTATTTATGGTTTATATCATTATTTTTAGGCTCTACAAGAAAGTAAATAAATAGAAAAATGATGTTTTGAATACAGATCAATTTAAGAAAAAAACAATATAAAACAATTTATTAGCGTAAATTTAGGTAGGATATTGATGTGTTAATTACAATATCAGCTATTGATATGACTATTAAATGAAACTAGAAATAAAAAATGCCAGCTTCTTTTTAGAAAACTGGCATTTAAAATAGTATCAATCTGAAATTATTAACAGAATTGTTACTTACTTGATCAGTGATTTAATTGCTTCGCCGATATCCGCTAAGCTACGAACTGTTTTAACACCAGCAGCTTCTAGGGCAGCAAATTTCTCGTCCGCAGTGCCTTTACCACCAGCAATAATGGCACCAGCATGTCCCATACGTTTACCTTTAGGCGCTGTTACACCCGCGATATAGCCAACAACTGGCTTAGTAACGTGATCTTTGATATAAGCAGCCGCTTCTTCTTCTGCGGTGCCCCCAATTTCACCGATCATCACAATCGCTTCAGTTTGTGGATCTTCTTGGAATAGCTTCAGAATATCAATAAAGTTAGAACCCGGAATTGGGTCGCCACCAATACCAACACAGGTTGATTGGCCTAAGCCAACGTCCGTTGTTTGCTTAACCGCTTCATAAGTTAATGTACCTGAGCGAGATACAATACCTACTTTGCCTGGTAAGTGGATGTGTCCTGGCATAATACCAATCTTACATTCACCTGGCGTGATAACACCCGGGCAGTTAGGGCCAATCATACGTACGCCAGCTTCATCTAATTTAACTTTAACAGTCAGCATATCCAGCGTAGGAATACCTTCAGTAATAGTGATAATTAGTTTGATGCCTGCATCAATCGCTTCTAAGATTGAATCTTTACAAAATGGTGCGGGTACATAGATAACTGTCGCAGTTGCACCTGTTGCTTCAACAGCTTCACGTACTGTATTAAATACAGGTAAACCTAAGTGCGTAGTACCGCCTTTACCTGGTGTTACACCACCGACCATTTGCGTACCATAAGCAATAGCT
This sequence comes from Proteus genomosp. 6, assembly GCF_040139785.1. NCBI lineage: Bacteria > Pseudomonadati > Pseudomonadota > Gammaproteobacteria > Enterobacterales > Morganellaceae > Proteus > Proteus genomosp. 6. The sequence continues at coordinate 106,979 of NZ_JBEEVJ010000014.1, read as the reverse complement.
TGCTCAGAGTGGAATGTTCCTTGGCTACCCGTGAAGCCTTGGCAAATTACTTTGGTATTCTTATCGATTAAAATAGACATTATTTTGCCTCCGCTGCTGCAACAACTTGTTTCGCGGCATCAGTTAAGCTTTTAGCAGCGATAATATTTAATCCACTATCCGCTAATTTCTTGGTGCCTAACTCTGCATTGTTTCCTTCAAGACGAACAACCACAGGAACATTAACGCCAACTTCTTCAACTGCGCCAATAATACCGTCTGCGATTAAGTCACAACGAACAATACCGCCGAAAATGTTGACTAATACAGCACTGACATTTTCATCTGACAAAATAATCTTAAATGCTTCAGTTACGCGCTCTTTTGTTGCACCACCACCTACATCGAGGAAGTTTGCAGGCTCGCCACCGTGGAGTTTAACGATATCCATTGTCCCCATCGCTAAACCAGCACCATTGACCATACAGCCAATGTTGCCATCTAATGCAACGTAGTTCAGTTCCCATTGTGCAGCTTGTGCTTCACGAGGATCTTCTTGTGAAGGATCGTGCATTTCACGCATTTCTGGTTGACGATACAACGCGTTGCTATCTACGCCTAATTTACCATCAAGACAAATCAGATCGTCTTCTTTAGTAATAACCAGTGGGTTAATTTCGATTAAAGCAAGGTCGCGCTCTAAGAAAATAGAGGCTAATCCCATAAAGATTTTAGCAAATTGACTAACTTGCTTGCCTTTTAAACCCAGTTTAAATGCTAATTCTCTTCCCTGATAAGGCATAGGGCCTGTCAGTGGATCAATAATGGCGCGATGAATAAGTTCTGGCGTTTCTTCTGCCACTTTCTCAATTTCAACGCCGCCTTCTGTTGAGGCCATAAAGACAACGCGACGGGTACCACGGTCAACAACCGCTCCCAGATAAAGCTCTTTAGCAATATCAGTTGCAGCTTCAACTAAAATCTGTGTAACAGGCTGACCATTAGCGTCTGTTTGATAAGTGACTAAACGTTTGCCTAACCATTGTTCAGCAAATGCGCGGATCTCTTCTTTAGATTTAACGACTTTTACGCCGCCCGCTTTACCACGTCCACCCGCGTGAACCTGACATTTCACGACCCAAGGGCCCTGACCGATTTTTGATGCAGCTTCTTCTGCCTCGCGCGGCGTGGAGCAGGCGAAACCAGCAGGTGCTGGTAATCCATACCGTGTGAAAAGCTGTTTTGCCTGATACTCGTGTAAATTCATGATGTTCTATCCATAATCTTGTTGAAAGTCGGGCTTTCTTATTTTTTTGACTATAAGCCAGAGAAATCTGGCTTCACGAACACACTGTACTTCTTTGATGCTTGTGTCTGTTGCTAAGTAGGCAGGAGGAGCATCTCCTGCCTAAAAGCGATATTTATTACCTATACATCCAGTAATAAACGAGCTGGATCTTCTAGCATCTCTTTAACGGTTACTAAGAAACCGACAGACTCACGACCATCAATTAAACGGTGGTCATAAGACAGAGCCAGATACATCATTGGTAGAATAACAACCTGACCATCTACTGCCATTGGGCGATCTTTAATTGCATGCATCCCTAAAATGGCACTTTGTGGTGGGTTGATAATTGGAGTTGACATTAATGAACCGAAAACACCGCCATTTGTGATAGTGAAGTTACCACCTGTTAAGTCTTCAACAGTTAACTTACCGTCACGGCCTTTTACCGCTAACGCTTTGATGTTTTTCTCAATATCCGCCATGCTCATTGCATCCGCATCACGTAATACTGGTGTTACCAGACCACGCGGTGTTGATACTGCAATACTGATATCGAAGTAGTTGTGATAAACCACATCAGTACCATCGATAGAAGCATTGACTTCTGGATAGCGTTTCAGTGCTTCAACAACCGCTTTAATATAGAAAGACATAAAGCCTAAACGTACACCGTGGCGTTTTTCGAATGCTTCACCATACTGGGCACGCAAATCTTTGATTGGTTGCATGTTGATTTCGTTAAACGTTGTCAACATTGCAGTGGTATTTTTCGCTTCTAACAAGCGCTCTGCTACACGTTTACGTAAACGTGTCATTGGTACACGTTTTTCGCTACGGTGAGATAACAGTGCTTGAGGAACTTCTGCTACCGGTTGTGCCGTTGATTTATTCGCAACATGACCTTCGATATCTTGGCGAGTTAAACGTCCACCCACACCACTACCTTTCACATCAGCAGGGTTAATATCGTGTTCAGCCACTAAGCGACGCGCTGTTGGACTTAAGGCATCATTATTGCCTTTTTCAGCAATATCAGCACTTTGACGCTGTGCTGGAGTGCTATCTTGAGCAGGTTTCACATCAGCAGGAATGCCAGTGCTATCACCTAAACGAATACGGCCTAGTAATTGGCGTGAACCAACAGTAGCGCCTTCTTCTTCAAGAATACTTTCTAAAACACCTGCTTCACTTGCAGGGACTTCTAAAACAACTTTATCTGTTTCGATTTCAACCAGCACTTCATCGCGTTGAATGCTATCACCAGGTTTTTTATGCCAAGTTGCGACTGATGCGTCAGCAACTGATTCAGGGAGATCCGGTACTAGAATATCTACACTACTCATTTTCTATCCTTATTTATTCAACTTTCAGTGCATCTTCAACCAGAGCTTTTTGTTGCTCCTGATGAACAGAGGTATAACCAACTGCTGGAGAGGCTGATGCAGGACGTCCTGCATAACGTAATGTTGCGCCTGTAGGAATAGCATCACGGAAGTTATGCTGACTACAGTACCAAGCACCTTGATTCAGAGGCTCTTCTTGACACCAAATAAACTCTTTTACATGAGCATAAGGTGCGAGAATTTGCGCAATATCTTCGTGAGGGAATGGATACAGTTGTTCAATACGAATAATGGCAACGTTGTTTTGCTCATTAGCACGACGCTGTTCTAATAAATCGTAGTAAACCTTACCGGAACACATCACAACACGTTTCACATCAGCAGGTTTTAAATCATCAATTTCACCAATGACAGGTAAGAATTTACCATTTGCTAATTCATCCAATGCAGAAACCGCTAATGGATGACGTAACAGTGATTTTGGTGACATTACGATAAGTGGGCGACGCATACCACGTAACGCTTGACGGCGTAACATATGGTAAACCTGAGCCGGAGTTGATGGCACACAAACCTGCATATTTTGTTCTGCACACAGTTGCAGATAACGTTCTAAACGTGCAGAGGAGTGCTCAGGACCTTGGCCTTCATAACCATGTGGTAACAGCATGACTAAACCACACATACGACCCCATTTTTGCTCACCAGAGCTAATAAATTGGTCGATAACCACTTGAGCAACGTTTGCGAAGTCACCAAATTGTGCTTCCCAAATCGTTAAACCACGAGGTTCCGTTGTGGCATAACCATATTCAAATGCAAGTACTGCTTCTTCTGTTAATACAGAGTCCCAGACATTAAATTGTCCTTGAGCATTATGAACATTAGCTAATGGTACATAAACAGAGCCATTTGTTTGATTATGAATAACGGCATGACGATGGAAGAATGTACCACGTCCCGCATCTTCACCAGAAAGACGAATGGTGATACCTTGGTCAACTAAAGTCGCATACGCTAATGTTTCTGCTGCACCCCAGTCGAGTAGTTTCTCACCTTCTGCCATAACAGCACGGTCAGCATAAATTTTCTCAACACGAGACTGCATCACGATTTCTGAAGGAACGGTACTCACACGGCGCGCTAAATCTTGTAAACGCGTTTTCTCTACTTTATGTGGATACTCTTCATTCCATTCGTGATTTAAATACGGTTCCCATGTGTAAGAATGCAGACCCATTGGGCGGTATTCTTCAACAACACAATCACCACGATCCAGCGCATCGCGATAGAGATTAACCAGTTCAGTCACATCATTGGCATCAAGCAATGATTGTGCAACCAGTTTATCCGCATAAATTTTACGTGGAGTTGGATGTTTTTTGATTTTTTGATACATCAGAGGCTGAGTCGCATTTGGCTCATCAGCTTCGTTGTGACCATGACGACGGTAACAAACGAGATCAATCATCACATCGCGTTTAAAGGTATTACGGAAATCCAATGCTAAGCGAGTTACAAAAGCGACTGCTTCAGGATCATCTGCATTAACGTGGAAAATTGGTGCCTGAACCATTTTCACAATATCAGTACAGTATTGTGTTGAACGGGCATCTTTTGGATTTGAAGTCGTAAAACCAACTTGGTTATTGATAACAATACGAACTGTACCGCCTACTTCATAGCCACGCGCTTGAGACATGTTCAGGGTTTCTTGCACAACACCTTGACCAGTCACAGCAGCATCACCATGAATAGTGATAGGAAGAACCATATTGCTACGCGCTTCATCTAAACGATCACGACGAGCACGAACAGAACCGATAACAACAGGGCTAACAATCTCTAAGTGAGACGGGTTAAAGGCTAATGCAAGGTGAACTTGCGCTCCTTCAGTCGCAAAATCAGACGAGAAACCTTGGTGATATTTAACATCACCTGTTCCCAAATGCTCTTTATGAATACCCGCAAATTCATCAAATAAATCAGCCGGTTTTTTACCTAGGATATTAACCAGAACGTTTAAACGTCCACGGTGCGCCATACCAAGAACCACTTCACGAGTGTCTTGTTTGCCTGCATGGCGAATTAAATCTTTTAACATCGGAACTAATGCATCACCACCTTCTAAAGAGAAGCGTTTTGCACCTGGGAATTTCGCGCCTAAATAGCGCTCTAAGCCTTCAGCTGCTGTTAGCTCTGTCAGGAAGCGTAACTTTTCTTCTTTAGTGAATTGGTCTGCAACATTCACTGATTCTAAACGTTGTTGTAGCCAGCGTTTTTCTTCAGTATTAGTGATATGCATATATTCAGCACCGATTGAACCACAGTAAATGCGTTTCAGTGCTTCATATAAATCACCTAATTTCATCGTTTCTTTGCCGATAGCAAAAGAACCGACGTTGAAAGTTTCTTCAAAGTCTTCTTTAGTTAGATTATGGAAAGCGGGATCTAAATCTGGAACAGATTCTTGTTTCCATAAACCAAGTGGGTCGAGATTAGCGTTTTGGTGACCACGAAAACGGAAGGCATTGATGAGCTGCAAAACTTTAACTTGTTTTGAGTCCATTGCCGGATCGCTTACCGAGGTATGATATCGAGTGGATTCTTTTGCGAGGCGTCTGAAGTAGTCGCGGGTTTGAGAATGCGACTGTTCTATGCCTTGACTTGCGGGCAGTTGTTGAAAAATCTCTCTCCAACTTTCGTCAACAGAGTTTGGGTCAGTTAGGTAATCTTCATAGATATCTTCTATGTAAGACTGATTCTCTCCTGCTAGAAAAGTTGATTCTAGCCAGTCCTTCATTGCGCCGTTCTGCATTATGATCCCTTAAGCTATACAGCTTTAGTTCGCCGTGGATAACTAATACCGTGATTAAACGGTGTCGATTGCAAGGTTCTCTTATGACCCGCTATCTCGCAGGTTCTTTAAATATGGAGCTTTAGCTCTCAAGGAACCTTTAAGCACTGTCTTCAGTGTTTAAAGGTGCCTTACTATTTTTACCGCAAACGTCTAATTTAGTTTTTCCATTAACCGCCCTAACTATTTTAGGGCGGTTATTATTTTATGCACTACGTTTTAACAACATTGACTTAATATGACCAATCGCTTTTGTTGGATTAAGTCCTTTAGGACATACGCTGACACAGTTCATGATGCCATGACAACGGAACACACTGAACGCATCGTTAAGATCATCAAGACGAGATTCAGTTTCTGTATCACGACTATCAATCAAGAAACGATAAGCCGCTAACAATCCAGCAGGTCCGATAAACTTATCTGGATTCCACCAGAATGACGGGCAAGAGGTTGAACAACAAGCACAAAGGATACAATCATAAAGTCCATCAAGCTTTTCACGCTGTTCTGGTGACTGTAAGTTCTCACGAGCAGGAGGATTTTTGCCATTATTAATTAAATACGGGCGAATTTTCTCATACTGTGTATAGAACTGAGTCATATCCACTATTAAATCACGAATTACTGGTAAACCGGGTAACGGTCTGATCACAATTTTCTTACTTCCTTTCTGTAAAGATGAAATAGGTGTGATACAAGCCAAACCATTTTTACCATTCATGTTCACGCCATCAGAGCCGCAAACACCTTCACGACAAGAGCGACGGAACGATAAGGTAGGATCTTTTTCCTTTAATTGAATTAATGCATCCAACAGCATCATGTCACGCCCTTCAGGAACTTCGAGGGTGTAATCTTGCATATGCGGCGCATTATCAACGTCGGGATTGTAACGATAAATCGAAAATTCAAGTTTCATATTTAAGTCTCCGCAACTTCAATAACACCGCTAATTAATATGTACGCACTTTTGGTGGGAAGGCTTCACGCAGTTTTGGCTGCATATTGACTTCACGTCGTGTCATTGTTTCGGTTTGCGGTTGATATAATGTATGGCATAACCAGTTCGCATCATCACGTTCTGGGAAATCGAAACGGCTATGAGCTCCACGGCTTTCTGTACGGAAGTTTGCAGATACCGCAGTGGCATAAGCAGTTTCCATCAGGTTATCTAATTCTAAGCATTCAATACGCTGTGTATTAAATTCACTTGAATTATCATCCAGTCGTGCATTTTGTAAGCGCTCACGAATAACTTTCAGTTCTTCTAAGCCTTTTGCCATTGCATCGCCTTCACGGAATACCGAGAAGTTATGTTGCATACAAGATTGCAGCGCTTTACGGATTTCAACTGGATCTTCACCAGAGCGGTTGTTTTCCCAGCGATTTAAGCGAGTTAATGCGGCTTCAACATCAGAATCGCTCGCATCACGCATTGTACCTTGTTCCATCAGTGACTCTTTTAAGTGAACTCCTGCTGAACGACCAAATACAACGAGGTCTAACAGTGAGTTACCACCTAAGCGGTTTGCACCATGAACAGATACACAAGCAATTTCACCTACTGCGAACAATCCAGGAATAACGACATCTTCGCCCTTCTCGTTCACACGAATAGCTTGACCCGTTACTTTTGTTGGAATACCCCCCATCATATAGTGACAAGTAGGTATAACAGGAATTGGTTCTTTAACTGGGTCAACGTGTGCGAAAGTACGAGAAAGATCAAGAATACCTGGTAAACGAGACTCAAGAACTTCTTTACCCAGATGATCGAGTTTTAATTTCGCATGAGGACCCCAAGGACCATCACAACCACGACCTTCACGAATTTCGATCATAATAGAACGCGCAACCACATCGCGACCGGCAAGGTCTTTGGCGTTCGGTGCGTAACGTTCCATAAAGCGTTCACCGTCTTTATTTAACAGATATCCGCCTTCACCACGACAACCTTCAGTCACTAATACGCCCGCACCCGCAATACCCGTTGGGTGGAATTGCCACATTTCCATATCTTGCAGAGGAACACCTGCGCGAACAGCCATACCCACACCATCACCTGTGTTGATATGCGCATTTGTGGTTGACTGGTAAATACGACCTGCACCGCCAGTAGCTAAAATCGTAGCGTTTGCTTTGAAATAAACGACTTCACCCGTTTCGATGCAAATTGCAGTACAACCAACGATATCGCCATCTTGATTTTTCACTAAATCCAGTGAATACCACTCTGAAAAGATGGTTGTGTGATTTTTTAAATTTTGCTGATAAAGGGTATGCAACAATGCGTGCCCAGTACGGTCAGCGGCAGCAGCTGTACGTGCAGCTTGTTCACCACCAAAGTTTTTTGACTGACCACCAAATGGACGCTGATAAATACGACCATCATCTAGGCGAGAAAATGGGAGTCCCATATGTTCTAGCTCTAAAATTGCTTCAGGGCCGGTTTTACACATATATTCGATAGCGTCTTGGTCACCAATATAGTCGGAACCTTTTACCGTATCGTACATGTGCCATTCCCAGTTATCCTCATGGGTATTACCCAGTGCAACTGTAATACCACCTTGAGCGGAAACAGTATGAGAACGAGTAGGAAAAACTTTAGAAATCAGTGCACAAGACAGACCCATTTGAGAAATCTGTAAAGCGGCACGCATACCAGCACCACCTGCACCAATAACAACGGCATCAAACTCTCTTACTGGCAGATTCATTACACACCCCACACCACAATTGTTCCATAAATAAGATAAACCAACAGCGCAACAACAATAATCAGTTGTAAAGTCAGGCGTAATGCCAGCGGTTTAATATAGTCCGTTAACACTTGCCACATTCCGATCCACGCGTGAATAAGAATAGAAAGCAGGGTCAAGATGGTGAACACTTTGGTTAAGGATGAGCTAAAGAACCCACGCCATACCTCATAGGTTATTTCTGTTGTAGCAATAAATCCCACAAGATAAAGAACATATAAAACGATAATAATGGCTGAGGCACGAAGGAATAACCAATCCTGTATGCCAGTACGGCCTAAAGTAGAAGAATTACTTACCATACTAATACCCCCGCCAATATTGATAAAATAACTGTAATAACCATTGATGCAGCCGCTGAGTTGCGACCTACAATCAAGGTTTCATCAATAAAGCCGAAGTCCATTAACATATGACGAATACCACCACAAATGTGATATGCCAATGCCGTTAGGATGCCCCACAAAATAAATTTCGCGAAGAAGCCAGTCATAATTTCAGCAGCTTGCTGAAAACCTTCAGGAGAGGAGAGAGAGGTGCCAAGTAACCACAGTAAGATGCCAACTGCGACTAACATGATAACCCCAGAGACACGATGTAAGATCGATGCGATAGCAGGGAGTGGAAACTGTATCGTCTGTAAATCCAGATTGACAGGTCTTTGTTTTTTCACAATTTATGCCCACACAGCTTTTATAATTTTTCCTTCCTCCGGACCTGGATGGAAATCAAACAGCGAATGGGGTACAAAGGCACATTTTAAGTAAAATGTTAAATCCGTCTATTTTACAAAAAGTGTGGATTCGTTACGCTGGTTCTCCATACAACAACGGTTCCGGAGACCTGCGCGCAGTATAAGTGCTTCACAAAATTATTACAATTACCACACAACTTGTGTGCCCGACATTTGCCTCGAACAGTGAGAGGGATCACTATTTAATACATCCGATGCAAAAATGGTTATCATTTTTGACACATACACAACATTTTTATTACATTCACTGCATTATTTTAATGTTTATGTTTTTTTTGTGCGCAAACACGCTTCCAGAAACCTCAAACTTATGTAAAAGTGATAGCAGTACTAATTCTAAGTGCATTGCATAAAAAAGCACCTAAAAAAACATAACATCAAAAGCTCCTTAACATAAGTGACACACTATAGACCTAGACATTACGGGCACTAAATAAAACTCGGCTGGGTACCTTACATCAACTATAGTTTCACTATCGAAGTGCATCTTTATGAAGATACCCTCGATATTGTTAGGAGACATATAAGCGCTAAGGAGATTATAAATGGCTGATAACAAAGCTAAGCTAACGATTGCTGAAACATCTGTAGACTTGGACGTTCTATCCCCTACACTCGGTTCCAAAGTTATTGATATTCGTACTCTCGGCTCCAAAGGTTATTACACCTATGATCCCGGCTTTACCTCAACCGCCTCTTGTGAGTCAAAAATCACTTTTATTGATGGTGATAACGGTATCTTACTTCACCGTGGTTTCCCTATCGGGCAATTAGCGACTGAATCAACATACTTGGAAGTCTGTTATATCCTACTGTACGGTGAAGCACCGACACAGGAGCAATACGATAAATTTAAAACCACAGTAACTCGTCACACCATGATCCATGAACAAATCACCCGACTGTTCAATGGGTTCCGTCGTGACTCACACCCAATGGCCGTACTGTGTGGTGTTACAGGGGCTTTAGCTGCGTTCTATCACGATGCATTGGATGTCAGTAATCCAGTTCACCGTGATATCACGGCTTATCGCCTACTATCAAAAATGCCAACAGTGGCAGCGATGTGTTACAAATACTCGATTGGCCAACCTTTTGTTTATCCAAAAAATGACCTCTCCTATGCAGGTAACTTCTTGCATATGATGTTTGCAACACCATGCGAAGAGTATGTTGTTAATCCAGTACTTGAACGTGCAATGGATAGAATTTTCATCCTTCACGCAGATCACGAGCAAAATGCATCAACCTCGACTGTACGTACTGCGGGCTCTTCTGGTGCAAATCCATTTGCCTGTATCGCAGCAGGGATCGCGTCACTTTGGGGGCCAGCTCACGGTGGTGCTAACGAAGCTTGTCTGCGTATGCTGGAAGAGATCAAAACGGTTGAACACATTCCTGAATTTATTAAACGTGCAAAAGATAAAAATGACTCCTTCCGTTTAATGGGCTTTGGTCACCGTGTTTACAAAAACTACGATCCTCGTGCAACAGTAATGCGTGAAACCTGTCATGAAGTGTTAAAAGAATTAAACCTCAATGACAGCTTACTTGAAGTGGCAATGGAATTAGAACGTATTGCCCTAAACGACCCGTATTTTATTGAGAAAAAACTGTACCCTAACGTTGACTTCTACTCTGGTATTATCCTTAAAGCGTTAGGTATCCCATCCAATATGTTTACGGTTATTTTTGCTATTGCACGTACAATTGGTTGGATTGCTCACTGGAATGAAATGCACGAAGATGGTCTGAAAATTGCGCGTCCTCGTCAGCTTTATACTGGTTATGATGAGCGCGATTTCAAAAGTGAAATTAAAAAGAAATAATTGAGTTTTATTAATTATTTATCTTGCTAAGCCCCGTTTAAATCGGGGCTTTATGTTTTAAAATTATCAACAAAATCTAATCAGCTTTTTAAATATTCTTGCGGAGTTTGCCCTGTCATTTTTTTAAAAAAGGTAATAAAGGCACTATCACTGGCAAATCCTAATATCTGGCTAATATCAATATAGCGATGATGGGTAGCTAACAACTCAATGGCTTTCATTAACCGCCATTGTTGGCGCCATTGTTGATAGCTCAGTCCTGTTTCTTTGTAAAATAAGCGTGTGATCGTTTTTTCACTCGCCCCTACGAACTTTGCCATTTCTTGTAATGCTGGCGGTAAATCATCAAAGGATAAACGACTTAGCCGTCTATCTTTAGGCATAAATAAATGATTGGGTTGTCGCGGTGCCTGAGTGATTTCATCAAAGAAAACTGCCAATAGATTAGCGTAGCGCCCTTCTTCCCATTGAGTATCAAAATCAGCAATGGAAATTCGCTCTAATATTTCTCGTAAAAGAGGTGAAATTGTTAATATTTCACTCTCAATTGGAAAATTATCATGAAATTCTTCACTAATATAAACTGAACGATATCCAACAGAGGCATACATTTCGACTCGATGCTCAACTCTTGGGGGGATCCACGCAATCCTCATGGGAGGTAATACAGAAACGCGGGAGGCCAAAGTAATTCGCATACATCCTGACTGCGTAAATAATAACTGCCCTCTATCATGAGAATGAAATCCTGAATCGTGCTTTCCCATTTCTGCTGCAATACCAACGACTGATGCAAGATGCTCTTCTGGCACAAAGTGGTCGTATTGATTAAGCCAAGCCATCACTTGTCCTATTTGAAATATAATATGTCTTTATATATATAACGAGACATTCATTATCTCTGTATTCTGTTCATCAAGATTTAAGGATGTAGGATAAAAAAGATGAACAAAAAACTCTCTTTATGGTTAGCAATTGCGTTAATGATGTTTCCACAAATTGCAGAAACCATTTATAGCCCAGCACTTACTGATATTGCAAACGGCTTTTATGTCAGTGCAAACGAGGCTGGACAAACACTTTCGCTCTATTTCTTTGCGTTTGCATTGGGCGTCATTATATAGGGTCGATTATGTGATGTCATTGGTCGTCGTCCGACAATGTTAGCTGGGTTGTTTATTTATGCTATTGCTTGCCTTGGCGTTTTTATGACCAATGACTTTTCTGTATTACTTGGGCTGCGCATGCTCTCTGCTTTTGGTGCTGCGGTAGGCTCAGTCGGCACACAAACCATTATGCGTGATGTGTACAGTGGTGATGAACTGGCTAAAGTTTTCTCTGTTATGGGGGCAGCTATCGCTCTAAGCCCAGCAATTGGGGTGCTAAGTGGTTCATTATTAGTGAGTTATGCTGGTTACCAAGGTGTATTTAGTGGCCTTGCCCTCCTCGCTATGATTTTACTGTTATGGAGTACTTTTGCTTTACCTGAAAGTCGCCCTAAAACAGTAAAAACAGCACCGTTAGGAGAAACTGCAATAAACATGCTTAAGGATAAGCAAATTGCTAAAACAGTATTATTAATTGCCTTTTTTAATATCAGCCTATTTGCTTATTATCAATTGGCTCCTTTTATGTTTGATAATCAAGGTTATAGCGCAAGTACTTTTGGCTATAGTGGTATTGTGTTAGCAATAGGTGTGGGCATAGGTTCTTATATTAATAAAGCCTTATTAAACCAGCATTGGCAGTGTGAGAAATTAGTATTACTCGCGAGTTTTATTGCGTTGATAAGTGCAGTCGGTGTTTATTTATTACGTAACCACATTAGCTTTGTTATTCCGATGATGGCCAGTGTTGTGGCTTATGGCATTGCTATTCCAAATATTTTAGCCACAGCATTAGCACAATATAAAGATCGTTTAGGCACTGCGGGGGCATTATTAGGTTTATTCTACTATCTATTAATTGGTGGCGGGCTTGCTCTTGCGGGATGGGGGCAAAGTTTAGCAATCACTTTACTGATTTGTAGTCTAGGTTCATTGTTACTCTCTTTTTCTCGTCAAACGACAAAATAATAAATTGATCCCGCACTGAATAAAAGGTACGGGATTTTTTCTAGCAATATTAAGTTTCGTTTTTTACTGTTAATTTTTAATCAATTTAGCTAAGGGTTAACGCTTATTTTGCTAAACAGACAATTCTTAATCTTTTTAAATTCAACAAAAAACACCTTTATTCTCATTTCTTCATTTTCAGCACTTTTTCCTAATATACCTATTTATATAAAGCTAAATTGAATATTAATAAAGTTCAGTTAAATTTTTTAGCGTTTATCTCTATTAATTTAACCAATAACACCTCTTATCTTTATTTATGATAGTGATAATCAAATTGTTCGCATTGCTATTTCATGGTAAAAAAAACTGTTTATCCATACATAGCTTAAGGAACTGGCGTGATAAAAAAAATCTTAGACATTTTTCCAATTTTTGGGAAAAAAGACGTCGCAATTACTGAAAAACACCTCCAAGAATCCCTCGTATTACTTGCTGTATTCGATGAAGGATTACCTAAACGTGCATTAAATTATGTCCTTACAGGTGAAAACCCTGAAGTGCTTTTTGAATTAAATAAGCTGGATGCTTCAAAAGCGGCCGTTTACTTTGATAAACCCGGTACGTTAGAGTGGTGGTATGCACATGGCGTAAATACAGGAAAATACAGTAAAATTATCACGCAAGGGCTAAATGCTCGACACAAACTCTATTCTAAAGTCGGTGATGGCTTTTCAGCAGAACAAGTGGCTCGTTACGGAAAAGTGCTGGCTGCGGCTTGCCAAGATATCAATATCAAAATAACAACCAAAGAAGTGCCATCTTGGGTGCTTTATCTGCTTATTGACGTATTTTATAACACCTATGAAAATGCGCGTAATCTAAACTTAGAACACCGTAAACATTGGAATATGGCATTTATTGCTAATATGGTCGAACAAGAAGCGAATATTGCGGGTGAAAATGCCTTATTTGCTGTGTTTGATAGAAAAGATATTTCTGAATACTATGCCACTAATCTTAAACGTATTTATGAATTAGATGATCTCTCTGATTATTTAATGACGCATCAAGAATTTATCCGAAAAGAATTAATTGAAAAACTTTCAGCTAACGGCTTAGTAGAACTGATTAATTACTTAAATAAGAATACCGTATTACGCGACACCTTTGCCGATATTATCGTTTTACTTGCCACCAGCAGTTTAAAAACCGTTAAAAAAGCCGCAGAGCCAATTTTAGTCACCTTACCGCCTGAAATTGTTAAACAAAATCTTACCCATGTTTTAATGAATGGTACGCCAAAACAACGTACTCAAGCAGCAGATTTATTTGCACGCCAAGGTGAAAACCGTGATGTACTAGAAGAAGCGTTAAAACATGAAACCTCAAAAGCGGTAATGAAAAGTATTGAAAGCGCCCTACTACGTTTTAATGTTGCAGAAGATGCCAATACCGTAGAGGCCATTGAGACTCCTGATTTTACGCCATTAGAAGACACGCCATTACCTGATAGCGTTCGCGATATGATGGTCAATAACTTCAATGAGATCTTAGTCAAAGCCAAAGAAAATGCTGAACGTGAAATTGAAGAAAATAAAACGGCTAAACACACTTATAATTGGGCACAACGCCATTTAAAAGATTTATCTAAAATTGATGAAAAACAGTGTCGTGCAATAGTAGATAAACTGAATAGTGGACAAGGCTCTATTCAATCAAATGAAATTCAAATCATTAAACATAAAAATCGTGTTTTAAATTTACCTGAATATACTCTATTTCATGCTGTACGTGTGATAGTGAATAATCGCCAACATGCCGAACACTTCTCCTCTCATTATTTTAATGGCGAAATTCCTGAACGCTTGTTTAGTGATATTGAATTAGGCCATCTTGAAGATGTGCTGCAACGTTGCAACTTTAAAAATGCAACCCGCCTGACTGCTGCATTATGTTTAGAATCTTATGAAGATGGTTTAAAACGCTTCCGTAGACCAGAGCAAATTTGGCCTTTCTTCTCTCAACATCCAGATTATATCGCTGAAGCGCTGAATTTAATGCCAAGTCAAAGCGAGCGTCGCTATCGCCAGTTTGAAATTTCACAAGGCATTAAAGTATTAGGTCGTTTCCCTACCATTCCAGCACAATTCGTGCCTCGAATTATGGAGCTGGCATTGGGTGAAAATAAAATGCACCGCGTTTCAGCGCAGAATTTACTTGAGACACTACCAAATATTCATACAAGTGCTCAAGAAGGTTTATCTTCTGCGAAACAAGAAATTCGCGTTACCGCTATTGAGTGGTTGGCACGTTTAAAAAATCCAGAATCATTACCTGCATTGAATGCCTTATTGAAAAAAGAGAAACGCGAAGTAGTACGAGCCTCTTTATTAACAGCGTTAGAGGAACTTGGTGAAGATATCTCAAGTTATTTATCACCAAAAACGCTATTAGCTGAAGCTGAAAAAGGTCTTAAAGCCAAAGCACCTGCAAGCCTCGCTTGGTTTAACTTTGATGCTATTCCTGCATTAACGTGGGAAAACAAAAAAGCAGTTGATCCAGCGATTATTCGTTGGTGGATTATTCTGGCAGTAAAACTAAAAATGCCAGGAGGAAACGCGTTATTACAACGTTATATCGGACTGCTTTCTACCGATAGCCAACATAAACTTTCAAGCTTTATTCTGCATACCTTCGTGGCTCAGGATATTAAAGGACCAACACTTGAAGAAGCGATGTTAGAAGCGCGAAAAAATGCCCCTTCTCGCTTAACGCAATACAAAGATTGGGCTAAACGTTATCCTGAATATTATGCTAAATATGAAACCTATACTTTAGAGCAAGTGATTGAAGAGATTAAAAACGAGGTGCTACGTCGTTATTTAGGCTCTGCCATTAGTGATAAAGGTATGCTTGCCCTGGTTTGCGGTATTGAAGGCCATGTTGCAGTATCTGTATTACGTAACTATATGCGTGATCACTATCAGCGCCGTGCACAAATTGAAGCCATGATTGATGCGGTAGCATCAAGCAATGATCCTATTATCATTCAGCTTCTTCTTTCATTATCACGTCGCTATCGCACCGCGTCTGTACAAGAAAAAGCGCGTAATTTAGTCACGCAAATTGCTGAGCGTAATGGCTGGAGTGCAGATGAATTAGCAGATAGAACCATTCCAACCGCAGGCTTTGATGATACTGGTACATTAGTACTGGAATATGGTGAGCGTATCTTTACCGCGAAGATGGATGCAAAACAAAAACTGGTCTTGTTTAATCCTGAAGGTAAAGAAGTTAAAGCCTTACCTGCTGCACGTAAAAATGACGATGCAGAGCTTATCAAAGAAGCGAAAAAACTCTTCACTTCAAGTAAAAAAGAACTTAAACAAGTTATTGAGCTACAAAGTGTGCGTTTATATGAAGCCATGTGTGCTCAACGTCAGTGGTTAAGCGCAGATTGGCAAGAATATATCTTAGCTCACCCAATCATGCATAAACTGATTGAACAACTGGTTTGGCAAGAAGTGAAAGATGGCAAGGTTATCAATACATTCCGTCCTTCTGATGACGGTGCATTGCTTGATCTAAAAGATGATGAAGTGACTTTACAAAACGATTCGTTGATCCAGCTTGCTCACGCAGCATTGGTTAATGAAGATGAACGTAAGGCATGGATGGCTCATTTCAAAGATTACAAAGTGAAATTCTTGTTCTCACAAATGGAACATAAAATCCCTGAGTTAGATCTAAAACTGACTGAGATTGAAGATAGAAAAGGTTGGATCACTGATACCTTCACACTACGTGGCATTTTAACCAAAATGGGCTATCAACGTGGACCAGCTGAAGATGGTGGTTCGTTCTCTCACTATTACAAATTCTTCTCTAGTTTAAACTACTATGTAAATATCGGTTTCAGTGGTAGCTATGTTCCAGAAGAAAACATTCCAGCGGTCTTATTTGATTTGAGCTTTGAAAAAAATCAGCAAGATTACTGGGATCGTAATAATGTTGAGCTAAAAGATGTACCACCCATTCTATTAGCAGAAAGCTATGCTGATTATCTAAAAGTCGCTGAAGCTTGTGCAGGATTTGATCCTGAATGGGAAAAGAAAACACCTTGGTAAAGAATAGGGATAATTAGGAAAAAATATGGCTAAAAAAGCACCCGCAGATCAACAAGCAATTAGGGAAAGCGCTGAGGTTCGATTTGCCCAAGAGTTAGAGCGTTTAACAAAAGCTGATGCTAATAATCCTAAACCACAAGGATGGCTTCGCTCTCCTCGTGCTGTACGCCAATTTATTTTAGGTGATGATGCATTAGGCATCACACCTAAGTTTTTCGGCGATGATGCATTGGTTGATCGTGCAATTGTCACATTATTGGGTAAACAAGGTTTAATGCTGGTTGGTGAACCTGGTACAGCAAAATCAATGCTCTCAGAGCTTTTTGCTGCTGCCATCAGTGGTGATTCAGGATTAACTATCCAAGGCACTGCCGGCACAACAGAAGATCATATTAAGTATTCTTGGAACTATGCATTGCTATTAGCAGAAGGCCCAACAGAACGCGCTTTAGTGGGATCACCACTTTATCAAGGTATGTTGCAAGGTAAAATTGTTCGCTTTGAAGAGATAACCCGTTGCCCTCCTGAAATTCAGGATGTGCTGGTTTCCTTGATGTCAGAGAAACAATTGATGATCCCTGAAATGGGTGATGGTGCACGTATTAGTGCAAAACCGGGATTTAACCTTATTGGTACAGCAAACTTACGTGATCGCGGTGTTCATGAAATGTCGGCTGCATTAAAGCGCCGTTTTAACTTTGAAACCGTGAAACCTATTCGTGATCCTGCATTTGAAATTAGCTTAATCCAATCACAGCTTGAAAATGAATTAGGCTCTTTAGCAAATGAAGTCACTGTACCCGCAGATGTTGTGGAATTACTGGTCACAACATTCCAAGAGTTGCGTTCAGGTAATACGAAAGATGGTGGCAATATCAAAACACCTGATGCGGTTATGTCAACCGCAGAAGCCGTGAACATTGCTTATGCTTGTGCTTTAGAAGCACATTATTTAGGTGATGGCGTAATGAATGCGGGTGCAATTGCCCGCCAACTAATTGGTGTTGTATTAAAAGACAATGCTGATGATATCAAACGTATTCGTTATTACATGGACAACGTAGCCAGAGAGAGAGCAAGAAACAGTAAAGAGTGGAAAGCTTTCTTTGATGCATCAAAAGAGTTTTGGCAATAAAACGCTAAGACTCGTGGCTACGCATTAAAATACGTTATTTATCTATTAAAGGCAGAGTTAACTCACTCTGCCTTTTCACCCAGAAAAGGGATCGACACGGTGACGCTACCTTCAATACCTTTACCAGAAAGAATTGACCAAGCACGACTGAAATGGACGTCGTTACAGCAACAACATCTCTATTTTGCCCCTGTACGCCACCATAGCCCTGCTTGTGCTTATGCAGTTTTATCATTAATTGATTCTGTAAAACCTGATTATATTTTAATTGAAGGTCCAGATACTTTTAATTCGCTTATTCCTAGCCTAACAGATAAAGATACCCTGCCTCCTGTTGCGATTATGGGACAAGCAGAGTATTTGCATAATGATGGAAACCAAGAAGATCGTGAGAAATCACTACACTCTGCCTATTTCCCATTTTGTGAATATTCGCCTGAATGGCAAGCTTTGCGGGGTGGTTTGCGCATCAATGCCAAAACACGTTTTATCGATTTACCTTGGGCTGCACAAGTTAATAACGAAGAATATAGTGATTCACAGAGTCGTAGCTTACAAAAAGAACGTTATTTAGCACATAGCCAGTTTATCGCGCAATTAGCCAAAAAATGCCACTGTCGTGATCATGATGATGTTTGGGAGCATCTTTTTGAATTACGCAATATTGAAGCCTTAGCAGATTGGCAAACACTGTTTAATGACACCTTTATTTGGTGCGCACTAGCACGACTTGATTATGAACCTGAAGTGCTTGAATCTGAAGGCTCTTCACAACGTGAAGCACATATGCTCACTCATATTCAAGCCATCAAACAACAAGAGCCCAATGCCAAAATTTTAATCGTCACTGGGGGATTCCATACTCTTGCATTAATTGAAGGTTTAGCACATTCACAATCTCAATCTTTCGCCATTTCTAGCACAGAACAAAAGCAATTCACTAAAATGCAAAAAATGGGTGAAAATGAACAAGCTTGGCTTATTCGCTACAGTTTTGACAGATTAGATGCACTTAATGGTTATGCTTCAGGCATGCCATCACCCGCATTTTATCAACAAGCCTGGCAAAGTTTAATGCAACAACATCATGATAAATCAGAGAATAATGATGCAGCAAAACAACCAACTCAAGTTTATCGCAATAAAATGGGGATTGCTTTTCTAAGCTCAGTAGCTCAGGCGATCAGAGAAAAACAATTTGATAATCCACCTAGCTATTTAGCTGTAAAACTCGCAGCAGAGCAGAGTTTACGCCTCGCTTTACTAAGAGATCATGCAGGTACAGGTCGCTATGATTTACTCGATGGTTTACAAAGTGCCTTTATTAAGGTCAGTTTAGATGATAGCCAAAGCGAGTTATGGACTGAAATTAAAACCTGCTTTTCAGGCTATCTCTTAGGTAAAATTCCATTAGGTACAGCAACGCCTCCTTTAGTTAATGAAACCTATGAACGAGCTAAAGCTTTTCGTTTCAAACTGGATGATACATTAGCAAAAACCACTAAATGTGATGTTTACCGTAACCCGCAACATCGCTTAAGAAGTCGCTTTTTACATTTATTGGCTTTCTTAGAGATCCATTTTGCACACCGTGTAAATGGCCCTGATTTTCTTTCTGGTCATCAATTAGATCTGCTATTTGAAGAGTGGCAATACGCTTGGACACCCAATGTGGAAGGCGAACTGATTTCATTATCAGAGAAAGGCTCTCAACTTGAAGCCATCGCCCTAAGTAAGCTGTTATCAATGGAAAAACAGCTTGAAGAACAAGGGCAAAGCCGTTCAAGCCAAAGTGCAGTCACGTTATTAATCCAAGCAGCATTAATTGGGCTTCACCAGCGCATACCATCACTCTTTAAACTGTTAGATAGCTATATTCAGCAAGATTTTCGTCTTGAGTCACTCACTCAATGTGGACATAAACTGATCCATTTATGGCGAGGTCGCCAATATCTTGATATTACGGATGAGCTTTCACTTGAAAATCGTCTACATCAAGTTATTCCTCAAGCTTTCTTTTGTTTAGAACAACTGGCTCAAGGTGATGAGCAACAACAAGAAAGCAATTTACAAGCTCTGCTCTCTTTGCGTGAATTGATTGAATTTATGCCATCACTCAATAATCAGCATGATTATAAAAGTGATTTCTATCAGCAACTCAATCGTCTTGATGGTCAATTAGATACCGTGCCTTTATTAAAAGGTGCGGTAGATGCATTACGTTATTTAGGTTCATATATTGACGAAAATACGTTGGTCACCGCGCTAAATACGACCTTTAGCACAGGCAGTTCTCCCGAACATGCCATTGGTTATTTTGTCGGGATGATGCGAACTGCACCAGAGCTAGTTATTCGCTTACCGTTATTAGTCGATCACTTAAATACTTTGTTACAGCAATGGGATGAAGAACGATTTATTCAGATCTTACCTGATCTGCGTTTTGCCTTTAGCCAACTTAATCCCAAACAAAATGCAGAGCTTGCACAATATATTGCCAACGATATTGGTTTAGATACGCAAGCGTTATCTTTGTGGCAGTCAGACTTTAGCGCCAAACAGATGATTGAAGCCAGCAAGCTCAATCAAAAATTACAACAGCGAATAATGGAACAAGGCATGCTTTCTTGGTTTGATGCTAAGAAAATAGAGAAAGGAGATACGACTCATGAGTCAGCATAATGACGATATGCCTGAAGATAAAATAAAACAAGCAAAACGCTGGCGTCTGATTTTAGGGCAATATGCTGATGATGCTCTAGGGCAAGCCACTTTTAATGCTGATGATTTAAAAGTGGAGCGCACGCTCGATTTTCTCTATCGCCGTGAATATCAACGCCGAGGATTACGCCAAGAGCGAGGACGTCATGGATCACTCGATGCTTCTCAACTCACCGCGGTGAACTGGCTTAATCAAGCACGTAAGCTATTCCCTAATAGCACATTTGAACGCATGCAATCACAGGCGATTGAACGCTATCAAATTAGTAGCTTTCTTAAAGATCCCAATACGTTAAAAGCGATGGAGCCAACAAAAGCATTAGCTAAAACATTATTAAGCTTACGCGGACGCATGAGTGAAGAAACACGAGATGCGGTTAAAACCATTATTCGTAAAGTGGTTGATGATATTTTACGTCAAATTCGCAATAACTTTCGCCAATCATTAACAGGTCGCCGTAACCGTTTTAGACGCTCTTTAGTACCAAATAGTCGCAACTTTGATTGGCGCGCAACTATTGCGGCGAATTTAAAACATTACGATACTCAAAATCGCCGTTTAGTCATTGAAACACCTTATTTTAACTCACGGATGCAACAGCACTTTCCATGGGATGTTATTCTTTGTGTTGACCAAAGTGCGTCAATGTCTAGCTCAATTATGTATGCCGCTGTTTGCGCCAGTATTTTAGCTTCATTACCTGCTGTTAATGTCTCTTTAGTAGTTTTTGATACCCAAGTTGTCGATTTATCACATTTAGCAGACGATCCCGTTGAAGTTTTAATGACTGTACAATTGGGAGGCGGTACTGATATTGCAGGTGCAATGCAATATTGCGAAAGCTTAGTCAAAAATCCTAAACGTACGGTTATTTCACTTATCAGTGACTTTGAAGAAGGTGGATCATTAAACCGCTTATTAGATTGCACACAACGCCTTAATAGCCAACAAGTTAAATTATTAGGGCTTGCAGCACTTGATGATGAGGCTCAACCTGTTTATGACTCTGCAATTGCTCAGAAACTTGCAGACAGAGGCATGCAAGTTGCAGCGTTAACACCTGAACATTTCGCACAATGGTTGGCAGAGGTAATGCAATGAGTTGGCAAACTGTTTACTTTCATTACGATGAAGACGCGCTCACTGTATTTGCTAATGCAGGATTATTAAGACGCGCAAAAAAAGATGTTGATAACGAAAAAGTTTCACTCACTGATGCCAATACAGGGCAGTTTAGTAGTGATGGACAAAATGTTGTTTTACATGAAGCGGGGATCCAACAAGCCAGTTGTGATTGTTCGGCATCAGGTTGTTGTAAACATATTTTAGCTGCCGTTTTATGGTTACAAGCCAATAATAGTGCTGATAATTCAAATGACGATAAGAGTGGTGAAGCATCATCAGAAGCCATTACTGAACAGGTTGAAATCGCCCCTCTGTTACCCACGCTATTTGCTCTTGAGCCGGAAGTATTAATCAAAAAAGCAGGAAAACCCGCCTGTCGTGCGGCCATTAAATTAGTTGAGCAGTGGGAAACAACAACATTAAATTTAGAAGATACAGGGACACAGTTAAAAATTCAACTCACTGATGTTGATGAGCCTGTTATTTTCTTACAAGGTAGTGGTTACGATGGCATGTTATCGCCTTTTTCTGACTCACAGAAAAAAGCATTCCACCTTGCTATTGTGGCTAAAATATTTGAACAACATGCTCAACCTTGGGTTTGGCCTGAAGATTTAATCATTGTGCAATCTTCAAAACGCCCTCTTAATGATGAAGAGTCAGCGTTAATAACAACCATTGAACAGTTTATTTATGATCTCTTACGCCAAGGGTTATCACATATCAGCTTAAGCAGTGCCACACAGTTGCACTTATTGAATATGTCGGCTCGAGCAGAGGGTTTACCTCGTTTAGCGTCTTATTTGCGAACATTAAGCACCCAAGTCAAACTATTGGCAGAAAGACATTTCACTATGGATGAAAGCAATGTCTTGCGCTTATTGGCTCATATTTCAGCCTATCTATTCCAATTATCCAATGCGACACCTGAACAGTTAAAAGTATTACGAGGACAACTTCGTCGTCAATATGACGATAAAAAAACGAGTCTCTCGCTGATTCCAATTGGTGCAAACTGGTGGACAGCACAAAGTGGTGCATTAGGAGCAACCTTTACCTTTTGGGATAGAGAAGAGAAGCAGCTCTTACAAGCGACACAAGCACGCCCTAATCAACTTGATACTCTGTTTAACCGTTATAGTGTTTGGAATAGTTTATCGTTATGGAAACAAACATCCGATAAGTTAATGCGCCGCCCTTTTTTATTACAAGAGCCTCGTATTTCTGATGAAGGAAAACTGGCGACTATTGGCGAAAGTTTTGCTCAAAGCCAAACTGATTTTCTTGATATTACGGATTACCAAAATCTACAAACTGAATTAGGGATCAACAATTGGCAAGCGTTGCCGGACTATTTTGCTAATCAACCTGAAGGATTTCTTTCACCTCTCGTCTTACATATCAAAAGCTATAAGCCATTAATTTGGTATGAAATAGAACAGTGCGTTATTTGGGATGTTTCAGATAATCATGACAATTCAGCCTTCTTACGTCTTTATTGGGAAGGAACGATGCAAAATAATCTGGAAGAATTACGTTATCTCACTAAACGAGAATTAGAGATAGTTGCAGTCACGGTACAGCCTGTTCGACGTGATTTAAATATGGATTTATTGCCAACGACCATTTGGCTTAAAACGACAAAAGGTATTGAACTGTTTTATCTCGATTTTGACCAATTTCCGCGTAAGAAAAAACAGTCTGAGTTTATTAGCCGTATTCAAGAATATATGGCTAAACGTAAACAACAAACGGCGATGCATCACAGCGAGCCGACCTTGGCACAAAAATTCTGTCGCCCTATTTTGTCAGTATTAGAAGCCCAAGCATGTACTGGGAGAGAATTGCTTTCTGAAATGCAAAAAGAGCAGTTAGAGATAAGCAAGCATACTGCTGACGATTTAGGAATGACATTAATTGCCAACCAATTAGCTCGTTATCTGACATTAACGACACGAGATCCACAAGCTTTATTACAGTTAATTTGGCTATGCGATAATCTGCAACAATTACAAAGCCCATTACCCATTCAGCTTAATGAGTAATAAGTAGTAATAAGCAAAAAGCTATCTCTCTTTAATTAGAGAGATAGCTTATAGGATAAGAATAAATAGGCTTATGCTGGATTATCAATATCGACAAATGTCACATCGAAGTGATGTGTTTGAGCAAGCCATTCACCTAATGCTTTAATACCATAACGCTCTGTCGCATGATGCCCTGCTGCAAAAAAATGAACGCCCATTTCTCTTGCGATATGAATAGTTTGTTCCGAAACTTCACCAGTCACAAAAGCATCCACCCCCTGCTCTGCTGCATCTTGAATAAAGCCCTGTCCGCCGCCTGTACACCAAGCAATATTACGAATAGTTTCAGGTGCATTATCACCACAATGCAATACATTGCGTTGTAATGCTTTTTCTAAACGTGCTTTTAATTCAAGAGGTGTTAAAGGTAAATCAAACACACCTTTAGGCACTAAAGGTAATATTTCACCTTCAACTTTAACGCCCATTTTTAACGCTAACTGAGCGTTGTTACCTAAGATTGGGTGAGCATCTAACGGCAAGTGATAACCAAAAAGATTAATGTCATTACAAAGTAATGTCTTTAAGCGATTACGCTTCATTGAGCGAATAACAACAGGCTCATTTTTCCAAAAGTAACCGTGGTGTACTAAAATTGCATCCGCGTTTAATCGTACAGCTTCATCAAGTAATGCTTGGCTTGCCGTTACACCCGTTACTATTTTTTGAATATGAGGGCGTCCTTCGACTTGAAGTCCATTAGGTGCATAATCTTGAAAGTTTTCAATGCTTAACTTCTCATTAATCACTAATTCCAGATCAGTATTCTTCATTTCATTTATTTCCCTGTTATCACGAATGCCACTATTTATCTAACAATAAGATAAATAGCAATAGATGAATCGCCTTCGTTTAAATGACTCATTACTGTTTATTGTAACGTAAAAATTGAAGGTTATTTACAGATAAGGAAAAACAAGAAGGTAGCACCAAAAAAGTGCTTAAAGAGGGATAAGAATAACGCCTACTTTTGCAGGCGTTATCTTAATATTCTGTTATTTGTGACTATTTAGTGCCACTTCTGATTTTGCCAACCAAACGGGTTTATCACTTGTTTTAGACCATACACGGTGTATATAGCTATAAAATTGTGTGCGTTTAGGATGAAAAATCATAACAGGAAATGCCACAACACCTAGCGCAACAGCACCAGTACGACGGGCTAAAACATGTTTTTTTGTATATTCGTTATAAGCTGGCATAGTGCTCTCCTGTATAGAGATTAATTTGATGACTGAAATTTTACCTCATTTGATGAAATTTTACTACTGATCAGACCACTTAATTCGTGCGAAAAATCACCTTTATTTTGCTTGATATGTAATTAAATTTCATAATGAAAACAAAAAAGAAACAAAAATGACATAGTTATTAACAAAGTAAGATCAGTATTTTTACTTAATTAAGTTCATAATAAATAATTTCAGCCATATATTATCAGAAAGGAAAAAAATCAAATCGGTGAGGAGATATGAGATATTCGAGAATGAGGTTTACTGCTAAAAATACAGATCCACTGCTAAATAGTATTATGATGAACAATATATTCAACAGTGAATAATTAAATATTTATTCAGGAAAATCAAGAGAATCAACATCTATTGAATGGTGAATAAGGCGAGCAATAAATAAGGTATTATTCTTTGGTAGATAATAAATTGAGTGTTTTTTAAACTCCAATCGTCTCATACCATTACACACCCAACTACACTCTCGCCCAATCCAGGGAGCTCTAGCAAGTAGCTCAAATGTCCGTTTCAAGTCATCATGATATTTCTTTGCCTGAATTACACCAAATTGTTGTATGGTATAACGCGCAATTTGATAAATATCTTCTTCTGCTAACTCAGAAAGTTTATACATTTAAATCCTTTTCAGCTCTTGCAAAAATATCATCCATGTTATTTTTACTTTCTGGTGAATTCACACCATCTAGCACCATTTTACGAACTATTTGGATCCGTTCTTCTCTAATTTCCATCATACGTAAAGCGTCTCTTATTACTTCAGAGGTATTTCCATAACGTCCTGAGTTGATCATTTCACCAACAAAGCCATTAAAGTGTTCACCCAAAGTCACACTAGTTACTCGAGCCATAAATCCTTCCTACATTGTATTACTTAGTAATACTACATTAGCAGTAAATTCATTCTTTCGCCAGTTAATACCATAAAAAAATACCCCAAAATCGAAAACCAATTTTGGGGTATTATTTAATAAATAGAGAATTTTATATCTTAAAATACCCTAAACTTTATTTCTTAACCGTTTTGCCTTTACCGCGTAGGGTTTCGGTTAACCCTTTAAGGAAATATCTCACGAGTTGATCGCCACAGTTACGATAGTTTTTATGTCCAGGCTTACGGAATACTGCACTGAGTTCTGGCTTAGAAACACGGAAGTCTGCAAGCTCATAAATCTTTAAAATATCAACATCTTTTAACTCAAAAGCGACACGCAGTTTTTTTAAGATAATATTATTGGTTATACGTTTTTCAACTTCAGGTGCTGGAAAATTCTCATCTTTGCCACGACGATAAAAAATTAGACCATTTAAAAAATGCCCCATCGCATTATCGTCACACTCAACAAACTCAGGCTCATCGTCTTTTTTCAGCCAACTATTTACTAACTCTTTTGTGACTGTGAAATCAGCCAGTTTCATGATTTCAACAACATGTGCATCACTTAGATCCAGCATGTAACGTACACTTCGTAAAACAAAATTATTTTGCATTGTATTGATTATCCACTCTATTTTTAATTCTAAATCAACCTCAATGATGGATATCAATGCTGTGATCTAAAAATATTCAATAATTAAAAAAATACACTCTACCTTTAGGTAGAGTGTTATTCTATATAAATAGTTTATTGTACTAACTTATTTGTTAGCAAAAACATTATTTACTATTTCAATGGCTTCTTTTTCAATTAATTCACGATGCTCAGGGCCACGGAAGCTTTCACAGTAAATTTTATAGGCTTCTTCAGTGCCAGAAGGACGAGCCGCAAACCAACCGTAATCGGTCATTACTTTTAAGCCACCAATAGATGCACCATTACCTGATGCATGTGTTAAACGTGCAGTAATTGGATCACCTGCTAAGGTGCTTGCAGTCACCATTTCAGGTGATAAACGTGATAACAACGCTTTTTGTTCATGGGTTGCTGATGCTTGAATACGGTTATAGCTTGGTGAACCAAAACGTTGTGCTAATTCGTTGTAATGCTCTTGCGGATCTTTACCTGTTACTGCTTTCATTTCAGCAGCCAACAGACATAAAATGATACCGTCTTTATCAGTTGACCAAGGTTTACCATTAAAGCGTAAGAAAGATGCACCTGCACTCTCTTCACCACCAAAGCCAAACTTACCACTAAATAAGCCTTGAACAAACCATTTAAAGCCAACAGGCACTTCAACTAATTCACGACCTAAATCTGCTACAACACGGTCAATCATTGCACTTGAAACCAGTGTTTTACCCACTTTTACATCTTTAGCCCATTGTGGACGATGACGGAAAAGATAGTTAATTGCAGCCGCTAAATAGTGGTTAGGATTCATTAAACCAGAAGGTGTCACAATACCATGGCGATCGTAATCAGGATCGTTAGCAAAGGCTAAATCAAATTTATCACGTAATTGTAATAAGCCTTCCATTGCCCATGGTGATGAACAGTCCATACGAATAACACCATCGTGATCAAGCGTCATAAAACGGAATGTCTGATCAACTTGATCGTTAACTAATTCAAGATCAAGATCATAATACTCACCAATACGTTTCCAGTACTCAATGCCTGAACCGCCTAATGGGTCAACACCTAATTTTAAGCCCGCTTTCTTAATTGCTTGCATATCAACAACGTCACCTAACGCTTTGACATAAGGCATAATTAAGTCTTGTGCTTGAATATAACCACTTGCTAATGCTTCATCATAAGAAAGACGATTGATCCCTGCTAAATTGTTCTCAAGCAGTTCATTGGCACGTTTTTCAATCACTGAAGTTAAATCGGTATCAGCAGGTCCACCATTTGATGGATTATATTTAATACCGCCATCTTCGGGTGGATTATGAGATGGAGTGATCACGATACCATCAGCAATATCTTGATGTGCTTCGTTGTATGTCAAAATAGAGAAAGAGACTGCCGGTGTTGGTGTATAGCCATTATTTTCTTGAATAATCACTTTAATTTTATTGGCAGCAAGTACTTCTAAAACAGAAATAAATGCAGGCTCTGACAGTCCATGAGTATCTTTACCCACGTAACATGGCCCTGTTACTCCATTCTTAGCACGTACTTCAGCAATAGCCTGCGCAATTGCCAGAATATGTGCTTCATTAAAGCTATGGCGATTTGCACTTCCACGATGACCAGATGTACCAAATTTCACACGATGAGCGTTATTGCTAGCTTGTGGTTTAAGTGAATAATATTGAGACGTTAATTGCGCCACATTAATCAGATCACTTTGACGAGTATGCTGCCCTGCTCTTGGATGAATTGCCACAAATCTTCTCCTATTTGACATCACAATCACGCTTTAAACAAAAGCCTTTGCAATGCATCAATTAACAATAGTGGTTAGATAGTTCCACACACCTTATCAATCTCATTTGCAGGGAATTGCATATCCTGCATGATGCTTTGTACCATCGTTCTCTTACGCTCTGTGTTCGAGTTAGTGATAACCCAAAACGGCGTGCCTGAAATATGGCGCGGTTTTGTATGACGTCCACTATCGAGTAATGTTTGTTCATCACCAGCAAAATAGATGCGTGTTCGTCCATGTACTGTTTCAGCAGATTGAGTAAAAGTAGCGCTATCTAGGCTATATAACGTAGAAAGGATCTGTAAAAAACGATCAACTGATTTTGTTTTTTCTGCGTAACTATCAGATAACAGCAGTTCTCGCATTTCACGGATCGGATTTTTTGCTGGTGTTATAGGTGTAGGTTCAGCTTCCTGTTTAATAACAGGTACTTGTACTGACTCAGTGACAACGACTGGTTGTACGGGCTGTTTGGCATCGAGCTTCAGTAGACGCCTTAAAATATCTGAAGCGCTTTCACCGATATGTCTAGTTTCGCTAGCAATATAGCGGTAAAGTTCGTCATCAATTTCTATCTTTTTCATTGCTACCCAGTACTATTTTCAAAAAAAAGTAATTAGGATTATAAGATATAATCTTTAAAAACAAAATAGGCAAAATTTCAATAACTTAAAGAGGATCTATTCAAGATCCTGCCATTTTAAAGGCTAAGCTCGGTATTTATCCTATTGTTTATCTTGGTATCATCTTCTATTCTTTGAACTTATTCGCACAAAGCCAGTTTTAAACGCCGCTATATCACACTACCCCAGCCCCCAAATAATATAAAATTCTAATTATTTATTTTTGAGCAATGTCAAGATTTCAACTTTTTGAATAAGTTTGGAATATATATCTGGATAATGGCATTTTTATGGTTTTTTATAAACGTCTCTTATCAATTATTTCTGAACTTCATTACTCTTTCATATTATTGCGATAAGTTGGCTTAGCATCTTGTGCATGTCATCATAGAAGAAAATCGCAATCATCTTGGTCATTAATATGAAACTCAATACATTACTAAATTATCAATTACACCAACCTGAAACGACACCTGTATCTAATTTACCTATCGTCTTGATCCATGGCCTCTTTGGTGATCTCAATAATTTAGGTGTTTTAGGTCGTGCACTTCGTCAAGATAATACCGTGATACAAATTGATGTGCGTAACCATGGACACTCTCCTCATAGCGAAAGTATGAATTATCAAGATATGGCGCAAGATGTGCTCGCATTGCTTGATAGTTTAACTATCTCAAAAGCCATTATTATTGGGCACTCAATGGGAGGCAAAATTGCGATGGCGATGACAGCATTAGCTCCCGAACGTATTGCAAATATTGTTGTGATTGATATGTCACCCGTTGCTTATAACGTTCGCCGCCATGACAAAATTTTTGCAGCGCTTGAAGCCGTAACAGAAGCTAAAGTCACACGTCGTCAAGATGCTGTGGAAATAATGCGTCCTTTTATTAAAGAGGAAAGTGTGATCCAATTTTTACTCAAATCATTCAAAAATGGTGAGTGGCTATTTAATTTACCTGCAATAAAAAATGCTTATTCAGACATTATTGGCTGGCAAGAGGTGCCTGCTTGGCATCATCCTGTATTATTTATTCGTGGCGGTTTATCACCTTACATTTTAGATGAGTATCGTGAAAACATCGTTCGTCAATTTCCGCTCGCGACTGCCTTTGTTGTCGCAAATACAGGACATTGGGTACATTCAGAAAAACCAGATACCGTTATTAAGGCTATTCGTCGTTTTTTAGCGAAATCTTACTTAACAGCTTAAAATAACGTCACTGAAAAATGATAATTTACTAGAATGTATAATTATTGTGCTTAAAAATAGCGTCTGTTGATAAAAAGACCAAATCACAATAAGTTAAACTCAGGAAGCAGTGGCGAGACATCACTATGTGGGGTATTATTGGGCGTTTCGCAATTGAGTCATTGGTATACGCCCTTTCACAGCAAAATTTATGGCAAAAGAACAAACTGATCGCACCACACTGGATTTGTTCGCAGATGAACGCAGACCTGGGCGACCTAAAACAAACCCGCTTTCTCGGGATGAACAGCTTAGAATTAATAAACGCAATCAATTAAGACGTGACAGAGTTAATGGTTTACGTCGAGTTGAGTTAAAATTAAATGAAGATGCTGTAAATGCTCTCAATGAGTTGGCGACAGAAAGAAACGTCAGTCGTAGTGAACTTATTGAAGAAATATTACTAGAGCAATTGGCGCAAAATAACGCCTTAAAAATGCATCAAAACAAGAATAGCTAGCAGATAAACCACACAAATTCGACAGAATTAGCCTGCTATTTTCGTCAAAATACGTTTTTAGTTTTCTATTATGAAAACACAATGCTTATCTTTCACTAGTAATTGTTCAAACACAGACAAATATACTCTAAATATTTTGAAGTGTAGCTAGGTGACAAGTGAATGAATCACTAGAAACATACAAGAAGTATGTGACTTGTGGAAATATACGTAGTCAATAACGCTACAATTTGAAATATAACGAATTTAGAATAAAAGAGGTTATCTCACTTTATGGCAATCATAGGAATATTCTTCGGCAGTGATACTGGCAACACTGAAAATATTGCCAAAATGCTTCAAGAAAGACTGGGCGCTGATAATGCCGAAGTTCATGATATTGCAAAATCCAGTCAAGAAGACATCGAAGCGTTCGATATTCTGTTACTAGGTATTCCTACTTGGTATTATGGTGAAGCACAATGTGATTGGGATGATTTTTTCCCAACACTAGAAGATATTGATTTCAATGGTAAGCTTGTTGCACTATTTGGTTGTGGTGACCAAGAAGACTATGCAGAATATTTCTGTGATGCAATGGGTACTATCCGCGATATTATTGAACCTCGTGGTGCAGTTATCGTAGGACATTGGCCAACCGAAGGTTATCATTTCGAAGCCTCTAAAGGGCTTGCAGATGATAATCATTTTATCGGTCTTGCGATTGATGAAGATCGTCAACCAGAATTAACCGAAGAGCGTGTTGACGCTTGGGTTGCTCAAATCAAAGAAGAAATGAGCCTAGACGAAATTTTGGGATAATATAAATACTCAATATTGAGAATGATAATTATTCAATGGTGTGCTAAGATAGTGTGATAGGTGGGGTGTTTATTTTTAAATATCATGCCTATAATCAATGAGGTTATTTATTCACCCGAGTATTAATGAATAAAGCCCATTTGTGAGCACAAAAATTAAATTCACCATTAGCAACAGGATTAAATCCGCATGACCGACAATAATAAAGCGTTAAAAAATGCTGGGTTAAAAGTTACACTTCCTCGCTTAAAGATCTTGGAAGTGCTCCAGGATCCTGAGTGCCATCATGTCAGTGCTGAAGATCTCTACAAAAAACTTATCGATATCGGTGAAGAGATTGGTCTGGCAACAGTGTATCGCGTCTTAAACCAATTTGATGATGCTGGTATTGTTACCCGACATAATTTTGAAGGTGGTAAATCAGTATTTGAATTAACTCAACAACACCATCATGACCATTTAATTTGTCTTGATTGTGGCAAAGTTATTGAGTTTACAGACGATGCAATTGAATTACGCCAAAGAAATATCGCTGAACGTCATGGTATCAAACTTTCCAATCATAGCCTTTATTTATATGGCCATTGTGCTGAAGGTAATTGTAAAGAAGATAGCCACGCACATGATGAGAAATAATTCATTCTGGATAATCTCTCAGTAAAAAAAAGGAACTGTGAACAGTTCCTTTTTTATTGCCCTATGTTATGAACCCAAATATTATCGTGTAACTAGTTCACGCTCTAATAACTGGACAATAAACTGATTTTTTGAGATTGCATGTGCTGCAACGGTTGCATTCAATCGAGTTTCTAACCAAGCAGGATAACGTAATGTAAATGCTTTAAGTTTATCTTCCTCTTTAAAAGGCGTAATTCCTTCTTCAATGCAAGTTTCAACAAACTCCGTTAAGGAAATAACCCCTTCTTTTTGTAATCCATCAATACTATCAGCCACAAAATCACAATATCCATTTACATCTAAAAATTGTCCTCTGAAGGCTTTAATTTCAGATTCATAAACAACTGATGCTGGATGCCCACTTATTATCATGATATTCGTACTTTTAATCATGCTTTACTCCTATCACATTCTCAAACCATTCACGTAGACCATTTACAGAGCCTTTATCCATAACATTCTCAGGATGAGGTTGGTGTGTTTGATAAACAGATCCCATTAAAATAAATTTTCGTCTAGAGCCATTACCATTTTTAACTTTCCCACCAAGATTATTTATTAGGCTCTTTACATCATCCACTTAATTCCTGACTTTGGAGGCACTGTTAGTATATCAGCGAGTGTCTTATAGTGTTTGGAACTCAGTTCGTTGGTCTTTATCATCATTCATTCCATTGACGTCAACATATGACGTCATCTTAAAAAGAACATAATCTATAACAATTCACTTCGCCACACTAATACTGTGTTTAATATGTTTTAAATGCACCACTATCGTAAAAGTAACGATAACTAACAGTGACCAAGAGCCCCACTTCCCTGC
The DNA here is from genome assembly GCF_040139785.1 of Proteus genomosp. 6. Lineage (NCBI taxonomy): Bacteria > Pseudomonadati > Pseudomonadota > Gammaproteobacteria > Enterobacterales > Morganellaceae > Proteus > Proteus genomosp. 6. The sequence goes on along the minus strand of NZ_JBEEVJ010000014.1, from coordinate 73,700 downwards.
ATGCACGGCAGACCAAGCACCAATTTGGTTTGGATATTGCCAAACACCGAAAAACGTACCAAAATTCTCAGCAAGCCAAATAAAGAAACCAATCAGAACAAAAGCAAGTAATAAGGGCATTTTTCGCTCTGTATCATAAGGCGTAAAATAAACCACACTACGAGCATAAAGACCTAAAATAAAGGCTGTTAAATACCAACGATAATCACCAATAAAATGATGAGAAAAGAAATTAATATAAATCGCAAGTGCAACCAATGTTGCCAGCCAATAAGGTGGGTAATGTTCAATTCGTACCTTTAAAAAACGCCATGCTTGAATTAAATAACTCCCCACAGCCGAATACATAAAGCCTGTAAATAATGGGACTTCCCACAATTTTGTGTAAGCAAAATCAGAGTATTTCCATGAACCAATTGCCGCTGATGTTTTAAATAACTCCATCACAAAACCAACAATGTGGAAAAAACAAATCGCTTTTAATTCATCCCATGTTTCTAACTTTCCCCACACCATCCATAATTGAAAAGCGATAGCGAGAATAAGAAGCACATCATAACGAGGTATACCAAAAACACCGTTGCTTGGTGTTGCAAATAAAATAAAAAAGAAAAATCCTGCAAATAAACAAGAACGTGCCTCTTTCACACCAAAAAAGAGAAATTCAACAACAAATCGTTTTATACCTTTAAAGGGCTTCAATGGTGGTTCTAATAAAAAATCATCCAATCGCTTTAACATGTTTCTTCCTGAAAACTCGCATTATCGAACAGCCTTCAATGCAGAATAATAAATAAGGTGAGATAAAATGAATGGCAAGAAATTTGCCATAGAATAAAAAAACGTACAAGGATGAAAAGGACGAAAAAGAAAGGAATGAAAAAATAAAGGTATTTACCCCCCACTACGATACCCACTCTGACTGCCTTTACTTAGGGTAAATACCTTACGCAAATTCTGCGAAATAACTGAAGCACAGGAGATAAACATAACCCACTCACATTTATCTCAGACGACATGACATGACGACTTTACTTCATTACTTTTACTACATTACTTTTACTACATACTGCGATTTTAAAACGACTCTTTACTTCGGCTCTTTTACTTCTTACTACTGCTGCTGACTACTTCACTTTATTAACGAGGCTTATTTGTAAGGTTCTTCTTAATTAATGCATCTCTATCTTTCTACTACTTATTTTTACTTATCGTAATCGTATTTAGCTTTTTTAATTTTATTCAGGATAAAGTGCAATTAATACACTTTATCCCTATGCTGATATTAGAAAATAGTGAATGGCATTATCACGTTAAACTTAACGTCTTTTTCATCTTGGAAGATATTACCAAAACCACCGTCATAACTTGGAATATCGGAGTGGTTATCGTAACGGGTATAATGAAGCTTAAAGAGAGTACCTTTAGCGCGACCTTCTTGAACCGTATACATAATATCCGCATTCCATGCACTTTCTCTGATACGCTGACCTTGGTCATAAACGGCTTTACCACTTGGTTTCGCATCCCATGCGTAAATATATGAAGTGCCGACAGCCCAACCTGACAGATCCCAGTTTTTCAGATCATACATAACGCCAGCATAAAGTGCTTTTTCTCCATTGGCGTTAAAGTCAGAACGACCATCCCACCAAACATCAAGACGACCGTTAGAGGTTGCCCAGCCTGGAGTCATACGTTGTAAGAAATAACCTTGATTACCTTCAGCTTTAACCCACGTTCCTTCTACTTTGAAGTCAAATACATTGTAGGTATAACCAAAAGTCAGTGCTTGTAACCATGCCAACCCATCATAAACGTCATTAACACCACCGCCGGTAACTTTATCTTTAGCACCGTAGAATTGGTAAGACGTTCTTAATGCATTGTCAGCAATTGGAAAATCATAAGAAACTTTACCAAAATACTGATCGATATAACCATCGGCCTGACCAAATGCAGCTTCTAACACTAGGCTGTTTTTAAAATCATATTTGGCGCCAAAAGAGTGAAGATAGCTGATATTGGTTTCTAGATCAGCTTTACGGAAGTTATACATATTCCGATACCACGGTGCTTTATATTCATCCGTCCACATATATGAGAAAGATAATTCACCGCTTTTATCGAAATCGAAAACAGCACCCGCTTCAGCACCGCGATAAGTCCCCGGTAAGAAGCTCCAATGTGGACGCAATAAGCTTTGGCCTTTAGGTTGAATATATCCACCTTGAGCCCAGAAATTGCCTAATTTGAATTTCGCAGCCGCTTTATAAACACTCATGCCACTGCGATCGCCAGTCCATTTTTCATCCCAGCGACTTTTTGCATCACTAAAACCAATTTCATTAGGTGCAGCTGGGCCACTGTTATTCAATTCAGCCGCACCAAAAGCAGCTAAATCAATACCAATAAAATCACCAAGGTAGCCTGATGAGAAATCTAGATTAGCGTTGAAAGTAGAATGGTGTAAGTTAGCTTTGTATTTGCCGTAATCAGGACTATTTGGTGTTAACTCTTTTCTATCACGGTCACGTTGCCAATAAAAAAGACCGCCTGTTAAGGTTGAGTCATCAATAAACCCTTCAGCATGAGACATTTTTGCAGGTAGTGCAGTTACAAGCAATGCGCCCATAACGGCAAGTGCCACCCTGCCTGGTTTAGCATGTTGCATAACCATAGCATTGTTTCCTCTTTGACTTTGACTAAAAAAGAAATAAGCACAATGCCTATTTCCAAATATAAAACCCCAAGTGGGGAAAAAACCTAAATTAGGTTAGAAACAGCATATTTTTCGCGACGCGAATTATCAACCTAAAAAAAAGAATTTTTATCAAAATATGACAAAGGGCACATAACCAAATGATCGTTTCATTTTCTTGCTTTTATAATTATTGATTAAAACCAATCATAATTAATTGATTTAAATGCATTTTATAAAACAATCTTTAAATGATATGAAATTTCGTTTTTATAGAAAGGAATAATAAGCAGTATTTATAAATGATCTTTTTTAACTATGTGAAATAGGTGGTATTAATCACACTTTTCTTATTACAGTTTTATTTAGCGTGATGGTATGAAAAAACAAAAGAATAAAGTGATAGTGAATAAACTATTTCAAATGAAATAAATGAAAAGTTATCACCTAAAAAAGAAAAAACGAGAGACTAATCAAATTAAGAATGGTAAATATTTAATATCAATAGATGAAAAATCATCCAAACTAAGATGTAAAACAGATAAAAAATGCTCGATAAATAATTACCGAGCATTTTATTCATTAAAGTACTAATGTGTCTTAAAACGCGGCAACAGATTAACCTTGCTGAGAAATCTTCGCCCAAGTGTCTCGTAAGCCCACAGTACGGTTAAATACAAGTTTATCCGCTGTTGAAAGCTTATCAGCGCAGAAGTAGCCTTCACGCTCAAATTGATACGCTTTTTCGATAGCGGCATCTTTTAAGCTACGTTCAACAAAACCTTCACGAATAACTAATGATTCAGGGTTAATTGTTGATAAGAAATCATCTTCTGCTGCTGGGTTTGGTACGCTAAATAGACGGTCATAAAGACGGATTTCAGCAGGAATAGCATGTGGAATGCTTACCCAGTGAATAACGCCTTTAACTTTACGCCCATCAGCAGGATCTTTATTTAGAGTCTCTGCATCATAGGTGCAGTAAATGGTCGTAATTTCGCCTTGCTCGTCTTTTTCGACACGTTCTGCTTTAATCACATAAGCATTACGTAGACGCACTTCTTTACCTAGCACCAGACGTTTATATTGACGGTTTGCTTCTTCTTTGAAGTCTGCGCGATCAATATAGATCTCACGGCTAAATGGTACTTCACGCGTACCCATTTCTGGTTTGTTTGGGTGATTTGGTGCAACAAGAATTTCTTCACCTTCTGGCATATTTTCAATCACTAAACGAACTGGATCGATAACCGCCATTGCGCGTGGTGCATTTTCGTTTAAGTCATCACGAATACAAGATTCCAAAGCTGCCATTTCGACGTTGTTTTCTTGTTTCGTCACACCAATACGTAGGCAGAATTCACGAATAGATTCTGCGGTATAACCACGACGACGTAAGCCTGAAATCGTTGGCATACGAGGATCATCCCAACCATTCACAATGTTTTCTGTCACAAGCTGATTCAGCTTACGTTTTGACATCACTGTATATTCAAGGTTAAGACGCGAGAATTCATATTGACGAGGATGACAAGGGATAGTGATATTATCCAGCACCCAATCATATAAACGGCGGTTATCTTGGAATTCTAAAGTACATAAAGAATGTGTGATATTTTCCAGTGCATCAGAGATACAGTGGGTAAAATCATACATTGGATAAATGCACCATTTATTTCCGGTTTGGTGGTGTTCAGCGAATTTAATACGATAAAGAACAGGATCACGCATAACAATAAAAGGTGATGCCATATCAATTTTCGCACGTAAACACGCTTTACCTTCTTCAAAGCCACCCGCACGCATTTTTTCAAACAGCGCTAAGTTTTCTTCTACGCTACGTGAGCGATAAGGGCTGTTTTTACCTGGCTCTTTTAATGTACCGCGGTATTCACGAATTTCTTCAGCACTTAACTCATCAACATAAGCTAAGCCTTTATTAATCAGCTCAATCGCATATTGATAAAGTTGATCAAAATAATCTGAGGAGTAATGAATGCTACCTTCCCATTGGAAACCTAACCACTGAACATCTTTTTGAATTGAGTTGATGTACTCAATATCTTCTTTTACTGGATTGGTATCATCAAAACGTAGATTACATTTTCCCTGATAATCTTTAGCAATACCAAAATTCAGGCAAATTGATTTCGCATGGCCGATATGAAGATAGCCATTAGGTTCAGGTGGGAAACGCGTTTGAACGCTATCATGTTTCCCGGTAGCCAGATCTTCGTCAATAATTTGACGAATAAAGTTCGTTGGGCGGGCATCTGCCTCATTCATGGTCATTTTTTCCTCAAAGCAAAACGCATAATTAACCCACTATAATCCAATAAGCAGGTTTCATAAATACCTTAGCTAAATACACCCCTGAGATATTTATCAAAATAGAGATAAAAAAACGGGAAGTTCGAAAGACTCCCCGTTTTATCGTCTTATTTAACCATCTCTTTATAGAGGATTAAATATCTATATAGAATTTATTTTAACACTTTGTAGATAACCGTTTTATTTCCGACCACAACACCTGCAACTTGTTCAGCAATCTTATCAAAATCATCGATATTGCTGACAATAACAGGGCTTATCATCGATTTAGCATTAGCGTTCAGATATTCAAGATCTAATTCTAAGATAGGTTGACCAACTTTAACGTCTGCACCTTCTTCAACTAAACGCTTGAAGCCTTTGCCGCCTAATGCAACGGTATCAATTCCCATATGCACAATGATTTCCACACCATTGTCAGTCTCAATACAAAATGCATGGTTTGTATCAAAAATCTTAACAACAGTACCTGTCGCAGGCGCCATCACGATATTAGAGGTTGGTTTGATTGCTACGCCATCGCCAACAACACCACTAGAGAACGCTTCATCAGGCACATCTTTTAATGCCACCACTTCACCATCAAAAGGTGCAATCATTTCAAGTAACACTTTTGCATTGGCATTCGCTTGTTTTACGGGTGCTTTTTCAGTAGAAACTGTTGAAGCAGAAGCACCTTCATAAGCAGGCACAGGACCTTGTGTTAATACATCGCGCATTGCGTTAGCGACAAGCTCTGCTCGTGTACCCACAATCACCTGAACACTTTGTTTGTTTAAGCGAATAACGCCTGAAGCCCCTAAACGTTTTGCGTATGCATCATTAACAACGCCAGAGTCTTTTACATTAAGACGTAAACGTGTAATGCAAGCATCAATACCCGTTAAGTTATCAGAACCACCGATAGCCGCGATATATTGGCGAGCTTCTTGTTGAATACCTTCTTTACTATTTGCTGGCGCTGTTTTGATATCTTCATCATAACCATCAGCAGTTTCATCACCGGTCACTTCATCTTCACGACCTGGTGTTTTCAGGTTAAATTTAGTGATAGTGAAACGGAAAATACCGTAATAGATAAAGAAGAAAACAATACCCTGAACAATCAGCATGTACCAATGAACAGCCAGTGGGTTACGTGAAGATAAGAACATATCCACTAAGCCTGCACTAAAGCCGAATCCTGAAATCCACTCCATGCTTGCCGCGATATAAACAGAAATCGCCATTAAGAATGCGTGAATAACATAAAGCACTGGTGCGACGAACATAAAGGAGAATTCAAGCGGCTCAGTAATACCAGTGAAGAATGCGGCAAACGCACCCGCCATCATAATACCAGCCACTTTTGCTTTGTGTTCTTTACGTGCGCAGTGATAAATAGCAAGAGCTGCACCCGGTAAACCAAACATCATTACTGGGAAGAAACCTGCTTGATAACGACCTGTAACACCCACTGTTGCTAAGCCAGAATCAATAGCTTGCTGACCTGCTAGGAAGTTAGGAATATCATTAATACCAGCAACGTCAAACCAGAATACAGAGTTCAACGCATGGTGTAAGCCCACAGGAATTAATAAACGGTTAAAGAATGCGTAAATACCCGCACCTAATGCTCCCATATCTTTAATGCTTTCACCAAAACTAACTAATCCGCCATAAATCACAGGCCAGATATACATCAGAATAAAGGCGACGATGATCATTAAAAACGAGGTCAGAATGGGAACTAAACGGCGACCACTAAAGAACGACAGTGCGCGAGGCAGCTCAACGCTACTGAAGCGGTTATAAAGCTCGGCTGAAAGTACACCAACTAAGATCCCAACAAACTGGTTATTTATTTTACCAAAAGCAACTGGAACCTCTTCTAAAGGTAGGCCTTTGATCATTGACACCGCGGCTGGAGAGCAAAGTGTTGTCACAACTAAGAACCCAACAAACCCTGTTAAAGCGGCAGCACCGTCTTTGTCTTTCGACATACCATAAGCAACACCAATGGCAAACAAGACTGACATATTGTCGATGATAGCAGCACCAGATTTGATAAGTAAGGCAGCAAGCGCGTTATCACTACCCCAGCCTACTGGGTCAATCCAGTAGCCAATCCCCATCAGAATTGCTGCTGCAGGTAATGTAGCAACAGGCACCATCAGCGCCCGTCCTATCTTCTGCAGATAACTTAAAATATTCACAAACTCCCCCTTGGATAGCCCCTATATTGGGATCTTATTCATACTCATTCATATTTTATAAGAAAAATGATGAGCTAATTATTTAATTCCATTTTTAGTCTAAAAAATTTATTTCGTATCGCAAATTAATTAGTCATAATTTGTGAGTTAAGTCACCAATATAGTATATTTTTTAGCTGAAATGCTGGCTAAGTCAGAAAGCTTATTTTATGATTAAAAATATCTTTTGGCAGGACATTTCGATCATCAGCTAAAAATGAAAAGAAATTCGTGTTATACACTCTAAATCATTCGAGTTGCAGGTAGGCGGCAAGCAAAGATATCCCGATGAATATACTCATGTATGTGATTCGGGTAGCTGAGCGTAGCCAACACCCCTGCAACTTGAAGGATGACGAGTATAGATGAGCCACTGATAATCACACGATAAAATAACACGTTACTGAGTTATCAGATTTGTCTTTTTTCTATGAGGTTACTATGAGGTTAATCCCCCTATCCACGGCAAAACAAGTTGGTAAGTGGTCTGCAAATTATATCATTGAGAAGATCAATGCGTTTAATCCAACAGCAGAGCGCCCTTTCGTGCTTGGTTTACCAACTGGTGGCACGCCATTGGCGACATATAAAGAGTTAATTGAATTACATCGTGCAGGAAAAGTCAGCTTCCAACACGTTGTAACGTTCAATATGGATGAATATGTTGGTATTCCATCAGATCATTCACAAAGTTATCGTACTTTTATGTATGAAAACTTCTTTAATCATATTGATATTAAAGATGAAAATATCAATTTATTAAACGGTAATGCAGAAGATCCACAAGCAGAATGCGAACGTTATGAGGCTAAAATTAAGTCTTATGGCAAAATCAATTTGTTTATGGGCGGTGTAGGTAACGACGGTCATATCGCATTTAATGAGCCAACATCATCACTTTCTTCACGTACTCGCATGAAAACGCTAACAGAAGACACTCGTTTAGCAAATTCACGCTTCTTCGATAATAATGTTAATCATGTTCCTAAATATGCACTGACAGTTGGTGTAGGTACATTATTAGATGCTGAAGAATTAATGATTTTGGCAACTGGTTTTAATAAAGCGCAAGCAGTACATGCTGCAACAGAAGGCGCTGTTAACCATTTATGGACGATTTCCTGTGTTCAACTTCACCCTAAAGCCATTTTAGTGTGTGATGATCCTGCAACAATGGAATTACGAGTAAAAACATTGCGTTATTTCCAACAGATTGAAGCGCAAGAGTGTCAGAAATACCAAGACTAAGTTTAGTAAAATAAGTACCTACTGATTAAGTAGTGGAAAAGACTAAGCTCTCTTACTTATCAGCCAGAATTTGCTGGCTGATATCGGATTTTTAGATTGACTTCCCTTATCAGGAGACAAAGGTATGTTTGCCTTAACAAATGCTGTTATTTATACAGGTTTCGACCGTTTAGAAAACCACGCCATTATTATTAACGGCTCCCGTATTGAGCAGGTTTGCCCACAGGATCAACTGCCAAAAGATATCACTGTTCGTGATATGAAAGGTGCAATTGTCTCTCCCGGTTTTATCGATTTACAAGTTAATGGCTGTGGTGGCGTACAATTTAATGACACGCCTGAAAATGTCACCGTTGAAACGTTAGAAATTATGCAAAAAGCAAATGAACGTTTAGGTTGCACTAGCTATTTACCCACGTTAATTACCTGTTCTGATGAATTGATGAAAATAGGCATTGACGCAACTCGTGCTTATATGAAGAAACATGAAAATAAAGTGTTGGGATTACATTTAGAAGGCCCTTATATCAATGTAATTAAAAAAGGGACTCATGATCCACAGTTTATTCGCCAACCTAGTGCACAGATGATTGACTATTTGTGCGATAATGCTGATGTTATCGCTAAAATCACCCTCGCGCCTGAAATGGTTGATGAAAAGTATGTTCGTCAATTAATCAAAGCAGGTATCATTGTTTCTGCGGGTCACTCCAATTCGACTTATGAAGAAGCACGTAAAGGATTCCGTAATGGAATCTCATTATCGACTCACCTTTACAACGCAATGCCTTATATTACAGGCAGAGGGCCGGGGCTTGTAGGTGCCATTTATGATACACCTGAGGTTTATGCTGGTATCATTGCCGATGGTTTACATGTTTCATGGGCAAATATTCGTAACAGTAAGCGTCTGAAAGGTGAAAAACTACTTTTAGTCACAGATGCAACTGCGCCAGCAGGGCTTGATCCTAGTAAAAATGAGATGGATAGCTTCGTTTTTGCGGGTAAAACCATATATTATCGTAATGGTCTTTGTGTCGATGCAGATGGCACATTAAGTGGATCATCACTGACCATGATTGGTGCAATTAAAAATAGCGTGATCCATGTAGGTATTCCATTAGATGAAACATTGCGGATGGCAACACTTTATCCTGCTCGTGCAATCGGAATGGAAAAAGAATTGGGAACAATTGAAGCAGGAAAAATTGCAAACCTCACTTCTTTCGACAAGGACTTCAACCTTTGCACAACGTTTGTCAATGGTATCGAAATAACTGAATAACTAATGGATGTCTATGCTGATGAGTCATAACAACACTGAAACGCAAATTGGCAATATCGATCTTGTTAAACAACTTAACAGTGCGATTGTGTATCGACTGATTGATCAACACGGGCCAATTTCCCGTATCCAAATAGCCGAACAAAGCCAACTAGCGCCAGCCAGTGTGACTAAAATTACTCGTCAGTTGCTTGAACGAGGCTTAATCAAAGAGGTTGATCAACAGGCATCAACAGGTGGACGTCGCGCAATTTCTATTATTGTTGAACACCGCAATTTTAATACAGTCAGTGTGCGATTGGGGCGTAATGATGCCACCGTCGCTCTTTACGATCTGAGCGGTAAAGTCATCATTGAGCAACACTACCCTCTAGAGCAGAGTACTCAAAATGAAGTTGAAGCCCTGCTCATCAATGCAATTGATGACTTTATTAAACAAAATCAACGTCGCATTCGTGAGCTTATTTCAATTTCCGTGATTTTGCCCGGTCTTGTTGATCCAAATAAAGGCATTGTTCGTTATATGCCTCATATGAAAGTAGATAATTGGGCTCTGGTAAATAGCTTAGAAAAACGCTTTAGCCTGCCTTGTTATGCTGGGCATGATATTCGAAGCCTTGCACTAGCTGAAAACTATTTTGGTGCCACACGAGATTGTGAAGACTCACTACTCGTCCGGATACATCGTGGTGCAGGTGCGGGTGTTATCATTAATAACAAAATTCTGCTCAACCAGCGTGGTAACCTTGGGGAAATTGGTCATATTCAAATCGATCCTCTAGGTGAACGTTGCCATTGTGGTAATTTTGGTTGTTTAGAAACGATTGCATCCAATACTGCTATCGAAGCCAAAGTGCGCTATCAATTAGAGCAAGGCTACCCAAGCCAGTATTTATCGCCAACACAGTGCCAAATCCAAGATATTTGTCGAGCTGCTGTAAAAAATGACCCGCTAGCAGTCGAAACCATCAAACAAGTGGGTTTACATTTAGGTAAAGCGATTGCGATCGCTATTAACTTATTTAACCCACAAAAAGTGGTTTTAGCGGGTGAATTGACTGAAGCAGCTGAAGTTTTACTTCCCTCAATTCAAAGTTGTATTAATACGCAAGTATTAAAAGAATTCAGAGAAGAGCTTCCTGTCGTCACATCAGAGCTTGATCATCGTTCTGCCATAGGGGCTTTTGCCTTAACTAAACGCGCAATGCTTAACGGAGAATTGCTTCAACAGCTATTAGAAAAGTAATTTATTGTCGATAAATTATACTTTTTGAGTTGAATGTATACTTTTCTGACCTTTATTGCGAAATAAGTCTAAAATTCAATCAGTAATATCCAAAGAAAAAGAAATGTAGCGTGATTTTTTCACCGCATTTCTTTTTTTATGCTCATTGTTCTTCATCTTTTCCTTCTTTCACTTAATCTCATTTCTGTTACTGCTTTGTTTTTTCTTTTTATTCACACACTATTGCGTCTTATTTTTTGAGATATTTTTCATCAACAAGGTTGTTTTTTGGATCTTTTTTCGACAAAATGATTAACCATCGAGCAAACGGACACGTTTCTCGAAAATTAATGCAAAAAGCAGTTGACGGATTTGTCTGTAATACGCATAATGCGCCCCGCAACGCCGACGAAGGTTATGCAAAAAAAAGATGGCTATGTAGCTCAGCTGGTTAGAGCACAACACTCATAATGTTGGGGTCACAGGTTCGAATCCCGTCATAGCCACCATCTTTTTGCGGGAGTGGCGAAATTGGTAGACGCACCAGATTTAGGTTCTGGCGCCGCAAGGTGTGCGAGTTCAAGTCTCGCCTCCCGCACCATTTTAACCTCGTCAAGAATTTATCAGTTGGGATATCGCCAAGCGGTAAGGCACCAGGTTTTGATCCTGGCATTCCCAGGTTCGAATCCTGGTATCCCAGCCATATTTCTGATAAATAAGTGTGTTGACAATTGAATTAGCGGATGGGGTATCGCCAAGCGGTAAGGCACCAGGTTTTGATCCTGGCATTCCCAGGTTCGAATCCTGGTACCCCAGCCATCTTTCAAAAGAAAGATAGCTAGATTCAATAAGGCTATGTAGCTCAGCTGGTTAGAGCACAACACTCATAATGTTGGGGTCACAGGTTCGAATCCCGTCATAGCCACCATTTTTTGGGATATCGCCAAGCGGTAAGGCACCAGGTTTTGATCCTGGCATTCCCAGGTTCGAATCCTGGTATCCCAGCCATATTTTGAAAGAGAGACTCGCAGAGCGAGTCTTTTTTTCTGAAAAGTTGTATGCGGGAGTGGCGAAATTGGTAGACGCACCAGATTTAGGTTCTGGCGCCGCAAGGTGTGCGAGTTCAAGTCTCGCCTCCCGCACCATTGATTACTAACGTGTTTATCACGAAATCAACAGATAAGACTCGCAATAGCGGGTCTTTTTTGTTTTTATCTCTTCATTTTTTCCTATCTGTTATCTAAACATCATTCTTCCCCCTTCTTTTCTTATTCCTCTACTCTCAAAGATCAACATTCTCCACATCATCATTTTTTATTTATTCTCATCACTCCACACTTTATTGATCCCTCTGTACATATATCTCTCCAGATACTATACTCCCCCATAGTATATTTAAGGATTATGTATGCCACACTCACCAGCAGAAAAAAAAGCCGCGTTAACTCGCGTAAGAAAAATTAAAGGGCAGCTTCTTGCATTAGAAACTGCACTTGAAAATGAAAATGAATGCGGTCAGGTATTACAACAAATTGCCGCCATCAGAGGTGCTATTAACGGTCTGATGGCAGGTGTGCTCGAAAGTCATTTACGTGAAGGTCTTATGGATGCCGTCGCTTCTCCTGAAGATCAAAAAAATTCCGTTGATGATGCCATTTCACTTATCCGCACTTACCTGCGTTAATAACAAAAAGGATACACCATGAAATCTCGTGCTGCGGTCGCATTTGGACCAGGAGAACCTTTAAAAATCGTTGAAGTTGATGTAATGCCACCTCAAGCGGGTGAAGTGCTCATAAAAATTAGCCACACAGGCGTTTGTCATACAGACGCATTTACACTCTCTGGTGATGATCCTGAAGGTGTGTTCCCTGCAATTCTTGGTCATGAAGGTGCTGGTGTAGTTGTAGAAGTTGGTGAAGGTGTCACTAGCGTTAAACCAGGCGATCACGTTATTCCTCTGTACACTGCTGAATGTGGTGAATGTCTATTCTGTAAATCAGGCAAAACAAACTTATGTGTTGCAGTCAGAGCAACGCAAGGTAAAGGTTTAATGCCAGATGGAACAACACGTTTTTCTTATAACGGGCAGCCTATTTATCACTATATGGGATGCTCTACTTTTAGCGAATACACTGTGGTGGCTGAAGTTTCTCTGGCAAAAATCAATCCAGAAGCCAATCACGAAGAAGTTTGCTTATTAGGTTGTGGCGTAACAACCGGTATTGGCGCGGTTCACAATACAGCAAAAGTGCAAGAAGGTGATTCGGTTGCAGTGTTTGGTTTAGGAGGCATTGGTCTTGCTGTTCTTCAAGGCGCAAGACAAGCCAAAGCAGGTCGAATTTTTGCGATTGATACTAATCCTGAAAAATTTGAATTAGCACGTCAATTTGGTGCTACAGATTGCTTAAATCCTAATGACTACGACAAGCCCATTCAGCAAGTCCTTGTTGAAATGACACAATGGGGTGTTGACCATACTTTTGAATGTATTGGTAACGTTAATGTCATGAGAGCTGCATTAGAAAGTGCACATCGTGGCTGGGGTCAATCCATTATTATTGGTGTTGCTGGTGCAGGACAAGAGATCTCCACCCGTCCATTCCAACTAGTAACAGGTCGTTCGTGGAGAGGCACCGCTTTTGGTGGTGTTAAAGGTCGTAGCCAATTACCCGGTATGGTTGAGGATGCAATGAAAGGCGATATCGAACTTAAGCCTTTTGTTACCCATAAACTACCGTTAGAAAAAATTAATGAAGCTTTTGATTTAATGCACGAAGGTAAATCAATCCGTACAGTTATTCATTTCGATTAATCATCTTCAAACCTATGTCTCATAGGTTTGTCTTTGCTTTTAAAGGAGTCAAAATGGAAAGGATTGAACGTCACGCCTGCTTTGGTGGTTGGCAAGAAGTCTATCAACATACATCAAAGACGTTAAATTGTGAGATGAAATTTGCCATCTACCTTCCTCCTATGGAAGAAGAACAAAAATACCCTGTTTTATATTGGTTATCAGGCTTAACCTGCAACGAACAAAATTTTATTACTAAATCAGGCGCTCAACAATTTGCGGCACAACATGGCATTATTTTAGTCGTACCTGATACCAGCCCTCGCGGTGAAAATGTCGCTGATGATAGTGCTTATGATTTAGGGCAAGGCGCTGGCTTTTACCTTAATGCGACACAATCGCCGTGGAATACTCATTACAATATGTATGACTACATTGTTGATGAGCTTCCTACACTGATAGAAATGCATTTTCCTGTGACTCATCAACGTGCTATTAGTGGGCATTCGATGGGAGGTCATGGGGCATTAACGATTGCATTGCGAAATTCGGCACGCTACCGCAGTGTGTCAGCGTTTTCTCCGATAGTAGCACCGTCAGTTGTTCCTTGGGGTAAAAAAGCGTTTAGCGCTTATTTAGGCGATGATACGACACAATGGCACCAATATGATGCGGTGGCATTAATTAGCCAAGCAGAAAGTGTATTACCTATGCGTGTTGATGTCGGAGTCGATGATCCTTTCTATCAAGAGCAACTGAAGCCTGAATTATTTTCACAAGCTTGCGATGCAAAACAATTCCCTTATCAATTGAATTTACATCAAGGGTACGATCACAGTTACTACTTTGTGGCGAGCTTTATTGGTGAGCATATTGCTTTTCATGCCAAGCATTTAAAAGCATAACAACAATGCGATGATCTTATTGCTGATATTCAACGCAGATCATCGCATTTCTAATTACTTAATACCTAACGCATAACGTAATGCTGCTTCTTTCGCTTTTCCTGCATGCTGAGCAGCTAAAAGACCGATATTTCTAACAACTTTTAAACCCGGTAATTGGTGGCTAAAGGTGTGATAAAATACGTCCATGCCCGCTTGCATGACTAAATTATCAGGCATACGACGGCGCTGATATTTCTTCAATAACGCCATTGAATCCCAAGGCTCAAAATGTTTTTTGGCATCAGCGACTAAATCTAAGAAACAATCCACATCACGGTAACCTAAATTAACGCCCTGTCCCGCTAAAGGATTGATGGTGTGAGCCGCATCTCCCAACAAAATAATACCTTTATCAACATAACGACTTGCATGCTGACGCGTTAATGGGAATGAACCTGCTGCAATAGGTGTCGCTTTACCTAATCGCTCAGGAAAAGCATGTTGAATTTCTTTTTCTAACTGCGTCATTGACATATTTTGCAGTTTTCTAATTCTGTCAGGTGAGTCATACCAAACCAAACACGCCCAATTATCAAAAAGCGGCAAATAAGCGCGAGGCCCTGAAGGGTAAAAACGTTGCCATGTACCCTTTTCAGGAGGTAACTCTGTTTTCACCGTGATCAGCATACAAGATTGACGATATTGCCAGCCATTGCTACCAATACCCGCAAATTGGCGCACTTGAGAGTTTGCACCATCCGCACCTACCACTAAATTTGTACTCACCTCACTGCCATCAGAAAGTGTTACTTTCCATTTATCATCTAAATACGTCATTTTACTTAGACTATTTGGACATAATAAAGTGATATTGCTATAACGTTCAGCCTCTTGCCAAAGGGCTAATTGCAAAATTCGGTTTTCAACCATATAGCCTAATTCAGGTAAACCTAAGCTTTTAGCATCAAAAACCACATGGGCATTTTCTTCTTCCCATGTTTCTAAGGTAAGATAAGGCGCAGAACGCATCGCTAAAACATGTTGCCATGCACCTAATTGTTTTAATAGACTAACAGACGCGCAACTAATCGCAGAAATACGGATATCAGGATGAGATGACGCATCAAAAGGTGCTGGAGACTGCCGTTCAATCATTGCAACACGCAATCCTTCTTGCGCCAGCCCAATTGCAACAGCAGCGCCAATCATCCCTCCACCAGCGATGATTGCATCAAAATCGTTTTTTACATTACTCATCATTGTTATGCCATAACTCATTACTTTAAATAATAGGTAAGCGCTGTTTCAGTTTATTTCGATTAAACTAAACGCCATAGAGAATTAGCGCCGACTTGCTCTAGTCACTGACCACACAAATGACTACAATAACCGCCTTATTGGCTTATTACACGCAACGTTTTCCAATGATTAGCTATTGTCTCACTGAAAATACCGGATTTACACAATGTCGACGATAAAAAAACTGTACATTAAAACTTGGGGCTGTCAGATGAATGAGTACGATTCATCCAAAATGGCAGACCTACTCGAAAGCACCCACGGTTATCAGTTAACCGATGTCGCCGAAGACGCGGACATTCTACTGCTAAATACCTGTTCTATCCGTGAGAAAGCACAAGAAAAAGTCTTTCATCAGTTAGGACGTTGGAAATATTTTAAAGATAATAAACCCGATATTATCATTGGCGTCGGCGGTTGTGTTGCTTCTCAAGAAGGTGAATACATCCGTCAACGTGCGCAGTGTGTCGATATTATCTTCGGACCACAAACTTTACACCGTTTACCTGAAATGATTAATCAGGTTAAAGGGACTAAAAGCCCTGTTGTCGATATTAGCTTCCCTGAAATCGAAAAATTTGACCGTTTACCAGAGCCTCGCGCTGAAGGTCCTTCTGCTTTCGTCTCCATCATGGAAGGCTGTAACAAATACTGCTCTTTCTGCGTAGTTCCTTACACTCGCGGTGAAGAAGTTAGCCGCCCTTGTGATGATGTGCTATTTGAAATTGCTCAATTAGCGGCACAAGGTGTGCGCGAAGTAAACTTGTTAGGTCAAAACGTTAACGCCTACCGAGGCGCTACTTTTGATGGTCAAATCTGTAGCTTTGCTGAATTAATTCGCTTAGTCGCCGCAATTGACGGCATTGACCGCATTCGCTTTACTACCAGCCACCCTATCGAATTTACTGACGATATTGTTGCGGTTTATGAAGATACTCCAGAATTAGTCAGCTATTTACACTTGCCAGTGCAAAGTGGTTCTGACCGCATTCTAACATTAATGAAGCGTAACCATACTGCACTTGAATATAAGAGCATCATTCGCAAACTACGCAAAGCACGTCCTGATATTCTGATAAGTTCAGACTTTATCATTGGTTTCCCGGGTGAAACCCAAGACGACTTTGAAAAAACCATGCAATTAATTGCGGATGTTAATTTCGATATGAGCTTTAGTTTCATCTATTCAGCACGTCCGGGCACCCCAGCGGCTGATTTACCTGATGATGTCAGTGAAGATGAGAAGAAACAACGTTTATATCTGCTACAACAGCGCATCAATCAACAAGCAATGAACTTTAGCCGTGCAATGTTAAATACGGTACAGCGTATTCTAGTTGAAGGACCTTCACGTAAAAATGTGATGGAGCTTTCTGGTCGTACTGAGAATAACCGTGTGGTTAACTTTGAAGGTACACCAGATATGATTGGTAAGTTCGTTGATGTTGAGATTGTTGACGTTTATGCCAACTCACTACGTGGTAAAGTCATTAGAACGGAAGACCAAATGGATTTACGTATTCACGAATCTCCAGAATCCGTCATTGCACGTACACGTAAAGAAGATGAATTAGGGGTAGGTGTTTACCAACCTTAATTGATCAGATTGAACAAAAGGATAATCAGTGACAGTAATAGCACATGCACAGGTAGCGACCCAAGAAATCTTCTTAGAGCCAGCTGACAATGCCCGTTTAATGAGCCTATGTGGTCCATTTGACGATAATATTAAGCAACTTGAGCGCCGTTTAGGTATCGAGATTAATCATCGTGATAACCGTTTTAAACTCACGGGAAAATCATTGTGTGTCAATGCAGCCGCAGGAATTTTACGTCGCCTGTATGTGGAAACCTCGCCAATTAAAGGCGTGATCCCCGATATCGACCCTGAACAAATTCACCTTGCAATCAAAGAAAGCCGTGTGCTTGAGCAAAGTGATGAGCATGTTCCTGAATTTGGGAAATCAACCAATATTCGAACTAAGCGAGGTGTGATAAAACCTCGTACACCGAATCAGGCACAATATATTGCCAATATCCAGACTCATGATATTACTTTTGGTATTGGGCCTGCTGGTACAGGGAAAACTTATCTGGCTGTTGCTGCTGCTGTTGATGCTCTTGAACGCCAAGAAGTGCGTCGTATTTTATTAACGCGTCCTGCGGTTGAAGCGGGTGAAAAACTGGGCTTTTTACCGGGCGATTTAAGTCAAAAAGTCGATCCCTATTTACGACCACTTTATGATGCGTTATTTGAGATGTTAGGTTTTGAAAAAGTTGAGAAACTAATAGAGCGTAATGTCATTGAAGTCGCGCCTCTCGCCTATATGCGTGGACGCACATTAAATGACGCCTTTATTATTCTTGATGAAAGCCAAAATACCACCATCGAACAGATGAAAATGTTCTTAACACGTATTGGCTTTAACTCTAAAGCGGTTATCACTGGGGATATTACCCAAATTGACCTGCCAAGAGGCAATAAATCAGGCTTACGTCATGCCATTGAAGTTTTATCTGATGTTAATGACTTAAGTTTTAACTTTTTCCATAGTGAAGACGTTGTTCGCCATCCCGTGGTTGCCAAAATTGTTATCGCCTATGAAGCTTGGGAAACGGAAGATCAAAAACGCCGCCAAGCTATCAAAGCAGAAAAAGAGAAGCTTCAGAGAGAAAATCATGAGTGAAGTTATCCTTGATTTACAAGTAGCAAGTGAAAATGCGCAAGGGCTTCCTACTGAAGCCCAATTTATGACATGGTTAGAAGCGGTATTACCGCAATTTCAACCTGTAAGTGAAGTGACTATTCGTATTGTTGATGAGGCAGAAAGTCACGAATTGAATCTCACTTATCGTGGAAAAGATAAACCGACTAACGTGCTTTCTTTTCCCTTTGAGGCTCCGCCTGAAATTGAATTGCCGTTATTAGGTGATTTGATTATTTGCCGCCAAGTGGTAGAAAAAGAGGCGGTTGAGCAGAGTAAGACTGTTGAAGAACACTGGGCACACATGGTTATTCATGGATGTCTCCATCTTTTAGGCTATGATCATATTGAAGATGATGAAGCCGAAGAAATGGAAGGTTTAGAGACAGAAATCTTACAAAATTTAGGTTATGCAGATCCCTATTTGATTGAAAAAGAGTAACAGTTCTCTTATTTTTATGATAAATACTATATCTAATTAACCATTCAATGAGGAAAAATAGTTAAAACGCCATGAGCGACGACCAATCTTCGAGTAACGATAACCCTGGTCCTAAGAAAGGGTTTCTCACACTGCTTAATCAGTGGTTCCACGGTGAACCTAAAAACCGTGATGATCTGATGGAGCTTATCCGCGATTCTGAACAGAAAGAATTAATTGATCCCGACACCCGCGACATGCTTGAAGGGGTAATGGATATTGCTGAACAACGCGTTCGGGACATAATGATCCCTCGCTCGCAAATTGTCACACTAAAACGCAATCAAACCCTTGATGAGTGTTTAGATGTGATTATTGATTCAGCACATTCTCGTTTCCCAGTCATTAGCGAGGACAAAGATCATATTGAAGGCTTATTAATGGCAAAAGATCTGCTGCCATTTATGCGTACCGACGCAGAGCCATTTAGTATGGATAAAGTCTTACGCTCTGCTGTTGTTGTGCCCGAAAGCAAACGGGTTGATCGCCTATTAAAAGAGTTCCGCTCTCAACGCTATCATATGGCGATTGTGATCGATGAATTTGGAGGCGTATCTGGACTCGTCACAATTGAGGATATTCTTGAACTTATCGTAGGCGAAATTGAAGATGAGTATGATGATGAGGATGATATTGATATTCGTCCATTAAGTCGTCACGCTTACTCAGTTCGAGCTTTAACCCAGATAGAAGATTTCAATGAAGCGTTCGGTACGCATTTCAGCGATGAAGAAGTTGATACGATTGGCGGTTTAGTCATGCAAGCCTTTGGTCACCTTCCTGCTCGTGGTGAAACTATTACCATTGATAATTACCAATTTAAAGTTGTTATGGCTGATAGCCGTAAGATCATTCAGGTTTATGTGCATATCCCCGATGATGCGCCAATCCCTGAACTAGGTAATGATGCATAGGATATCAATGAATAAGATCTCTTTCTTAAACCGCCAGTGGGTTCGCGCCCTTCTGGCGGTTTTTTTCGGTGCCATTGGCACATTAGCATTTTCGCCATTTGATTTTTGGCCTGCGGCGTTAATTTCACTACTTGGCTTATTACTGATAATCACTCACCGCACAACTCGTCAAGGCGCATTCCTTGGTTTTGCTTGGGGATTTGGGTTATTTGGTAGTGGCGTAAATTGGGTTTACGTCAGTATCGCTGATTTTGGTGGTATGCCGTTTGCGATAAATATCTTTTTAGTGATTTTATTAGCACTCTATTTATCACTCTACACGCTATTATTTGCAGGATTACTGAATAAGTTTTTTCCAAAACCAACGCTCTGGCGGTTTGTATTTGCAGCTCCTGCATTATGGCAAATCACTGAATTCTTAAGAGGTTGGGTGTTATCAGGTTTCCCTTGGTTGCAGTTTGGTTATAGCCAGATTGATGGCCCATTAAAAGGTATTGCACCTATTTTTGGTGTTACCATGATAACGCTACTCCTAACCATTATCAGTGGATTAATTGCGTTTGCACTCTATCGCAAATCGATTTATAGCGTCGTGGTTGCACTGCTTTTATTAGTATTACCTATCAGCTTTAAGTCCTATCAGTGGTATCAACCTTTGCCTGATGAAACGCAAGAAATTGCATTAGTCCAAGGTAATATTGCACAATCTTTAAAATGGGAACCAGGTACATTAGAGAGCACATTAAAAACCTATCTCACCTTAAGTCGCCCTTTTATTGGTAATGCAAATCTCATTATTTGGCCTGAATCTGCGATCCCTGATGTTGAAATTCAACAGCAAGGTTTTTTAGCAGAATTAGATAAGCAATTAAGAGAGCAAGATACCCATTTAATGACGGGAATTATTGATGCTCGACCGACATTAGAAGGTTATCGTTTCTACAATAGTGTCATCACATTAGGTGAACACTATGCTTATCAATACCCAGCAACAGATCGCTATAACAAACATCACCTTGTTCCTTTTGGTGAATATGTACCATTAGAATCGCTATTACGCCCACTTGCGCCTTTCTTTAATTTACCGATGTCATCATTAAGCCAAGGTGAATATGTACAGCCTCAGCTCACTGTCAATGATGCCAAAATAACCGCAGCTATTTGTTACGAAATTATTTTAGGTGAACAAGTCCGCGCTAATTTTAAACCCGATACACGATTCTTATTAACGATTTCTAATGATGCGTGGTTTGGTAATTCAATCGGCCCTTGGCAACATTTTCAAATGGCAAGAATGCGCTCTTTAGAGTTAGGAAGACCATTATTACGCTCAACGAATAACGGTATTACCGCCTTTATTGCAGCCAATGGTGATGTTATTTCTCAACTTCCTCAGTTTGAAGAAGGTGCTTTAGCAGAAAAAATCACACCAACAACTGGGTTAACCCCTTATTACAAGTGGGGTAATACACCATTGTGGATAATGGTTGGATTATTTTTTATCATCGCCTTTATTAAACGGCGAGTTGAGTAAAGCAAAATAAAATAACGGAATTCAATATAATAATGAATTCCGTTATTTTTAATCGATTAAAGCTTAAAATGATTGCTTGTATACCGTTCAAAGGCCAGCCCACCATAAACGTAGTTTTAATCCCCACGAAGATGACCAACCGCTCGTAAAGCCTACCATTTCCCCTTTATAAACAATAACAAATGAAGGTGTTGCACTAATTTCCCACTGCTGAGAAATCTCTCCTCGACTATCATTTATTACAGGAAAGACCAATCCTTTAGACTGAATACCGCGCTCTAACTTTGCGTTATCACCAGAACGGATCGCAACAGATGTCACGTTATAGCCATCTAGTGCTAACGAATTTACTGAGGGAGTTGTTAGTTTACAAATCCCACACCAAGTTGCCCAAAAATAGATTAACAAAGGCTTTTCAGCACTCAATTCAGCTAAAGAAACAACTTTATTATCAACAGTATATAGCTCAGGCAAATTCGTTAAGGCTGGTGGCGTAGGTTGACGCCACCAATCCATTGCAAAAGAAGCTAAAACGAAAATGACAATCAGAACAATCAGTTCTTTACTCCACTTTCGTAAGCGACTACGCATTATTTTTTCACTTTAGCCAGTTGTTCTTTAACAATCACTTCTAGCTGAGCGTAATCAACAGCACCAGGGATAACCATATCGCCAATAACCGTTGCAGGTGTACCTTGAATACCTAACTTACGAGAAAGATCTAAGTTGTTTTGTAACACTTTTAGGCTTTCATCGGTTAATTTCACTTTGCTTGTATTGGTTGTTTTCATTGCATCATCAATACTTGCGTTATCGAGCATTGTTTTCTTTTGCATTAAACGTTGGTGTAATGCTAAGAATGCTTTCGGATCTTCTTTCCAAACTGAAAGCACAGCTTGAGAGGCTTTTGCAGAACTTTCACCTTTAAATGGCAGTGGTTTAATAACCACGGCAACTTCAGGATAATCTTTTGTGATTTGTTCTAATAATGGGTCGAAGCGTTTGCAATAAGGACAGTTATAATCAGTAAAAGAAACCAACACTAACTTAGCGTCTTTGGCACCAATACGAGGGCTTGCTGCATCGTTATATAATGCGTCATGCTCTGCTTTTAATGCAGTACGGAATTGAGCTTGTTGCTCATCTGCTTTTTGCGCTTGTAATGCTGTGATAGCTTCTTCCAAAATTTCTGGATTTTTAATTAACGTATCACGAACCAGCGCGCGAACTTCTTTTTCCTGATCCGCACTTAACGCTGCTGCTTGTACATTTGCACCAAAAAGTAACGAAGAGATAACCAGTGCAGAAAGTGTTTTTTTCATTATTGGGCTCCTTTAGCCTCAGAAAGAACTGTCAATGTTGAATCTTTATTTAAAATAGGAGGTAAAACCACGCCATCTTTATGGCAAGGTCCATAAACTTGGTTAAAAGGTACTGCAACTTGACCACGTTGTTTTAAAAATTGAGTGATCTTATCGGAGGGTTTAGTCCAATCCCCTCTTAATGCAACAATATCTGGCGCAGAAAGTGCAGTTTGGATCTCTTCTCGCAATAATACATTGTATTTGTTTGCTTTGCAGGTTACACACCAATCTGCTGTTACATCAACAAATACGCGTTTATTTTCTGCTAATGCTTGGTGTATCGCTTCTTCTGATAAAGGTTGCCAATTTATCGTATCTTGACCCGCAAGTGTTTGGCTTGCTGGTTGCTCCACAAATAGATAGGTGCTTCCCCCTAAAAGGAAGGCTACCACGGTAGAAATCAATAATACTTTTTTGCCATAATGTTTTGCGATAGCAAACAATAACAACAGCCCAATAATAACAAAAATACCTGCAACTATTGGCATTCCTAAGTGAGGGATCAAGAGCGTTATTAGCCAAATACTCGACAACAGCATCATAAAGCCCAAAACAACTCTTAGGCGATTCATCCATTTACCTGGTTTTGGTAGTACTTTGGCGATAGATGGAAAGATTGCCACTAAGATCCAAGGCAAACTCATTCCAATTCCTAGGGCAGTAAAAATAAGCCATAGTTCATTTAGAGGCGCTATAAGTGCATAAGCGACTGCGGTTCCTAAAAACGGTGCTGAGCAAGGTGTCGCGAGTAAGGTTGCAAATGCACCTTCCCAAAAGTGTCGGCTATATCCTTGTCCACCCGCTGTTGCCATTTTAGTATTCATATTGCTACTTAAACGCAGTTCAAATAATCCGAATAGATTTGCGGTAAAAATAGCGGTAACTAATACCATAAAGCCAATAAACCAAGGACTTTGGAATTGGATCCCCCAACCTAAAGCTTCTTGGCTATAACGTAAGCCTGTCATAAACAGAGCTAGCGCCCAAAATGAGACTAAAATACCTAAAACAGAAACAGAAAATTGCTTGCGAATAACGCCTTTATCACGATTTTCGAGATGTAAAATTGATCCCATTTTCATCGCAAGTACGGGTAATACGCAGGGCATTAAATTCAGAATTAAGCCGCCCAATAGTGCAAAAGCAAGAATACCCCAAAGCCCAATACCTGAATTAGAAGATGGAGCAGTCTCCTCTTTTCCATGCCCTATTATGTCATTAACTTGGCGAGAGAAATCTTGGTCAGTAATAACAAAAGAAAGTACCTTACCTGAGATATTACCAGCAGCATCCCCCCAATCATCTGTCACATCAACCGTGACAAATAAGTTTTTATCTTGATGCTTTAATTTTGGAATACCGTAAAGCATACCTTCAGGAGGATCGAGATAAATATTAGGTTTAACCCAAGCACCTTGCTCTTTTTGTAAAGAGATAGTGAGTTGGCTATTGTTATAACCAGAAGAAACTGATGATATTAATCCCGTTCCAACAGGAATTTTGGCCATTGCCTGATTATATTGCCATTCAAAATCAGCAGGCACAGGTTCGGTAAGATCTAAATCTAAAGTGTAGTCAGTCAGAATGCAGACATTACTACATGTTGATAAAGTTAAAACCCCTGTTAAACGATCAGCGTGAACAGGGGATAACTCAATGGGGAAAATAACTTGTTTATCATAACCTTGCGTGTGAATACCTGCTACATCAAAAGCTGAAGGCGAAGGCCAATGCCAAATCATTGCATTTACATCTTGCGACCAATTAATTTCAGGGGCAACACCACCTTCTCCTGGAGAACGCCAATACGTTTTCCATCCAGACTCAAGCTGTACTTCAAGTAAAACTTTCACATCACCTGTTGGGAACTTTTGTGCTGTCGCCCTAACTTGTGCATGAGAATTATCAGGCGTGGTTAACCAGCCTGTATCTGCTGCTTGAGAAGTAGATAAAGTAAATAGCGTTAATATCAACGCCATAACAAAAGAACGAAACATAACAACTCCCTAAAAATTCCTACAACGCTACACATAGAGCCACGTCCAAAATAGACGAGCAATCTTTTAGCTAAAAGGAAATTTCTAATCCCTCAAAATACAATAATGAAGGTGAAGTCTGATTGGTGGAGGTGGATGATGGTGTTTTTTCTGATTACGCTGACGCGATACATAGATAGCAGCCATGCTTAACAATAGTAATACAACCCATGAATGGAAAAATGGCTCTATTGTTAATGGAGGAACAGATAATAATGATTTGGCGCTTAATTCACAGGTAGATAATGAAAAAGTGTGCTCTGTTACGCTATTCTCATCAGCAATTGGTGTTGATAGTGGGTATTGTGTTTGAGCAACAGCTGTTGCTAAGCGCTCACTAATGATGTGGGCACCTAATGAACGCTGAACAATGCAACACAAGATCAGCAAAACTGTTATCACCACTAGCCAGCGACCTGACCGCCAATTACTCATAGATGTTCCTCATCAATATGACTCGCTATCTTAACGGTAATCCACAGACAAACAACTCCTTAAGACAAACTTTACAAATCCCTACTTAGTTTATTTTTCGCATCATCTCAAATTTTCATCTTTAACCTTTATTTCTATAAGGTTTCTACTACAATAATTTTAAATATTGAAAACAACTTCCAAAAAAATAATCAACTACATTTGATTTCATTCTTTTATTGGGAGATACCTCTCGTATTTCACAAATTGCACTTCCCAACAGTATGTTATTTGTTCTATCTATTAACATTATCAAAACAAATTAAAACAAAAAAGCAACACAAAGCAAAACACCAATATCACTTATCACCACGACAGGAGTTATTATGCGCATGCGTAAACTAGCATTATCATTAATGATCTTAGGGGCGGCAGGAGCAGTACAGGCAGAAGAACTCACTGGAACCTTAAAGAAAATCAATGACAACGATATTATTATTGTTGGGCACAGAGAATCCTCTGTTCCTTTCTCTTACTATGATAATCAACAGAAAGTCGTTGGCTATTCGCAAGACTATTCCAACCTAATTGTGCAAGCTGTAAAAGACAAAATAGGCAAACCAAACTTACAAGTTCGCCTCATTCCTATTACGTCTCAGAATCGTATTCCATTATTACAAAATGGTACATTTGATTTTGAGTGTGGCTCAACAACCAACAATGAAGCTCGTCAGCAACAAGCTGGTTTCTCTAATACTATTTTCATCGTAGGTACACGTTTACTGGCGAAAAAAGACAGTGGAATTAAAGATTTTGCTGACTTGTCAGGTAAAAACGTTGTCGTAACATCAGGAACAACGTCTGAAATGTTACTCAACAAATTAAATGATGAGAAAAAGATGAATATGCGCATTATCAGCGCAAAAGATCATGGAGACTCATTCCGTACACTTGAATCAGGTCGTGCTGTTGCCTTTATGATGGATGACGCATTACTGGCTGGTGAGCGTGCTAAAGCGAAAAAACCAGGTGAGTGGGAAATTGTAGGAACCCCGCAATCTGAAGAAGCTTATGGTTGTATGTTGCGTAAAGATGATGCTCAATTCAAAGCACTAATTGATGAAACTATCGCTCAAGCACAAAAATCGGGTGAAGCAGAAAAATCGTTCAATCGCTGGTTTAATGCACCGATCCCACCTAAAAACCTTAACTTAGAATTCACCATCTCTGATGAAATGAAAGCATTATTTGCATCACCAAATGATAAAGCATTGAATTAAAAATACATAAGTAATTGATGCAAAATAAATAATTATAAAGTATCTGTTGGACAGACAGATCAGTGAAGTTTGGGGCAGCCGTTCCCTGCCCCTCTTTTTTCACCGGAGGTGAAATCATGTCGATTGATTGGGATTGGGGGATATTCTTCCAAGAAGCCCCTTTCGGAAACACCACATACTTAGGATGGCTGATTTCTGGCTTTCAAGTCACCATTGCCTTATCTTTATGCGCTTGGATTATTGCCTTTCTTGTCGGTTCTTTATTCGGAATTTTACGCACAGTACCTAATCGCTGGCTTTCAAGCTTAGGCACTGTTTATGTTGAGTTATTTCGTAACGTACCACTTATTGTTCAATTCTTTACGTGGTATTTAGTTATTCCTGAACTCTTGCCTCAATCTATTGGCGACTGGTTTAAAATGGACTTAGCGCCCAATGTGCAATTTTTTGTTTCATCAGCACTCTGCTTAGGTTTATTTACCGCCGCGCGTATGTGTGAACAAGTTAGAGCCGCAATAAACTCATTACCCCGCGGACAAAAAGCCGCAGGTTTAGCATTGGGCTTAACTTTACCTCAAACTTATCGTTATGTTTTATTACCCAATGCATACCGAGTCATTATTCCACCAATGACATCCGAAATGCTCAATCTCGTGAAAAACTCAGCGATTGCCTCTACTATCGGACTTATTGATATGGCGGCACAAGCAAATAAACTCCTCGACTATTCCGCGAAAGCGTATGAGTCATTCACAGCAATCACTCTGGCCTATGTATTTATCAATGTCATCATTATGCTAATAATGCATTGGCTTGAAAAACGCGTTCGCTTACCCGGCACAACAGGAGGTCAATAATGTACGAATTTGACTGGAGTTCTGTTGTTCCAAGCCTACCATTTTTAGTCGATGGAATGGCTATCACACTAAAAATCACTATCACTGCTATTGTGGTCGGTATTTTATGGGGAACGGTGCTTGCCGTTATGCGCCTATCTACCTTTAAGCCTATTAGCTGGTTTGCAGCCGCTTACGTTAATACCTTCCGTTCTATCCCATTAGTCATGGTATTGCTGTGGTTTTATTTAATTGTGCCTAACATATTACAAAATGTTCTAGGACTTTCACCTAAAAGTGATATCCGTTTAATTTCAGCAATGATAGCGTTCTCTTTATTTGAAGCGGCCTATTACTCTGAAATTATAAGAGCAGGTATTCAAAGTGTTAGCAAAGGACAATTTTCAGCCTCACTCGCGTTAGGTATGACCAAATCACAAACCATGCGTTTAGTGATCCTACCTCAAGCCTTTCGAGCCATGATCCCGCTTTTACTGACTCAAGGAATTGTATTATTCCAAGATACATCCTTGGTTTACGTTTTAAGTCTTACTGACTTTTTCAGAACAGCGGCAAATATTGGAGAACGAGATGGTACACAAGTTGAAATGATCCTCTTTGCTGGTTTTGTTTATTTTGTCATTAGCTTCGCTGCTTCGATGTTAGTAAACTTTCTTAAAAAAAGGACTACCTAGATGATTTCCCTAAAAGACGTATCCAAATGGTATGGTCAGTTTCAAGTACTGACTGAATGTTCCACTGAAGTTAAAAAGGGGGAAGTTGTTGTTGTCTGTGGACCTTCTGGATCAGGTAAATCAACACTGATCAAAACAGTGAATGGCTTAGAGCCGATACAACAAGGCGAGATCTTTGTTAATGAAATCAAAGTAAATGACAAGCATACTGATCTTGCTAAATTACGAGCAAAAGTGGGTATGGTTTTCCAACATTTTGAACTCTTCCCTCACCTCTCTATTATTGAAAATCTTACACTGGCACAAGTTAAAGTGCTTAATAGAGAGAAAGGTGCCGCAAAAGAGAAAGGATTAAAGCTATTAGAGCGAGTAGGATTAGCAAGCCATGCTAACAAATATCCAGCTCAGCTTTCTGGTGGCCAACAACAACGTGTCGCCATCGCTCGCGCATTATGCATGGATCCTATTGCAATGTTATTTGATGAACCTACATCAGCACTTGATCCTGAAATGATTAATGAAGTACTTGATGTAATGGTAGAGCTTGCAAATGAAGGTATGACAATGATGGTAGTGACCCATGAAATGGGTTTTGCTAAAAAAGTTGCTGACCGTATTATTTTTATGGATGAAGGTCGAATTGTGGAAGATAGACCTAAAAATGACTTTTTTGATAATCCAAAATCAGCGCGAGCAAAAGATTTCCTCGCTAAAATTCTACACTAACCCCCACATCTCCTCTGCTGGCGTGCTTTTTTAGCACGTCAGCCCCAAATAATAATTTCGATTAACCTCGCAACTAAATATCAAATAATCTTCTTTTTTCGCAATATTCCTATTATTTTTTCAGAAAATACGCATTTATTGTCTTTTTGCTCTAACTCTTTCCAAGATATCTCGCAATTGTCTTGAAAAAGTTATGCAAACAGTGGCTTTCATTGAGATCAATAGTTGTGGCTATTAGACAAAATCAGCTATGCTATGCAAGTCTTAATTTCATAATAGCGGTTACCCTCCGGTAGCCATTAATTCACCATAGGATTATCGGTGCCATGCAAGAACAATATCGTCCCGAAGATATAGAGCAAACTATCCAGGAACACTGGGAAAAGAACAATACATTTAAAGTGACAGAAGATAATAACAAAGAAAAATATTACTGCCTGTCAATGCTACCTTATCCTTCTGGCCGACTACACATGGGACACGTCCGTAACTACACCATTGGTGACGTGATTTCCCGTTATCAACGTATGCTAGGTAAAAACGTCTTACAGCCTATTGGTTGGGATGCGTTTGGCTTACCAGCAGAAGGTGCCGCAGTAAAAAATAAAACCGCCCCTGCACCATGGACTTACGAAAACATCAATTACATGAAAAACCAGTTAAAAAAACTGGGTTTTGGTTACGATTGGGATCGTGAAGTCACTACCTGTACACCAGAATATTATCGCTGGGAACAGTGGTTTTTTACTAAGTTATATGAAAAAGGCTTAGTTTATAAAAAGACCTCTGCTGTTAACTGGTGCCCACACGACTTAACAGTTTTAGCCAACGAACAAGTTATCGATGGCTGCTGCTGGCGTTGTGATACCCCTGTTGAGCGTAAAGAAATTCCACAGTGGTTTATCAAAATTACCGAGTATGCCGAAGAGCTGTTAAACGATTTAGATACGTTAGATGAGTGGCCTGAACAAGTTAAGACCATGCAACGTAACTGGATTGGTCGCTCTGAAGGTGTCGAAATTAAATTTGATGTTGCTGACAGCAACGACACAATGACCGTTTATACAACGCGTCCAGATACATTTATGGGTGTCACTTATGTTGCAGTTGCAGCAGGTCACCCATTAGCGCAAAAAGCTGCTCAAAATAATCCTGAAATTCAACAATTCATTGATGAATGCCGTAACATGAAAATGGCAGAAGCCGATATGGCAACAATGGAGAAAAAAGGGATTGCAACAGGCCTTTACGCTATTCACCCATTAACTAAAGAAAAAGTCGCTATTTGGGTTGCTAACTTTGTCTTAATGGAATACGGCACGGGTGCTGTAATGGCGGTTCCAGGTCATGATGAACGTGACTGGGAATTTGCAACTAAATACAATTTACCAATTAAAGCTGTTATTGCAGATGCTGAAGGTAACCAACCAGATGTCTCTGCCTGTGTATTCACTGAAAGAAATAGCCTGATTAACTCTGGTGAATTCACAGGTCTTGATAACCAAGCTGGCTTTAACGCTATTGCTGATAAACTGGCACAAATGGGTGTTGGTGAGCGCAAAGTTAACTACCGTTTACGTGACTGGGGTGTTTCTCGTCAACGTTACTGGGGTGCGCCAATTCCAATGGCGACTTTGGAAGACGGCACTGTTGTTCCTGTTCCTGAAGATCAACTGCCAGTTATCCTGCCAGAAGATGTCAAAATGGACGGGATCACTAGCCCAATCAAAGCAGATCCTGAGTGGGCAAAAACCACAATTAATGGTCAACCTGCGCTGCGTGAAACGGATACTTTTGACACCTTTATGGAATCTTCTTGGTATTACGCTCGTTATACCTGCCCTGATTACGATAAAGGCATGTTAGATCCTAAAGCAGCTAACTATTGGTTACCTGTTGACTGGTATATTGGTGGTATTGAACACGCCATCATGCACTTAATGTATTTCCGCTTCTTCCATAAACTGATGCGTGATGCCGGTTTAGTAAACTCGGATGAACCAGCAAAACGCTTACTGTGCCAAGGCATGGTATTAGCGGATGCGTTCTATCACACTGGTGAAGATGGTGCTCGCCATTGGGTATCTCCTGCTGAAGCGATTGTTGAACGTGATGAGAAAAATCGCATCATTAAAGCGACTGACAGCGAAGGTCATGAATTGACTTATGCTGGCATGAGCAAAATGTCTAAATCTAAAAATAACGGTATCGACCCACAAACTATGGTTGAACGTTATGGTGCAGATACCGTTCGTTTATTTATGATGTTTGCTGCTCCACCAGAATTAACACTGGAATGGCAAGAATCTAGCGTTGAAGGTGCAAACCGTTTCTTACGTCGTTTATGGCGTTTAGTTCACGAGCACACTCAAAAAGGAGCGACACAGTCTCTTGATCTTTCTACACTGACAGAAGAACAAAAAGATTTACGTCGTGACTTACATAAAACGATTGCGAAAGTATCTGATGACGTAGGTCGTCGTTTAGCCTTTAACACCGCGATTGCTGCCATTATGGAGTTAATGAATAAATTAACTCGTGCAACACAAAAAACAGAACAAGATCGTGCATTAATGCAAGAAGCATTAGAAGCGATTGTTCGTATGCTTTCTCCAATCATTCCTCATGCATGTTTTGTTATGTGGCAAGCATTAGGTGGCAAAGAAGACGTTGATGTTGCGCCATGGCCTGTTGCTGATGAAGAAGCCATGATTGATGACACTAAACTGATTATCGTTCAAGTGAATGGT
The DNA here is from genome assembly GCF_040139785.1 of Proteus genomosp. 6. Classification (NCBI taxonomy): domain Bacteria; kingdom Pseudomonadati; phylum Pseudomonadota; class Gammaproteobacteria; order Enterobacterales; family Morganellaceae; genus Proteus; species Proteus genomosp. 6. The sequence continues at coordinate 41,961 of NZ_JBEEVJ010000014.1, read as the reverse complement.
AAAGTTCGTGGTCGTGTTACTGTTCCGGCTAATTCAGAAAAAGAATATGTTCAGGAAATGGCGACAAAAGAGTACAGTGTTGCAAAATACTTGGAAGATGTGGCTATTCGTAAAGTCATCTATGTTCCAGGCAAATTACTGAACATCGTTGTTGGCTGATAAGGAGGCCTAGTGCGATATCTATTTTCGCTATTTTTCGGTTTGGCGGTGTTAATCACCGCTGGCTGTGGTTTTCACCTTCAAGGTAAAACTCAGGTTCCAGCAGAATTAAAAACGCTTTATCTTAGCTCTGGTGACCCTTATGGCCCATTATCTCGAGTAATGCGTCAACAACTTAGACTTAGTGGTGTTCAGCTTGTTGAGGATCCAACAGCCAATATCCCTATTCTTAAAATTGTCGGCTCATCAGAAAGTAAAGAAACCGTATCTGTGTATCAAGACGGTAAATCAGCAGAACGTCAGTTAACATTTGTGCTTGATGCGCAAGTGATTATGCCTGATGGTACGATTTACCCAATTTCATCACAGGTTTCACGCCCATTCTTCGATAACCCATTAGAAGCATTAGCGAAAGATGCTGAAAATGACATTATCAAGCAAGAGATGCGTGAACAAGCGACAGCAATATTAGTGCGTAAATTATTGGTTGTTCACAACGCTGAACGCCAAAAAGCCGTACAAGCTGAGCAGGCAAAACAGATAATCTCACCAGCCAAATGATCCGCTTATATCCAGAACAACTGAATGCGCAGCTCCAAGAGGGGCTGCGCCAAAGTTACCTACTCTGGGGTAATGAACCTCTATTACTCCAAGAGTCTCAAGATGCTATTCAATCCGTCGCTAAATCCCAAGGATTTATCGAGCATTATCAATTTACCCTTGATAATAATACAGACTGGAATGAAATTTACTCGCTTTGTCAATCGCTAAGCCTTTTTTCTCAAAGACAATCTCTTTTACTGCATTTACCTGAAAATGGCCCCAATGCAGCGATGTCAGAGAAACTCACTCGCCTATCTCAAGAATTGCATCAAGATTTATTGTTGATTTTACGTGGCAATAAACTCACAAAAGCGCAAGAAAACAGTGAATGGTTTAAAACATTAAGCCAACATGGAACCTATGTTTCTTGTCTGACACCTGAGCTTGATAAATTACCTACTTGGGTTGCGCGTCGAGCAAAACAAAAAGGGTTAGCGCTGGATGAACAAGGTAATCAATTACTTTGCTACTGTTATGAAGGAAATTTACTAGCACTAGCACAAGCCATCGAGCGCCTTTCGCTGTTGTACCCTGACGGTAAATTAACGCTCCCAAGAGTCGAAGCGGCGGTCAATGACGCGTCACATTTTACCCCTTATCACTGGGTTGATGCATTACTTGCAGGGAAAACACAACGAGCATGGCATATATTGCAACAACTCAAAAGAGAAGACTCTGAACCTGTTATTTTACTCAGAACTTTACAACGTGAGTTAATGCAGCTGATTACGCTACATCGTGAATCTAAAACAGCTTCATTAAAAACGATTTTTGATAAACATCGAATTTGGCAAAACCGACGCCCAATATTCACAGCAGCACTACAACGTTTATCTGAACATCAATTGCTGACAGCAATACGATTACTTGCAACAATTGAAATTACTATTAAGCAAGATTACGGACAGACAGTTTGGCCCTCGCTCAGTGCTCTGGGCTTATTACTTTGTGGAAAAGCACTACCAGAAGGATTTGTCAGTCATGCCTAGAACCAATCACTCAACACCTTTAATTAACCAAGCCATCGCTTTATATGGTGGTACATTTGATCCTATTCATTATGGGCATTTGCGTCCTGTTGAAGCACTCTCAGGATTAATTGGTTTAAAAGAAGTGATTTGGTTACCTAACAATATTCCTCCTCATCGCCCTCAACCAGAAGCATCCTCTCAACAACGTCTTGAAATGGTGCGTCTTGCGCTTGAGCCGTATTCCTCCTTTAAAGTGGATACCCGCGAGCTTGAAAAACCAACCCCCTCTTATAGCATCGAGACATTAAGAGACTTCAGACAAGAAATTGGCGAGAAACAACCTTTAGCCTTTATTATTGGTCAAGATTCATTGCTTTCAATAAATACGTGGCACAAATGGGAAAGTTTATTAGACGTGTGTCATTTATTAGTTTGTGCTCGTCCTGGTTATCAAACTCATTTTAAATCAGCGCAAATGCAAGCATGGTTGGAAAAGCACCAAACCAAACAGCAAGAAGATATTCATTGCTTACCCGCAGGTAAAATATTCCTCGCTGACACACCACTTTATAATATTTCAGCGACAGACATTCGAGCTCGCCACAAAGCAGGTTTAGATTGCCACGATTTGCTACCCAACTCCGTTGAAAACTATATTCGCCAACAACAACTTTATAAATAACGTATTCTTTTTAAAGTTGTTCTCTTAAATAATTAAAAGCAGATGGATAAGGCGAAAAATAGCGTTGGTTAATCAAATAGTCATCGGGGTAAATGGTTAACCAATATTGGAGTAAATCATAAGGTTTAGAGAAAGGCACGACACCTTGACGATATAGCAAAATTGTCTGTGATATTTCTTGTTTCTGTTGCGAACTCAGATCTCGCTTAAAGTACCCAGCCATATGCATTAATGCATTAGTTTGTCCTTCTCGACTTGGTGCAACGCTTAATGCCTTCATTAACTTTTGTTGATATTTAGATGCAATTTCATCAAGAGAGATTTCGTCAGAAAGATTAGCGATATAACGCCCTAATTCACGATAAGCTACTTGTGAATAAGCCATAATTAAATATTTATATCGACTATGAAATTTAATCAAAGCCCCTTTACTTAATGATTGATTAACCTGTTGTTGATAATCGCATAGTGTAAAGAATTGAGTAAGAAAGTGATCGAGAACAATAGGCTGCAAAAGTTGCTCAAGACTTAATTGAGGTAAAATAAAACTTGATGGCGAAACAAGTCTGTCCCCTTCTTTTCCGATATAACCATAAATCGGCAACGGATGATCTCTGTTTTGGAGATCTATCCGCATAATGCCTATTTTTTCATCTTTAACGACACGACAAAGTAACGCTAACTTTTCTTGTAATTGGCGATCGCTGTTACTCACAATTTCTGAAGATAGCCCGAGATAATTTTCTTTTCTTTCCATTCTTTTTCTCTCTAACTAAAAAGTATGAGTATTAGTCTGTATAATCTAAACGTAACAAAGTCAAAACACGCTAATTAGGTGTTTAATCAGCATTGACAGACGAGGTTTAGCTGTTATTCTCACCCTCTGTTCCCTTAAGGGAACTGTAAGGTAAAACTGTCGTCTAAACGAAAAAGTTCTTATCTGCCTTCTTTTTGTTATTTATTATGACGCAGTTAATGGGCATATATGAATTTTTCTAAATCAAACGTCGAAAAACAAGAAAATGAGATTTATGTTCTTGTTATTGCTAACTGGAATTAATCATCCAGTAAAATAGATTTATTGGTATAAATTCCTTTAAAATAGCATTCATATTCTAAATAATTTGAGATGCAGTTAGACAACAAGTGGAGTAAGTCGCTAGGCATATGCCACAGTATATAACTAGTGCGAATAAATGTAGTCAACAACGCTGCAACTTGAAGTATCACGAGTATGTTATTTTTCGATTGAATTAACTCATTAGATTAAAGGTGATCCTTTTGCAAGGCTCTGAATTACAGCAATTTATTATTGATAAACTTGAAGATTCTAAAGCTCAAGACATTATTGCATTAGATGTCCGCGGAAAATCAAGTGTAACTGATTACATGATTATTTGTACGGGTACATCAAGCAGACACCTCATGTCTGTTGCAGATAATCTCGTTGATGATTGCCGCGAAGCGGGATTACAACCTTTAGGTGTTGAAGGACAAGGCGTTTCTGACTGGATTGTCGTTGATCTTGGTGAAGCCATGGTACACGTCATGCAAGAAGATAGTCGCCGTATGTACGAACTTGAAAAACTCTGGAGCTGAGTTTGAAATTACAGCTCATTGCCGTTGGTACAAAAATGCCGGACTGGATACAGACCGGCTTTATGGATTATCTTAATCGATTCCCAAAAGACATGCCTTTAGAACTTATCGAGATCCCCGCTGGTAAGCGTGGGAAGAATGCGGATATTAAACGTATTCTCGAAAAAGAAGGTGAACAAATGTTAGCAGCAGTAGGTAAAGGAAATCGTATCGTCACTCTCGATATTCCTGGCGCTCGCTGGGATACGCCAAAACTTGCAGAACAACTTGATCGATGGAAGCTTGATGGTAGAAATGTCAGCTTACTCATTGGTGGCCCCGAAGGATTAGCACCCGCTTGTAAAGCTGCGGCTGAACAAAGCTGGTCTTTATCTCCTTTAACAATGCCACACCCCCTTGTTCGTGTCGTGGTTGCAGAAAGCCTTTATCGAGCATGGAGCATTACCACAAACCATCCTTATCATCGTGAATAATCAATAAATTGGCGGGTCAGTAAGTGAAGTCAAATGGGATGAAAAGAAAAAAACGTACCCCGTTTCGAGATTATACTGCGGAATCAAAGCTATTTATCCGTCGTGTGATTGTCGCATTTTCAGTAATTATTATATTGAGTGGTGTTTTGGTTTTTAACCTCAATCACTTACAGATCGCTCGCCATGATGATTATCAAACACGTTCAAATGATAACCGAATTAAATTAGTACCGATTGCTCCCAGCAGAGGCATTATTTACGACCGCAAAGGTATCCCTCTTGCGCTCAATCGTACTATCTATCAATTAGAAGTTGTGCCTGAGAAGGTAACAAACTTACAAGAAACACTTGAAAGTTTAAGGGATGTCGTTGACTTAACGGACGAAGATATTGCTGCATTTGAAAAAGAGCGCAAGCGCTCACGTCGATTTAGTTCTATTGCCTTAAAAACAACATTAAGCCAAGTACAAGTCGCACGTTTCGCTATCAATCAATACCGTTATCCTGGCTTAGAAATTAAAGGCTATCAACGTCGCTATTATCCTTATGGTTCAGCATTAACGCATGTAATTGGTTATGTCGCAAAAATTAACGATAAGGATGTTGAACGCCTTGATAAAGAAGGTTTATCACCTAACTATGCTGCGACTCATGATATCGGCAAGTTAGGCATCGAACGTTATTATGAGTCTGTTTTGCACGGTACAACAGGCTATGAAGAGGTTGAAGTTAATAGTCGTGGTCGAGTTATTCGCCAGTTACACGAACAACCTCCACAGGCAGGTAAAGATATCTATCTTACCATCGACCTTGAACTGCAAACCTATATTGAAACATTACTCACCACAAGCCGAGCTGCGGTTGTAGTAACCGATCCTCGCAATGGTGAGATTTTAGCGCTTGTATCGAACCCTAGTTATGATCCTAACTTATTTGTTGGTGGGATTTCGAACAGCGAATATCAAGGGTTACTAAATAACCCAGATAGACCGTTGATCAACCGTACAACCCAAGGTCTTTATCCACCTGCATCAACCGTAAAGCCGTTTATGTCTGTTGCTGCATTAAGTGAAGGTGTAATCACAGCCAATACAACAATTCATGATCCCGGGTGGTGGCAACTTCCTGGCTCTGAAAAACGTTATCGAGATTGGAAACGTTGGGGACATGGAAAACTTAATGTTACAAAATCTATCGTAGAATCTGCGGATACCTTCTTCTACCAAGTTGCTTATGATATGGGAATTGATCGTATATCAACTTGGATGGGGCGCTTTGGTTATGGCGAATATACAGGTATTGATCTATCCGAAGAACGCAATGGCATCATGCCAACGCGTGAGTGGAAACAGCAACGTTATAAAAAGCCTTGGTATCAAGGTGACACGATCCCCGTAGGGATTGGGCAAGGTTATTGGACAGCAACGCCAATTCAAATGGCGAAAGCTTTAATGACATTGATTAATGATGGTCAAGTTAAAACCCCTCACTTACTTTACGGAACAAAACTTGGCAATGAAATGTTGCCTTATGTTGATACCGAAACACGCCAAATTGGCGATATCAACTCAGGTTATTGGGAATTAGCAAAACACGGTATGTATGGTGTGGCTAACTTCCCTAATGGTACAGGTCGCCGAAGTTTTGCTGATGCGCCTTATAAAGTAGCAGCAAAATCGGGAACTGCACAGGTGTTTAGTTACGAAACCTACAATGCGAGCCAATTGGCTGAACATCTTCGTGACCACAAATTGATGATTGCCTTTGCGCCTTATGATAAGCCGACCGTAGCCATCTCTATTATCCTAGAAAATGGTGGCGCAGGCCCTTCTGTCGGTGATATTACAAGACAAATTCTTGACCACATTCTCCTTGGTGATAACAACACGGTATTGCCAGCTTCTCCACCAGCACCGCGTGGTTCAGAGGAATAATACTCATGACTGAAAATAATAAGAAAAAATCCTTCTGGACACGGATCCATATCGATCCTCTATTCTTACTTTGCATTATTGCTTTATTAGGATACAGCGCATTTATTATGTGGAGTGCCAGCGGGCAAGATCCAGAAATGATGCAACGTAAGTTAGGACAAATAGCAATGGGATTTATGGTCATGATCATCATGGCACAAATCCCTCCCCGAGTTTATGAAAGTTGGGCGCCTCATCTCTTTTTCTTTTGCGTTATCTTATTGATCCTCGTTGATGTTTTCGGACAAATCAGCAAGGGAGCACAACGCTGGCTCGATTTAGGTATTGTACGTTTTCAGCCCTCAGAAATTGCTAAAATTGCCGTTCCTTTGATGGTGGCGCGATTTATGAATCGAGATGTGTGCCCACCTACGTTACGTAATACCGCCATTGCTCTGGTCATTATTTTTGTTCCAACATTATTAGTTGCAGCTCAGCCCGATTTGGGGACATCCATCCTTGTTGCTGCTTCAGGGCTATTTGTTCTTTTCCTTGCTGGAATGAGCTGGCGTCTTATTACTATCGCAATTGTACTTGTTGCCGCCTTTATCCCCATACTTTGGTTTTTCCTCATGCATGATTACCAGCAAGCACGGGTAATGATGCTTCTGGACCCCGAATCAGACCCGCTTGGCGCAGGATATCATATCATCCAATCTAAAATTGCCATTGGTTCTGGTGGATTACATGGAAAAGGATGGTTACAAGGCACTCAATCTCAATTAGAATTCTTACCAGAGCGCCATACAGACTTTATTTTTGCTGTATTGGCTGAAGAACTCGGATTAATTGGTGTTTTGATACTACTGACTCTCTATGTACTCTTAATCGCGCGAGGCCTTTACCTTGCGACGAAAGCACAAAATACATTTGGTAGAGTAATGATTGGCGGGTTAATGCTAATTTTCTTTGTCTATGTTTTTGTCAACATAGGAATGGTGAGTGGCATCCTTCCTGTTGTGGGGGTTCCGTTACCGCTGATGAGTTATGGAGGCTCCGCCCTTATTGTGTTAATGGCAGGGTTTGGTATCGTGATGTCAATTCATACACACCGAAAACTACTATCGAAAAGTTTATAATGAGGTTTTTATGCGTCTGCAATGGTTTTTGATTGGTATCAGTACATTGCTACTGTCAGGGTGTGTTATTGATAAGCCGAATACCAATAAACAGCCAGCACCATTACCCAATGTGCCAGCTCAACGTGTTCTCGGTGCAGAGCCTCGTTACGAGCCTTATCACCCTACGGCAAATCAAGATTACCGAAAAAATGGGGTGGTTTACCGTATTGTGACTGATCCTGCAAACTTCAGTGAACGAGGAGAAGCGGTTGTCTATGATAGTTTAGCGATGAGTCGTTTAACTACCATTGGTGAGCGCGTAAATCCCTATGAATTTGCCGCTGCGCATCCTACATTACCGATCCCAAGCTATGCGAAAATCACAAACTTGCTCAATGGGCGCACAATGGTTGTACGTATTAACGACCGAGGCCCCTATGTTAATGGAAAACAAATCCAAGTTACGCCAGCGGTTTCTGATAGCTTACGTTTAATGCCGACAACTCCATTGCTTATTGAAGGAATTGTTGTTGACCAAACTGGCCATATGAGTGGTATTGGTACACATGGTGCGCAGATAGAGAAAAAAACAACGGCATTACCTGAGCGTCCTAATTTTAATGCTCAACCAGCAACGCCAGCGCCATTAGCGACATCAACGCCTACCAACAACAATATGCCAGTTGAGCCACCTGCTCCAACGCCAGTTCCAGCCCAAACTACAACGCCAGCGCCAGTTCCAATGCCCGCTCCAGTAGAGACAGAAACAAAAGCGCCAAAACCAGTATTATCCTCAAATTCCATAGCACAAGGCTTTTATGTTCAAGTCGGTGCTCTCAGTAATGAAAATAACGCACAACGTTGGCTAGATGATTTAGCATCATCAGTTAGCACTCAAGGTGTAATCAATAAAACAGATGGATTATATAAAGTGCAACTCGGCCCTTATTCATCTAAGGATCAAGCCGAAGTGATAAAAAGCAAGCTGAAACAAGTTAAAGATATCACTGGGTTTATTATTACCCAATAAAGGATAATTTTACGTAAAATCCTTTTTATATCAGCAAATTCAAGCGTAGAATCGTCTGGATTTGCTGATATTTTATTTATCAGTCCCTATTTTTCCCTGAATTTTCGGATTAAACAAACAGAATGAAACAGATACTCCCAGCAAAATTACTAAGAACAAGCCTATTAAGTGCCACTTTTGCTTTACTCACAGTAAGTCATCAAAGTATTGCGGAAGATTCCCTAAAAACAATGATACCCGCTGTTCCTAGTATCGAAGCCGAATCTTATATTCTTATTGATTATAATTCTGGGAAGGTACTGGCTGAAATGAATGCCGATGTTCGCCGTGATCCTGCAAGTTTAACCAAGATGATGACCAGCTATGTTATCGGTCAATCTATTCGTGCAGGTAAAATCTCTAATAGCGATATCGTACCCATTGGTGAAGAAGCATGGGCAACCGGTAATCCTGTTTTTCGTGGCTCTTCTTTAATGTTCTTAAAACCGGGTGATCAAGTTACAGTTGCACAGTTAACTCGCGGCATTAACTTACAATCAGGTAATGATGCTTGTGTCGCAATGGCCTCTTATGTTGCGGGCAGCCAAGATACGTTTGTGACCATGATGAACGATTACGTTAAACGCCTAGGTTTACAAAATACACAATTCCAAACCGTTCATGGTCTTGATGCCCCAGGACAATACAGCTCGGCTCGCGATATGGCGCTAATTGGTGCGGCATTAATTCGTGATGTACCTGATGAGTATGCTATCTATAAAGAAAAAGAGTACACCTACAACAATATCCGCCAAACTAACCGAAATGGTTTGTTGTGGGATACCAGTTTAAACGTTGATGGTATTAAAACAGGCCATACTGCATCTGCTGGCTATAACCTTGTCGCTTCTGCAACTGAAGGCGATATGCGTTTAATTTCTGCGGTTATGGGTGGTCACTCATCTAAAGGTCGTGATGCCGAAAGTAAAAAATTACTCACTTGGGGTTTCCGTTTCTTTGAAACTGTAAAACCATTGCAAGTGGGTAAAGAGTTCGCTGCTGAGCCTATCTGGTATGGCGAAACAGATAAAGTACAATTAGGGGTAGATAAAGATGTTTATTTAACTATTCCTCGTGGTCGTTTAAAAGATTTAAAAGCAAGCTATGTTCTTGATAATGTAGAATTACATGCACCCGTGACCAAAAACCAAGTTGTGGGAACAATTAATTTCCAACTTGATGGTCAAGTTATTGAACAACGTCCGCTTGTTGTGATGAATGAAGTAAAAGAAGGTGGCTTCTTTAGTCGTATTATCGACTACATCAAATTATTATTCTCACACTGGTTTGGCTAAGGCTTGAAAAAGGTAAATGTGACCACATATAACTATTATCTAGATATTGGCACAAACACATTTACCATTTCCATATTTACCCTAATTACCAGTATCGCATTCCTTATTATTTAAGGAATGCGCTTTTTATTTGCTAAGATTAGGTGTAGACATAAATTATTAAAACAACAGCACCTGTTGTCTTAAGGAATTACATTATGATGAAAACAAAATTAAACGAACTGTTAGAGTTCCCATGTTCTTTCACTTATAAAGTGATGGGTCACGCAAAACCAGAATTAGTGGATCAAGTCGTTGAAGTTATTCAACGCCACGCTCCTGGTGATTACACACCTTCAGTGAAACCAAGTAGCAAAGGTAATTACCACTCTGTTTCTATTACCATCAACGCAACTCATATCGATCAAGTAGAAACGTTATATAAAGAATTAGGTGAACTTGAACTGGTACGTATGGTTCTGTAATCTCTTCTTTTAATAGATAACTTTTTAAAAGCGCCTTTCATCATTAAGGCGCTTTTTCTTATTCTGCATCCCTTCATTTTTCATCCTACCGAGGAAAAAAAACATCTCAATCTGGTAGTTCATTTACTGGAGCGTTATACTGCTCTTCACAATTACGCTACAAATGAAGATTTTCACGGTGCAAGACAAGACAATCATTATTCGCCAATTAGGTGTGAAACCCTATTTACCGGTTTCTGATTCTATGCATCAGTTTACGGAAAAACGGGAAAGTCACACACCTGATGAAATATGGCTCGTTCAACATGAACAGGTTTTTACCCAAGGCCAAGCAGGTAAAGCTGAACACTTATTAAATACGGGGTCTATTCCTGTTATTCAATCTGATCGTGGTGGTCAAGTGACTTATCATGGCCCAGGTCAACAAGTAATGTATGTTTTAATTGATTTAAAACGCAATCATGTAGGTGTTCGTCAATTAGTCACTGCTCTTGAAAACACCGTTATTGATACGCTAGCGGAGTTTAATGTAGAAGCTTATGCTCGTGTTGATGCGCCCGGCGTTTATGTAAAAGGTGATAAAATTTGCTCTTTAGGATTACGCATTCGTAAAGGTTGCTCCTTTCATGGACTTGCACTCAATATCGATATGGATTTATCCCCTTTTGCACGAATAAATCCTTGTGGTTATTCTGATCTAAAAATGACGCAGTTAATTGATTTTGCACCAAATACGACAACGACACAGGTAGCACCGTTATTAGTTAAGCATTTTTGTACACAACTAGGATTCCAACCACAGCAATAAAAATGCTATAATTTTTTAACATTTGTCATATTTTTTTAAAACCCTGATTACCTCAGTCACATCGTGTTAATCACTCTAGATAACTGGAACTGGCACAATTATGAGTAAACCTATTCAGATGGAACGCGGAGTTAAATATCGCGACGCCGATAAAATGGCACTTATTCCTGTTAAAACAGTCGCTACAGAACGTGAACAACTGCTACGCAAACCTGATTGGATGAAAATAAAGTTACCCGCTGACTCAAGTAAAATTCAGGGTATCAAAGCTGCAATGCGTAAAAATGGTCTTCATTCCGTCTGTGAAGAAGCCTCTTGTCCTAACCTTGCAGAATGCTTTAACCACGGAACAGCAACCTTTATGATCTTGGGCGCAATCTGTACACGCCGTTGCCCATTCTGCGATGTTGCTCATGGCCGCCCAAATACCCCCGATCCGCAAGAGCCAGAAAAACTCGCTCAGACGATTAAAGATATGGGGTTACGCTACGTCGTAATTACTTCCGTAGACCGCGATGATTTACGTGATGGCGGTGCTCAACATTTTGCTGATTGTATTGCTGCGATTCGTGCAAAAAATCCAACGATCCGTATTGAAACATTAGTCCCTGACTTCCGTGGTCGTATGGATAAAGCACTTGAGATCCTCACAGACACACCACCTGATGTCTTCAACCATAACTTAGAGAACGTTCCTCGCGTTTATCGTCAAGTACGCCCAGGTGCTAACTATCAATGGTCATTGACATTGTTAGAGCGTTTTAAGCAAGCTCACCCTGATATTCCTACTAAGTCGGGTTTAATGGTCGGCCTTGGGGAAACCAACGAAGAAATTATTGACGTTATGCGTGATCTGCGTAAACATGGGGTAACGATGCTGACATTAGGGCAATATTTACAGCCAAGTCGTCACCATCTTCCTGTTCAACGCTACGTCAGTCCTGATGAGTTTGAATATATGAAAGAGCAAGCACTTGCGATGGGCTTTACCCATGCAGCTTGTGGGCCGTTTGTTCGCTCGTCTTATCATGCTGATCTTCAAGCTCAGGGGATTGAGGTTAAATAACAATTAATCTCTCATGCTTAACATTGCAATTGCTGTATTTATAGGTGGTGGTTTAGGTAGCGTATTGCGCTGGCTGATTAGCTACCGCCTAAATTCTATTTTTCCTCATTTTGCTACGGGCACCTTTATTGCTAATTGTATTGGTGCTTTTATTATTGCCTTTGGTATCGCTTGGTTTAGCAAAGCGCCACATATTGATCCTATTTGGAAAATTATGCTAACTACGGGCTTTTGTGGCGGTTTGACAACATTTTCAACCTTTTCTGTCGAAGTTGTCGCACTCTTAACTGAAGGAAAGATAGGATGGGCATTAAGTACGATGGGTGCTAACTTGGCGGGTTCATTTTTAATGACCGCATTTGCGTTTTGGTTACTACGAGAGATGTAATACTCGGAATGTAAAAAATCGTTAAAAAACAGGTTTTGCTCTAGAAATATAAAAACCCGTTAAAAAACGGGTTTTTACTGTCTCAAAGAAGTCGTTAATTAGATAGCGACAACGTTTGCAGCAGATGGCCCTTTCGCGCCGTCAGTAACTTCAAACTCTACTTTTTGACCTTCAGCAAGGGTTTTAAAGCCTTCTGATGTAATAGCGGAAAAGTGTACAAATACATCTTTGCTGCCATCTTCTGGAGTGATAAAACCAAAACCTTTAGTTTCGTTAAACCACTTAACGTTACCTTTTAATTTAGACATCAAGTTTACCTTTAAAATAGAAAATAAACGCAAGCGTTTTGCGTTGGCTATAGTAAAACAAAAATGATGATTCCCTGTCCACAGTCTAGATCACGAAACTCACATTTTTTTTCTGCCAAATGATTAATATTCAGACAAATCCCATGCCTTAACGCATAGTTCACTTAAGAAACAATACTTAATACTTACAATCTGAACTATTCATCAATTTCTACTTTTTCATAGTGAAGTAGCCAACGCTTAATATCTAATCCACCAGTATAGCCGACCAACTTACCGTTATGACCAATCACTCGGTGGCAAGGAATAATTAAAGAAATTGGATTGCGCGAGTTTGCCATTCCTACCGCTCTGCAATAATTGATCGAACCTAATGTAAGCGCTAATTTTTTATAGCTCCAAATTTCACCATAAGGGATTGTCTGTAATGTCTTCCAAACACGGCTTTGAAATTCAGTTCCTTCAGGCGCTAATGGCACTGAAAACGTCGTGCGTTTACCCGCAAAATACTCTTTTAATTGTTGCATACATTGCTTAATCACGGGGCTTGTGTTTACAGCAACCTCTTTATCATTCACAAAATAGAGACTTGTGATCCCTTTTTCATTTGCAGTGATAGAGATATAGGGTTTCGGAAATCCTTTCGGTGCATCGAGATAGTCTTGGTACATAATGTTTTCTCTGCTGATTTGTCTTTAATAACAAGATTAAATCATGCTTGATTGGTAAAGCAATCATCTAATTACTCGTATATCTAATAAAAATTGATCAATCGAGCGATCTAAAAATAAAATTAATTCACTAACTATTTAATTTTAATGATAATCATTATCAAAAATGAAAATCACCATATATTGTGTGGTTGAAAATAAATAAATCTATATATAGTATTTAAGGACTTCTCATTATGGATGTGAAAACAGACGCATCCATATTTTTATAAGGGTTATTTTTATGTCTGTTATCCTCTATACCAAACCGAATTGCGTTCAATGCAGTGCCACAGAACGCGCTTTAAAACAGAAAAATATTCCGTTTGTTGCAGTTGATCTCACCAAAGATACACAAGCCCTCGCTCACATTGTTTCTATGGGATATCGCCAAGTACCTGTAGTTGTTCACGGTGAACAACATTGGTCGGGTTTCTGCCCTGATAAAATCAGACAGATCACGCTCTAAAGGAGCATCTCATGCAAACTGCACCTTTGATCTATTTTTCAAGTCGTTCTGAAAACTGCCATCGCTTTGTACAAAAGCTCAATTTAAAGGCGACCAGAATTATTGAAGATGAAACCTTGCTTGCAACACAACCTTTTGTGTTGCTTTGCCCAACTTATGGCGGTGGCGGTACTAAAGGTGCAGTGCCTAAAGCGGTTATTCAGTTTTTAAATATTCCTGAAAACCGTCAATTAATACGTGGAGTCATTGCTTCTGGAAATACTAACTTTGGTGCAGCTTACGGATTAGCAGGCGATATTATTGCACAAAAATGCCAGATCCCTTTTTTGTATCGATTTGAATTATTAGGTACGCCAGAAGATGTAAACCGCGTAAAAACAGGTTTAAGCACATTTTGGTCAAGCCTTACTGACCAATGCGTCACGAGATAATTAACATGACACAATCAACAGAACAACTGGATTACCATGCATTGAATGCCATGCTAAATCTCTATGATGAGCAAGGTAATATTCAGTTTGATAAAGACAAATTAGCGACACACCATTTTTTTCGTCAGCATGTAAATCAAAACACAGTATTTTTTCATGATCTAAGAGAAAAATTAGAATTCTTAGTTCAACAACACTATTACGAAGCTCAAGTGTTAGAACAGTATGAATTTGCCTTTATCAAACAGCTATTCAAACATGCTTATAGTAAAAAGTTTCGCTTTCAATCGTTCCTTGGCGCTTTTAAGTATTACACCAGTTACACCTTAAAAACATTTGATGGCGAGCGCTACCTTGAGCGCTATGAAGATCGCGTTTGCATGGTGGCTCTCACGCTTGCACAGGGTGATACTGATCTTGCACTTCATCTTGTTGATGAAATCATTAGTGGCCGTTTTCAACCCGCAACACCGACTTTTTTAAATTGTGGAAAGCAACAGCGTGGTGAATTGGTTTCCTGCTTTCTACTGCGTATAGAAGATAATATGGAGTCTATCGGTCGATCGGTAAATTCCGCATTACAACTTTCTAAACGTGGTGGTGGCGTTGCATTTTTGCTGACTAATTTACGTGAAGCTGGTGCTCCCATTAAACGTATAGAGAATCAATCTTCTGGCGTTGTTCCTGTTATGAAGATGCTTGAAGATGCTTTTTCCTATGCCAATCAGTTAGGCGCAAGACAAGGAGCTGGTGCTGTTTATCTTCATGCACATCATCCAGATATTTACCATTTTCTTGATACAAAAAGAGAGAATGCGGATGAAAAAGTGCGAATAAAAACCCTCTCTTTAGGCGTTGTTATCCCTGATATCACTTTTGAATTAGCGAAACGCAATGAAGATATGTATCTCTTCTCACCTTATGATGTACAGCGTGTTTATGGCGTACCTATGTCAGAGATCAGTATTAGTGAAAAATACAGTGAAATGGTGAATAACGCGCAAATTCGTAAGAAAAAAATTAAAGCGAGAGAGTTTTTCCAAACACTTGCCGAAATTCAATTTGAATCTGGCTATCCTTATATCATGTTTGAAGATGCAGTAAATCGCGCCAATCCTATCGCTGGTAGAATTAACATGAGCAATCTTTGCTCTGAAATCTTACAAGTCAACAGCGCAAGTGAGTATCACCCTGACTTAAGTTATCGCCATATCGGTCATGATATCAGTTGTAACTTAGGTTCTATGAATATTGCTATGGCAATGGACTCACCTAACTTTGCACATACCGTCAGCACTGCAATTAGGGCATTAAGTAATGTCTCTGAAATGACGAAAATTGAGTCCGTTCCTTCTATTGAAAAAGGTAATCTCGCTTCTCATGCCATTGGTTTAGGGCAAATGAATTTACATGGCTACTTAGCCCGTGAAGGGATTTATTATGGCTCTGAGGAAGCGTTAGATTTTACTAATATCTATTTTTATACCGTCACTTACTATGCGTTATTAGCTTCAAATCAATTAGCGATTAAGAAAAAGCAGCACTTTAAAGGCTTTGAAAATTCAAAATACGCAACGGGTGAATATTTTAATAAATATGTATCACAACAGTGGTTGCCTAAAACTCAAAAAGTCCACCAGCTATTTAGCCAATCTAATATTCATATTCCAACACAGGAAGATTGGCAGACTCTCAAGCAATCTATTATGACGCATGGGATCTATAATCAAAACTTACAAGCAATACCACCGACAGGGTCTATTTCCTATATTAACCATTCTACATCAAGTATTCATCCTATTGCCGCGCCAATAGAGATCAGAAAAGAAGGTAAGATTGGGCGAGTTTATTACCCTGCTCCCTTTATGACCAATGAAAACCGTCAATATTATCAAGATGCATATGAAATTGGAGCTGAGAAAATTATCGATACCTATGCCGAAGCTTCACAACATATTGATCAAGGGTTATCACTGACGTTGTTCTTTTCTGATGAAGCCACAACAAGAGATATTAACAAAGCGCAAATTTACGCATGGCGTAAAGGTATTAAAACCTTGTATTACATTCGTATTCGACAATCTGCATTAGCAGGTACTGAAATCAAAGGCTGTGTTTCGTGCGCACTTTAATAATAACAATAAGGAGAACATAGCATGTCATCACCTTTATTAAGCCACGTTAATGCGATTAACTGGAATCGCATTGAAGATGAAAAAGATTTAGAAGTTTGGAACCGTTTAACCATGAATTTTTGGTTACCTGAAAAAATTCCACTCTCTAATGATATTCCCTCATGGAACACGCTGACTCAAGCTGAAAAACAACTGACGATCCGTGTTTTTACAGGGTTAACTTTGCTTGATACGATCCAAAACACCGTAGGCGCACCTACTTTAATGCCAGATGCACTCACGCCTCATGAAGAAGCAGTATTATCTAATATCTGTTTTATGGAAGCGGTTCATGCTCGTTCTTACAGTTCGATATTTTCTACACTCTGCTTAACAACCGATGTCGATGAGGCATACCGTTGGAGTGAGGAAAATCCTTACTTACAAAAGAAAGCAGAAATTATTTTGCGTTATTATCAAGATAAAGATCCTTTAAAGAAAAAAATCGCCAGCGTCTTTTTAGAATCCTTTTTATTTTATTCAGGATTCTATTTACCAATGTATTGGTCAAGTCGAGGGAAATTAACCAATACAGCTGATTTAATTCGTCTTATTATTAGGGATGAAGCCGTTCATGGTTATTATATTGGCTATAAATTTCAAAATCAGTTATTAAATAAATCAGAATTAGAAAAACAAGATATTAAAGATTTTGCTTTCTCATTATTATTAGATTTATATGACAATGAAGTGAAATATACCGAAGATCTTTACGACACTGTAGGTTGGACAGAAGACGTCAAAAAATTTCTTCATTATAATGCAAATAAAGCATTAATGAATTTAGGGTATGAAGCTTTATTCCCTGATGAAATAACTGATGTCAGTCCTGCAATTCTTTCTTCATTATCACCAGATGCAAATGAAAATCACGATTTCTTCTCTGGTTCAGGCTCATCTTATGTTATTGGAAAAACCATTAACACTGAAGACGATGATTGGGATTTTTAAGGTTTATTAGCCTAGTTGAAGTTAAGATAAATAACACAATACATTCAATTTAATTATGTATCATATATAAAACATAATACACTGAAAAATATAGACTATTTTTTGGTGTATTTTTATTTGTTCACTAAACAATCTAATTGATTGATTTTTGCCGTTCAATATTGTCAAAAAATCAATTTTTTTCGAATAATTTTAGCTTACATTAAGTAGATAGAGCTTATAATAAGATAACAAACATTAATTTAACTAATGTATTATGATTTTTTTCATTTAATTTTCATCTCTTTTTCCCTTTTATTTTGATATTGAGTTTTCATTTTTATTGAGATCCTAATCAAAATAACAATATCTCTAAAAATAAAGTTATTTCAGTTAGTTAGAAGATAATATCTCTTTTAATAAATTTTATTTATTTCACTTTATTTAATTATTAATCATATTAAAAATAAAGAAAAAACAGCCAAATTATTTAATTAATTATAATTAACATAGGGTTGTCAGACTCAATCATTGTGGTAGGGTATTTCTCTTACTAAAAATCTTATTTAGGAAAAATAACAACACTTATTTATTAATATTTAATTTATTCCTTTCAATATTTAAATAGGAAACACTATATTGCATGGCAATTAAACTCGAAGTAAAAAATCTCTACAAGGTATTTGGCGAGCACCCTAAACGCGCTTTTGAATTATTAGAATCAGGTATGAATAAAGATCAGATTTTTGATAAAACAGGGCTTACAGTGGGCGTTCAAAATGCAAATCTGGCAATTGAAGAAGGCGAAATATTTGTCATCATGGGGTTATCTGGTTCAGGTAAATCCACTCTAGTCCGCCTTCTCAATCGTCTGATCTCTCCGACAAAGGGAGAGGTGCTTATTGATGGTGAAAATATTGCCACCATGTCAGATAAAGAATTACGACAAGTTCGTCGTAAAAAAATCAGTATGGTGTTTCAGTCATTTGCATTGATGCCTCATATGAATGTGCTTGATAACACTGCATTTGGAATGGATCTCGCGGGGTTAAGCAAAGATGAGCGTTATAAAAAAGCGATGGATGCCTTAGAGCAAGTCAACTTGGGTAGTTACGCAAACTCTTGGCCTGATGAGCTTTCTGGTGGGATGCGTCAACGTATCGGCCTTGCGCGTGCGCTTGCTAATGATCCTGATATTTTGTTAATGGATGAAGCCTTTTCAGCACTCGACCCGTTAATTCGTACTGAAATGCAAGATGAGTTATTAAGCTTACAAGGCGATAAACAGCGAACCATTGTCTTTATCTCTCATGATCTGGATGAAGCGATGCGTATTGGTGACCGAATTGCCATTATGCAAGGTGGCGTTGTTGTCCAAACGGGAACACCAGATGAGATACTCAACAATCCAGCAAACGATTATGTGCGTACGTTTTTCCGTGGTGTTGATATTAGCCACGTATTTAGTGCAAAAGATATAGCCAAACGTCGCCCAGAAACCTTACTGCATGTTGCGCCCGGTTTTGGTCCTCGATCTGCATTAAAAGTACTCGAAGATGAAGATAGAAACTTTGGTTATCTCATTGAACGAGGAAGAAAATTTGTTGGTATTGTTTCAGTCACATCTCTTGAAGAGGCACTCAAGAATAAACAACCTATTGAGTCAGCTATTTTACCTGAGCCTTGTGCCATTAATGGTGATACACCGTTAAACGAGCTGATTTCAACGGTTGCACAATCTCCCTGTGCAATTCCTGTTATTGATGAAAAAAACCGTTATATCGGCTTAATTTCTAAAGGAATGTTACTACAAGCACTGGATAAGGAGACGCCAAATGAGTAATACAACAGATCAAAATACAGTTTTGGATACAAAGATCCAAGAGGCTGCGACAAACGAAACTGCACAAGAGACAACCAATCACGTAAATGATGATCCTTGGGCAACAACAGATACTAGCGCAACAGAAAGCGATCCTTGGAGCAGTGCTGACAGTATATCAACAGATGCCGATCCGTGGGGTGCAGGCAGTGGTACTGACAATATTGACACCTCATCCGCTGGCAGTGATTGGCTAGATGCCGCATCGACGGATGTCGCACCCGATTCTTTCAATCTTATGGATCCGTTTCACAATACGCTGATCCCATTAGATTCATGGGTTACCGATGCGATTGACTGGATTGTGTTGCACTTTCGCCCTGTTTTCCAAGGTATTCGTGTACCAGTTGATTTGGTATTAAGTGGTTTTGAAAATTTCTTAACCTCAATGCCAGCACCTATCGCCATTATTCTGTTTTCTCTGATTGCATGGCAACTTTCAGGCAAAGTCATGGGTGTCGCATCCTTTATCTCATTAATTTTAATTGGTGCGATTGGTGCTTGGTCTGAAGCTATGGTTACCCTTGCATTGGTACTCACTTCATTACTGTTTTGTCTTATTATCGGGCTCCCATTAGGAATATGGTTAGCTAACAGTGATAGAGCATCCAAAATTGTTCGGCCTTTACTGGATGCAATGCAGACAACACCTGCGTTTGTCTACTTAGTGCCTATTGTCATGTTATTTGGTATTGGTAACGTACCCGGCGTTGTGGTCACCATTATTTTTGCCTTACCTCCAATTGTGAGATTGACTATTTTAGGGATCAAACAAGTTCCTGAAGATTTAATTGAAGCAGCACAATCATTTGGTGCAAATCCTCGTCAAATGCTGTTTAAAGTGCAATTGCCACTCGCCATGCCAACGATTATGGCTGGTGTAAACCAAACACTGATGTTAGCGCTTTCAATGGTTGTTATTGCATCAATGATAGCCGTTGGTGGATTAGGTCAAATGGTATTACGCGGTATAGGTCGCCTTGATATGGGACTTGCTGCCGTAGGAGGTGCAGGTATTGTTATCCTCGCCATTATTCTTGACCGATTAACACAATCTTTAGGTCAAAACAGCCGTCATAAAGGCAATCGATGCTGGTATATGACAGGGCCTATCGGTTTAATTTGTCGACTCTTTGGCAAAAAAGCATCGTAATAAATATTTTCACTATTTATTTAAAATCAGTATCAAAAATCAATACAAGAAATGGAGGCGACAGTTCGCTGTCGCTATTTATCTCTTACCATCACAACAGAAGGAAAAACTATGCGTAATCCAGTTATCTGGGCAACAGTATTGTCCGCCACACTGATAAGCACCCAGTTATCCGCTGCTGATTTACCTGGAAAAGGGATTTCGGTTCAACCCGTGCAAAGTACGATTTCTGAAGAAACCTTTCAAACGTTAATCGTCAATAAAGCACTAGAACAATTAGGTTACACTGTTCAGCCAATTAAAGAAGTTGACTATAACGTTGCTTATTCCTCTATCGCCAATGGTGATGCAACTTTTATGGCAGTCAGTTGGGTTCCTCTTCATAATTCACAATATGCAGCGGCAGGAGGTGATAATACCTTTTATCGTAAAGGGGATTATGTCGTTAATGCAGCTCAAGGTTACTTGATTGATAAAAAAACAGCAGAGAAATATAACATTACGAATATTGAGCAATTAAAAGATCCTAAAATTGCCAAATTATTTGATGCCAATGGTGATGGCAAAGCCGATTTAACGGGTTGTAATCCGGGATGGGGTTGTGAAGAAGCGATCAACAACCACTTAAAAGCCTATGGATTAGAAAAATCTGTCACACATAACCAAGGCAATTACGCGGCAATGATGGCAGATACCATTACTCGCTATAAAGAAGGCAAACCTATTTTTTATTACACATGGACGCCTTACTGGATAAGTGATGTATTAAAACCGGGTAAAGATGTTGTTTGGTTACAAGTCCCCTTCTCTTCGTTACCAGGTGATGATAAAACCGATACCACATTAGCAAATGGTAAAAACTACGGCTTTCCACCAAGTACTATGCATATTGCAGCAAATAAAAAATGGGCTGAAGAAAATCCCGCTGCGGCAAAACTCTTTGAAGTGATGAAAGTGTCTGTTGCCGATATTAATGCGCAAAACTTGCGTATGCATAATGGTCAAAAATCACAAGCAGATATTGAACGTCATGCTAATGCATGGATCAAAGCCCATCAAAAAACCTTTGATGGTTGGATTGAACAAGCTCAGGCTGCTGCAAAGTAATCAATAAATAATCTTAAATTAAGATTATCACAAAACAGGTCACATTATTGTGGCCTGTTTTTATTTATAAAAAACTAAAATTACATGTAATTAGGCAAAACGAGTTTATATAAAAATTAAAAGATCTTAATACAACTTTATTATTAAGATTATTCTTTTTATTAATGGCAAAGATATACCTGTCTTTCATTCTCTCATTTATTCAATTATGATTATTCCTTTCTCCAGTTGCCATTTTGGCATTTTCATTTTTATATTTATTATTTTAAATAAGGAATAAACTGTGTCTTACACTAACAAACCAGTACCTGAAGAAATTAAACGTTGGAACTGGGGTGCTTTCATGTTTAATATTATTTGGGGTTTCGGTAATAAATCCTATCTTCCATTATTAGTACTTGTTCCTTTACTTAATCTTGTTTGGATCTTTGTCTGTGGTATTAAAGGGAATGAATGGGCTTGGAAAAGTGGTGATTACGATTCTGTTGAAACCTTTATGAAAGTGCAAGAAACATGGAACAGAGCGGGCTTTATTTACTTTATTATTAGTATCATTATGGCTGTTCTTTTCTTTATTTTCTTCTTCACTACCATGATGGCAATGATTGCAACTTCTGCATCACACGGTTATTAATTCAATATCTTGAGTATTGAATTCTAAATGACAATAAACCCCATAATATCTATGGGGTTTATTTGTTTAAGCGACCAAAGGCCGCAGTTTTTATTTTCAGTAATATTAGAAACGTTTTACCACAGTAAATCGATAATCACGTCCTACACCTGAAACTGATTCACCTAAATAAGGGTAATAATCACGGTTAAATAAATTTGCGACCGTAAAACGAACCTCAGTATTATCTATAAAAGAAGGTTCCCAATTCGCAAATAAACCGTGGATTGCATAACCTTTACTTTTTGGTAATGACCAATAGCCAGCATCAGGATCAGCATCTATTGGCGAGCGGCGTTGAGCGCCAATAAAATCGCCCGTCCATCCCATATTGACATTAATACTTGGTACTTTTACACCAAGGGTGGCATGTAAAGCGTCAGGCTGGATCTCTGCAATCCATGTTTTTTGGCCAAACCACGGATCACGTGGTGATTGGTCACGTTTTCCTTTCATTGTTGAATACGCTAAACGACCGAATACATTAGGGCTATTATAAAAGGCTTCAATTTCCAACCCTTGAATATGGTAACCCGGTAAATTACGGTAATTACCTATTGAAGGCGGACAATTTCCATTATGCCCATCCACTTTTTGGCTTTCACAATAGACACCACGGCGGCGGAAGATTTCGTCTTTACCACGAGTATCAAACAGTGTTGTTCTTAATTGCAGTTGGTCTTCTTGCTGAATAACACTTTCAAAGTCTGCAATTGCACCAATTCGTGCAGCTCTTACTGTTTCTTTATCTAGGTGGCGACTTGTTCCCGTTAAGCTAGAAACACTTCCTTGAACTTCATACTGCTCATCAATCAATGGCGCTCGCCATGTGTAGGTTAGATCACCAAAGAATCTGAAATTCTGATTCATTTTCCATAATAAACCTAAGTGAGGCGTTGCCCCGCTATAAGTCACATCCGAATAATCATGGCCATAATAGGGATCAGGATCTTGATAAGTGATAGCTCGGCTTCCTTTGCCTTGATTTTTAACGATATCATAGCGAACACCTGGTGTTATCGTCAGGTTTCTATAACTCATCGAATCTTGAAGATAGAAACTGGTTGTCGTTTGCGTACCTTCTGGCATATAAGGAGGCGCATAATATCCATAGTTGTAATTTGGATTCTTAGCTTTATCACGAGTAAACATTAAGACATCACGATCATTACGATGCCAACGTGTTCCCACTAATACTTTATGCTCTAAAGCACCTTGCATAATAGTGCTTTCATTTTTAATTTCAATTTGATGATTTCGATAATCTACCCAACTTTGATTCCCCATACTGCTGCTAAAATAGGAGCTTGCTGTCTCTGGGCGACTATCGTTTTGCTTAGTTTTTGAATAACCGTAGGTAAGCGTTAAATTAATTAGATCAGAATCAACTGGCTGAATATTCCATTTCACACTGAAGGTGTCATCTTTTTGATCACGATAAACTAATTTACGTTTCATCGCCGCATCAAAGCCATATTTATCCACTTCAGCTTGGCTAGGTTTAGCTAATTCATCCCGTTTAGCCGCCCAAGGTGTCCAACCATCACTTTCTGATCGTGATGCTGATAACGTTAATGTTTGTGCTTCAGTTAAATAGATATTCGTTTTAATTAAAAAAGAATCTTGGTCTGACTGTGAATAGCCAAATTTAGTCCCATCCGGGCGTCGCAGATCATCACTTTCACGGCGGTTGAAATAGAATAATCCGTCAGCTTGACCATCAAGTAATTTGCCATATACCGCACCACTATAACGATTTTGTCTGTCGTTAGTATGATGTCCGTATTTTAAAAACATCCCAATATTCTGATCGGGTAATAATAAGTCATCGGGATCTTTGGTTTCAATTCTCACCGAACCACCAAATCCGCCATTTCCTTGAGTAATATTATGAGGCCCTTTATCAACATCAATACGACGTATTAATTCAGGATCAATAAAAATTGAACCTTGACGATATTTCTCAAAGGTTTTAGGTGTACCATCAAGGGTGATTTTAATATCTTCAGGATTACCCATCCCCCAGATATTTAATGTTTGACCTCCTGGTCTGGGTGAACCCGATGATGAAATTCCGGGTAATTTATCCACCAGCTCTGCAATATTATTAGGCTGAATTCTATCGATATCTTTTAATGTCAGAACGGTACTTCCTGCATCAACACTCGAATTGAGCTCACCTGATACATAGATAGGCTCAAGAATAATCTTTTCACTCGATTTTGGTTGTACAGGACTCTCCGACTTTGTGGATGTCGTTATTTCTGGTTTTACACTTTCAGTTGCATAGCTATTTAACGAAGTGAGTGAAGTCAATAATAATGCAATCGCTGATGACGAAAATGAAAATATCCCAATTCCCTGACGATAAGCATCATTTTTTGCTAAGAAATGGATCATAATAGTAGTATCTTTTTGTATGGTTATTAGTTTGATAGATGGTTAGAGCTGTAACTAACAGCGCTAATTATGATAATGATAATAATTATCATTATCTAGTTTTTTTGCATTTATCACTCAATACAGATAACTACTCTATTGATACACTCCTGTTAGATTTAAATTTTATCTAAAATGATATTTTTAATAAATTAAACTAATTTCATTAGTTACTATAAGGTATTTGATATTCCTTATTTCATTCCTCTCATTTAATTCTCTAATTATAATTACGAATATATTACTAAAGAAAATTTAATCATTCTTAAAATAAAAAGAATAAAACAGACACGGAACAGTCTGATAATTACAATTATGCGTATCTTATTTTCCCTTTTTTAAGGCGCTAAATAATTATTAATTCAAGTAAATTTTAAATATTAGTTTTATGTTTAAATCTTAAATAAATTAAACCATTGAAATAAAGATATTCAATGGGATAAAAATCAGCTAATAATAAAATAATAATTTTGAGGCAATATACGCACTTTTGAACACAAGGATGCGTCATGACAATTTATGACCTAAAACCCAAATTTCAATCTCTATTGCGCCCTTATGTAGAACAGTTATTCACAAAAGGGATCACCGCAAATCAGGTCACGCTCTCTGCTTTACTGTTATCCATTGCCGTTGGTGGGTTACTTTTACTTTATCCTTCCCCTCGTTTATTTTTATTACTCCCTTTTGTCCTCTTTTTTCGTATGGCGCTTAATGCCATAGATGGCATGCTTGCACGAGAACATAATCAAAAAAGTGCGCTTGGGGCGATATTAAACGAAGCCAGTGATGTTATTTCAGACATTGCACTCTATCTACCTTTTGCTTTTATTTTTCCACAAGCCTACTGGTGGATCATGCTGACACTTTTTTTAATGATAATGACTGAGTTCTTAGGCGTTCTAGCCCAAACTATTAATGCTTCTCGTCGTTATGATGGCCCGATGGGAAAAAGTGATAGAGCTTTTATTTTTGGTGCTATTGCGTTTTTTATCGGATTATTCCCCTCACTGACATTATCAGAAAGCACACATTATCTTTTTATTATTATTAATTTATTACTTTTGTTGACTTGTTATCACCGAATTCATCGCGCACTAAAAGAAGCAACGATGACAGATAAAGATAAGGATACATCGTTATGAATCAACAGCCGCAATATCAAACTCAAAGGAATATGATTGAGTCTGAATTTACCACCAGCGATAAGACACCGTTGTATTATCGTCATTGGCCTGCTCAAATTACCACTGAGCCAAAAGCAATTATTTTATTTCACCGAGGACATGAGCACTCAGGCCGTGTTGCTCATCTCGTTGATGAGCTAGATCTTCCTGATTTTTCAATGTTTGCTTGGGATGCTCGTGGGCATGGTAAAAATGAAGGTGCTCGCGGTTATAGCCCATCAATGGGAACATCAATAAAAGATATAGACGAATTCGTTCATTACGTTTCTTCTAACTATAATATTCCAATGGAGAATATTCTGGTTGTTGGTCAAAGTGTAGGTGCCGTTTTAGTTACTGGTTGGGTACACGATTACGCTCCCAAAATTCGTGGCATGGTGCTAGCTTCTCCTGCATTTAAAGTGAAATTATATGTTCCTTTTGCACGTACAGGTCTTGCCTTAATGCAAAAAGTTCGCGGGCTTTTTTATGTTAATTCGTATGTGAAAGCGAAATACCTAACCCATGACCAAAGTCGTATCGACTCTTTTAACCAAGACTCACTAATCACTCGCCCTATTGCTGTCAATATTTTATTAGAGCTTTATAAAACAGCAGATCGTGTTGTTGAAGACGCAAACGCGATTACTTTACCAACACAGTTATTTATTTCAGGCAATGATCATGTTGTTCACGCCAAGCCTCAACATCTTTTCTATGAACGTTTAAACACATCAATTAAAGAAAAACATGTTCTACCAGGCTTTTACCACGATACCTTAGGTGAGAAAGATAGAGTTATCCCTATCAATAAAATACGCAGTTTTATTGAAAAATTATTTGCACAACCACTTTATCAACATGATTACCAATATGAAGATACTTGGAGCCATAGTGCAGATGTTTATCGCACATTACAAACCCCTCTTCCTACATATTGTCCAAAAAGACTTTATTACAAAATACTTAGCCGTTCTATGAGCACTTTAGGTAAAGCATCTGAAGGTGTTGCTCTGGGTTACGATAAAGGTTTTGATTCTGGATCAACTCTGGATTATGTCTATCGTAATCAACCACAGGGAAAAGGCTTATTTGGTCGTGTCGTTGATAGACAATATTTAAATAGTATTGGTTGGCAAGGCATTCGCCAACGAAAAATTAATATTGAAAATACAATTCGTTATGCCATTCGCCAATTAATACAAAATAATATGCCTGTGCATATTATGGATATTGCCGCAGGACAAGGTCGCTATCTTTTTGATGCTGTTAATGATTATGGTAAGGTCGATTCGATTTTAATGCGCGATTATAGCGCTATTAACGTTGAACAAGGCAGAATGGTGATTAAAGAACGTCACTTAGAAGATAAAGTGCGTTTTGAAGAAGGTAACGCTTTTGATGCAGAAAGCTTGAGTACTGTTTCGCCTTCACCAACATTAGGTATTGTCAGCGGGCTCTATGAATTATTCCCTGAAAATCATCTGTTAAAAGAGTCTTTAAAAGGGCTATCGCAAGCCATACCAAGTGGCGGTTTATTAATTTATACCTGTCAACCTTGGCACCCCCAACTTGAAATGATTGCGCGTGTATTACCGAGTCACCAAAATGGACAACCTTGGATCATGCGTTGCCGTAGTCAGGGTGAAATGGATGCTTTAGTTAATGAAGCTGGTTTTGAGAAGTTAGATCAACAAATTGATCATTGGGGTATTTTCAGTGTATCAATAGCAAAACGTCGCTAACGGAATGCACCATCAATAACTGAGCTATCGCTATATGGCAACATATAGCGATAGTTTTAAGTTGTTGTAAAAATAGAAACATAAACAAAGAAAGGAATTTTAGTATGGGTGGAACCCAACACACTCAAATAACATCATCGAGAAAAAGTATCTGGCTTGCTGGTATTGTATGGCTGTTGTTTCTTGCCCCATTTTTCTATTTAACTTATATGCAAGTTAACACTTACACTTCCACTTTATCTGATGTTCCTTCTTTTGTTTATTCGTGGGAAAAAGCGATTCCCTTTTTACCTTGGACAATCATTCCTTATTGGAGTGTGAATATTGCCTATGGTATTTCACTGATTATTTGTACAACATTGAGAGAACAATTTATACATGGGCTACGTTTAATTGTGGCCTCTCTTATTGCTTGTGCTGGTTTTTTATTATTTCCTTTAAAATTTAGTTTTATTCGCCCAACAACAGAAGGATTTTCTGGTTGGTTATTTACCCAATTAGAAGGTTTTGATTTACCTTATAATCAAGCTCCTTCTTTGCACATTATCTTATTGTGGATACTTTGGTTACGTTTTCGCGCACATACGCCTAAATCATGGCAATGGTTTTTAAATTTATGGTCATTGCTTATTGCTGTTTCTGTACTGACAACATGGCAGCATCACTTTATTGATATTATTACAGGCTTTGGTGTTGGCGTATTTATCTGTTATTTATTGCCAATAAATTCACGTTGGAAATGGCATTTTACTGGCAGCAGACGCAGTTTACGTATTGGTAAAAACTATGCGTTATCCGCAATAGTGTTCTACCTGTTATCTTTTGGTTTACAAGGTTTCTTTTGGTTTTTTCTCTGGCCTGCAATCACATTAACTTTTGTGACTTTAGGTTATTTAGGGGCAGGAGCTTCTATTTTTCAAAAAAATGCACAGGGTGAAATTCCCCTTTCTGCACAGATAATCCTATTACCTTATCGCTTTTTTGCTTGGTGTACTTATCGCTATTATTTAACTTGCTGCCAAACACCCAGTTTAGTAACTGAAGGTATTTTATTAGGTGGACGCCCACTTTATAAATTAAAAGCGAATGCAGTTTTTGATTTAACCTGTGAATGGCCAAGAAACAAATTTAGCCAAAATCAGCTTTATTTAGCCCAACCTCAAATCGATTTATTACCATTATCTCCAGATGATATCAGCAAAGCCATGTTGTCTATGGAACAACTTAGCCAAGTAGGTACTGTTTATATTCATTGCAAATTAGGCTATTCACGCAGTGCCACCATTGCGGTTGCATGGCTCGTTTACAATGGCACAGTAGATACTTTGGAAGACGCAATAAAACAGGTGTATCAAACACGCCCTCAAGTGATCTTAAATTCAGAAACACAAGAGGCATTACAAATTTGGTATTCACGTTTCCAACAAAATAGATAACGAGGCAACTATGCTGACAACAAAAACTAGCGGTAAAGTCATTGTGTCTTTAACTCAAAGTTGGCGCTACTTACTGCTGTTATCACTGTTACCTTATATAAGCACATTGCCTGTATTTAGCCTTTATTTTCACAATAAATTGGCTTTCTTTATTGCTTCTCTTTTATTTTTATTTACTCAATATCATCTTTTTCGTTTATGGCTTGATAGCCATTTTTTTCAAGCTCTTTATCGTTATCAAGACGATGTTAGTTTTGATGAAAGTCTCTCTATATTATTTCCTAAGCGTCCCCAAAAACAGACTATAGAAGCCCGTTGGCTAGGGACTAAACGCCTATTTTCTTTTGCCGTGATTGGCGTTTCAATTCAATGGATATGGTGTTTGGCTATGCTCTTTTTTACGCTTTTTAGTTATTAACAAGCAAAACCCAATGTTTATTTATTATATAAAACAATATGTTATAAAAATATATTCTAAGGTTTTGTATCAAATTAATTGAACATCTCTATCACAGTAATTCTTTTCTCAAAAAAATGACTCATGTTACTATCATTTACCTTACAAATGATTTGTTACGAGTATTATGGAAAACACCGCACCACAAACATCGCTAAGCAAAGGCCTTATTTTACTTATGGTGGTTGCCACAGGTATGGTTGTTGCCAGTAACTACTATGCACAACCTCTACTTGATTCAATCGCAAACTATTTCCACATATCTGCTACTTTGGCTGGATTTATTGTCACCACCGCACAATTAAGTTATGCCATAGGGTTAATGTTATTAGTGCCTCTTGGCGATATTTTTGAACGTCGCTCACTCATTATTACCATGACATTAATTTCAGCAAGTGGCCTATTAATTACCGCCATGGCATCTAATATTTGGGTGATGTTAATAGGAACTGCACTCTCAGGCATGTTCTCCGTTGTAGCTCAAATTCTTGTTCCTTTTGCTGCAACGCTTGCCGCGCCACATCAACGTGGAAAGGCTGTCGGAACGATTATGAGTGGCCTTTTACTCGGGATCTTACTGGCGAGAACCGCATCTGGGTTAATGGCGTCATTTACTAATTGGCAGGGTATTTTCTGGATAGCCAGTATTTTTCTGGCGATTTTAGCCATCACCTTATGGCGCTGTTTACCCACTTATAAAAGTGAAACCAACTTAAATTATTTCCAATTGCTAGGTTCTATTTTCAAATTATTTGCAACAACTCCCGTATTAAGAACTCGCTCATTAGTTGGTGCGCTTATTTTTGCTCACTTTGGTTTATTGTGGACCTCAATGGCCTTTTTATTGGCTTCTGATCCTTTTAATTACTCGGATGCTGTGATTGGTTTATTTGGTCTTGTAGGTGCCGCAGGTGCATTAATGGCGGGTAAAGCGGGTGTATTAGTAGATAAAGGAAAAGGCAAGAAAACCACCACAGTAGGATTAATCATCCTCTTTCTTTCTTGGGGTTTTATCATTGTTGCACCTTATTATCACTGGGTTGGGCTCATCAGCTTTATAATTGGCGTTGTCCTGCTAGACTTAGCTGTTCAGGGTGTTCATGTCACCAATCAGAGCACCATATACCGTATTTTACCTGATGCTAGAAACCGCCTGACTGCCGCTTATATGACAAGTTATTTTATTGGTGGTGCGCTAGGATCTTTACTATCAGGTTATGCTTATCATCAATATGGATGGACAGGTGTTTCTATCGCCGGATTAGTCATTGGTGTTATCGGTCTGATTGTTTGGTTTTTAGGTTATAAAAATGATCCAATAATCCACGCCGAATAATTTTTAGACCCAAGGATGGGTTATATTATTTCTTCCCCCCCCGCTAATCAGAATAAAATGTGAATGTTTTAACAGCGTGATTACTATTAATGTATATCATCATCCCATTCTTTATTAAGAAAATTATATCAATCTACCCAATAAAGCACTGTATAAATAATTTCATTTCGATACTATCTACATAACAACCATTGATAGTGATAATAAATTTATTACGTGTTTTATCGTAAAAAATGATCCCTTTTTTCGCAAATAGACTACTATTCATTGTCAGATAAGTGATAAATTGATTTTATTAACTTATTGCAAAGAGATAAGTACCTATCTTTTTTTTGTGTTATCATTCAGAAAATTTATGAATCAGGTAACATAATCAAAAAAACATAGTGACTATAAATAATAAAAATTGCTAAATTGTGTGTTTAATATACCATTTAACATGTTGATAACAAAATTATCCTAATTTTCGAAACTAACAAGGTGTCTAAAAATGGAAAGCTCATTTACGCCAACAGAAGAATTACTAAACACTCGCGCTACACAACAGAAATCGCTTAACAAAGATATTCCTTATCAAGAAATTTTGTTAACTCGCCTTTCTATGCATGTTCAAAGCAAACTTCTTGAAAGTCGTAATAATATGTTGAAGTCTCAGGGTATTAACGAGACATTATTTATGGCACTAATGATTTTAGATACGACAGAAAATCGTAGTATTCAACCATCAGAATTAAGTGCAGCTTTGGGCTCTTCAAGAACAAATGCAACCCGTATTGCTGATGAACTTGAAAAGCAAGGTTGGATTGAACGTCGTGAAAGTCATAATGACCGCCGTTGTTTACATCTCCATTTAACTGATGCAGGTGAAGAGTTTTTAAATAGCTTATTACCACCGCAGCATCAGTGTTTAAAACAAATCTGGTCTGTATTAGATCAATCCGAACAAAGACAGCTTGAAACGCTAATGCGTAAGTTATTATTACAATTAGATACTTTGGCTGAAAAAGGTTGTGAATAAGTAGCATAATAAATAGTTTTATTGATCTAATCCTATTTACGCCATAAATCGGCAAACATACTTACCCATTAGCATTTATAATTTACCTTCACGCTAATAATTATTCTAAGATTGACTTTATAATTATGTTTCCAGTTTTAATACTGGAAACATATCTAATGATGTTTTTCTGGTTTTATGGAGATCTTCTAAATGAGTGTTAATGAGGAAAATACCCCCCCTCAGGCTCCCATTCGCAATAAAAAACGAACTCGCCGAAATGTTCTACTGTTGCTAACCATCCTATTTATTGTTGCTGGCGCAGCTTACACAGCTTATTGGTTTTTGGTGCTAAGACATCATGAAACGACAGATAATGCTTATGTGACTGGCAATCAAATCATGGTGATGCCACAGATTTCTGGTTCTGTTACCACCGTTTATGTGGATAACACTGATTTTGTTAAAGCGGGTGAACCCTTAGTTTTATTAGATTCAAGTGATGAAAAACTGGCATTAGAAAAAGCAAAAACAGCATTAGCTAATAGTGTTCGCCAAATGCATCAGCAAATCATCAACGGCCGTCAATTAAAAGCAAACATCGTTTTACGCGAAACAGAGCTCACTAAATTACAGAATGATCTTCGTCGCCGTGAAGTTTTAGGCGAACGCAATGTTATTGGTAAAGAAGAACTTCAACACGCCAGAGAAGCTGTTTCTACTGCAAGAGCGGCTTTAGAAGTTGCAAGAGAGCAATATAATGCTAACCAGGCAATTATATTAAATACACCAATTGCAAAACAACCCTCTGTTTTACAAGCATCAACTGATGTTCGTAATGCATGGCTTGCCTTAGAACGTACTAAAATTTTAAGCCCAACAGATGGCTATGTTTCACGTCGTAGCGTTCAAGTTGGCGCACAAGTCTCACCAGGTAAACCGTTAATGGCCGTTGTTCCTGTAACGGGTATGTGGATTGATGCCAATTTTAAAGAAACCCAGCTCGCCAATATGCGTATTGGCCAACCAGCAAAAATCACAACAGATTTTTACGGCAAAAAAGTTATTTATCACGGTACGGTATTAGGTTTAGATATGGGAACAGGGAGTGCTTTCTCATTATTACCTGCGCAAAATGCCAGTGGTAACTGGATAAAAGTCGTTCAACGTTTACCCGTTCGTATTTCATTAGATGAAAAAGAATTAGCAGAAAAACCATTACGTATTGGTCTTTCTTCTGAAGTGACTGTCGATACGATTAACCTTGATGGGAAAGTATTATCACACAGCGAACGCCAAACACCTGCTTACCATACTGATGCTTTAACCATTGATATGTCAGAGATTAATAAACTGATCAATGAAATCATTGAACAAAATGCAGGACAATAAAGGCGAGGTGTAAAGGTGATCAAAGAGCCATTACAAGGAGGAAAACTTGCTTTAATGACCATCGCCCTTGCGTTGGCAACCTTTATGCAAGTTCTCGATTCTACAATCGCTAACGTAGCCATTCCAACTATTGCAGGAAACTTAGGTGCCTCTAACTCACAGGGGACTTGGGTTATTACCTCTTTTGGTGTGGCGAATGCTATTTCTATCCCAATTACAGGTTGGTTAGCAAAACGTATTGGTGAAGTTCGACTCTTTATGTGGTCAACGGCACTTTTTGCGTTAACCTCTTGGCTTTGTGGTATTTCGCAAAGTCTTGAAATGCTTATTTTCTTTCGTGTGCTTCAAGGTTTAGTAGCTGGACCACTTATTCCTTTGTCACAAAGTTTGTTATTGAATAACTATC
This sequence comes from Proteus genomosp. 6, assembly GCF_040139785.1. Classification (NCBI taxonomy): domain Bacteria; kingdom Pseudomonadati; phylum Pseudomonadota; class Gammaproteobacteria; order Enterobacterales; family Morganellaceae; genus Proteus; species Proteus genomosp. 6. The sequence goes on along the minus strand of NZ_JBEEVJ010000014.1, from coordinate 8,139 downwards.
CACCAGCAAAACGAAATATGGCGCTTGCACTATGGTCAGTGACTATTGTTGTTGCACCGATTTTAGGCCCTATCTTAGGTGGTTACATCAGCGATAACTATCATTGGGGATGGATATTCTTTATTAACGTTCCATTTGGTGTGTTGATTATTATGTGTATATCAAACACCTTATCTGGGCGCGAAACAAAAACTGAAATTAAACCAATAGATACCATTGGCCTTGTTTTACTCGTCGTGGGTATAGGTGCTTTGCAAATCATGCTTGATCAGGGTAAAGAGCTCGATTGGTTTAATTCAACAGAAATTATAGTCCTCACTATTGTAGCGGTGGTCGCACTTAGCTTCTTAATTGTTTGGGAGTTAACAGACGATCATCCAGTGATAGATCTTTCACTCTTTAAGAGTCGAAACTTTACCATTGGTTGCGTCACACTCAGCCTCGCCTATATGATCTATTTTGGTACTATTGTTTTACTGCCACTACTTTTACAAGAAGTCTTTGGCTATACAGCAACATGGGCTGGATTAGCATCAGCATCCGTAGGTTTATTGCCTTTAATTATCACACCAATTATAGGTAAGTTTGGTGGTAAAGTGGATTTACGTTATATCATCAGCTTTAGCTTTATTATGTTTTCTGTGTGTTTTTATTGGCGAGCTTATACCTTCGAACCAGGAATGGACTTTGCCACTGTGGCATGGCCACAATTCTGGCAAGGTTTAGCAGTTGCGTGTTTCTTTATGCCATTAACGACAATGACATTATCTGGGTTACCACCAGAAAAAATGGCATCAGCGTCAAGTCTTTCGAACTTCTTAAGAACATTGGCAGGGGCAATTGGCGCATCGTTAACCACAACAATTTGGACACAAAGAGAATCACTTCACCATGAAACCTTTGTAGAAAAAATTAATCCACTCGATCCAGATTCGCAAATGGCGTACCAACAAATGAATGATCTGGGTCTTTCAAATGAACAAGCGTCAGCGTATTTAGCTAAGACTATTACAGAACAGGGATTGATCATTTCAGCCAATGAAATTTTTTGGTTAGCAGCAGGTATTTTTCTTATCATGATGATTGTGGTTTGGTTTGCTAAACCGCCATTCTCACCAGGAAAATAATGCTATTAGTGTAGATCTTATAAATAAAAATCCCGCTTAAAAATCATAATGATTAAGCGGGATTTTTTATTCTTTAAAGCAATAAAGCGATTAGCCTTGGTGCTGACGCCACCATTCCGCTAATAACACACCAGAAGCCACTGAGACGTTTAAGCTTTCAACGTGCCCAGTACCACCGATGTAAATGCTCATATCACCTTGATTTAATGTGCTTTCACTTAAGCCATCTTTCTCTTGACCTAAGATCAGTACCATTTTCGCTGGTAATTGTGCTTTTGATAATGGCACACTGCCTTTATGACTTGATGTTGCCACCAGCGTATAACCCGCTTTTTTAAATTTATCTAAAGTTTGAGCAAAGTTATCAGCATCAATACCTTGGATATATTCAGCACCACCTTCTGCGGTACGAACAGCAGCACCAGATTCTAATACAGCGGAATCAGGAGAGATAACCCCTTTCACACCAAAGTGCGCACAACTACGCATAATTGCACCGACGTTATGTGGATTTCCCACATCTTCAAGTGCTAAAACGCAATCATGTTCAGGTGCATCTTTCAAATAGGTTTCTGCATCATGACCAACACGTTTTTTAATTAAGAAGCATACGCCACCATGGTGATCGGTACGAGCCGCTTTGACCATCTCTTCTTCTTCAACAACATGATAGGCTTTACGATTTGCAGCCATCCATTTTAGTGCATCACGAAAACGTGGTGTCACATCTTGTAAAAACCAAGCACGAACAATAGCATCAGGACGATTTTTAAACATAGCCTGACACGCATTTTCACCATAAATGCGCGTTTCTTCTAAACGTTGGCGGCGCAACTGTTCAGGATCGATTTGGCTCTTACCAGTAATGCCATCGTGCTCTTTAATTGCCTCTTCGCCAGCAGGGCGAGAAACTGTTTTCCATGGAGAAAAACTTCCGCCTTCGCTATCGCGAGAAGGTTTTGATTCATTACGTGATGCGCCACGCCCTGAAGGCTTACCTGCACCGCGGTCATCACGACGAGAAAATTTGTTATCACCACGTCTGTTATCGCGATTTTTATCGTCGCGGTTATCACCACGTCTATTATCACGATTTTTGTCGTCACGGTTATCACCGCGTTTGTTATCACGGCTATCACCACGACCATTTTCAGGACGGCGGGATGGTTTTTTAGGTTTATTATCGGCATTGTCCTCACTACGGACATACATTACTTTTACCTTGCCGTTTTTACCTTCATAAGAATCGTTCATTTGTCTCTCCAACTGCAATAGGGGCGCAGATTACATGATAGTTTAGCAACTGTCACCGAGAGAATCACGCACAGGAATCGATAAACTAATCAGGATCAATTGATAATTAACTCCATCTCATGCATAACCAATATATCAGTATGATTTTTATGATAAAAACAGACTGAATAGTTTGTTTGTTTTGAACATGATAATATTCGATTCTTTTTTATGAGTATTGGTCAATCTGTTATGCGTGACAATGCAGTCTCTCGACTTCGTCAATATCGACTTTCAATTTCGACTCGCCCTTTTAAAGCACGAGGTTTTCGTACCAAACGTTGCTCTTTTTGCTTATTACCTGAAAAACAATGTCTTTGTGACACGATTGTCAATCAACCTGCAAAAAGCCAATTTTGTTTATTGATGTATGACACCGAAGTGATGAAGCCAAGTAATACGGGGAAATTAATTGCCGACGTATTGCCAAACACGCAGGCTTTTTTATGGTCCCGAACCGCTCCAGAACGGGCCTTGCTTGATCTAATCAATACACCAGATCGGCAAGCTTATGTTGTCTTCCCTGAAAGCTATGCGTCAAATGAACGTGTTGTATACAACCAACTCCCTGCAAATAGCAAACCACCTTTGTTTATTCTCCTTGATGGCACTTGGAGTGAAGCACGCAAAATGTTTCGCAAAAGCCCTTATCTCAATTCATTACCCCTCTTTTCTTTAAATGAGGCAAGTAAATGTGAGTACATACTTCGCCAAGCAGCAAGGGAAGATCAACATTGTACAGCAGAAGTTGCAGCTTCTATTTTAGAGAATGTCGGCGATATTCAAGCCTCACAACAACTTTTTTCTCATTTTAGTTACTTTCGTCAACAATATTTACTTGGAAAACCAGACCGGAGTCAGGCAAAAGAAGATCAAATCAGCTACATTGAATAGCAGTTGATAATGAAACTCTGGAGTGGATATGAGCCAACGAGGTCTTGAAGCACTATTACGTCCTAAATCTATTGCGGTGATCGGTGCCTCTGAAAAATTAGGTCGAGCAGGAACCACCATGATGAAAAATTTGCTCAGTGGTGGATTTAATGGCCCAGTGTTTCCGATTAATCCTTCTCGTAGCTCTGTCTCTGGTGTTTTCACTTATCCTTCTATTGATAAATTGCCTCAAGTTCCTGATCTCGCGATTATTTGTACACATCATCGCCGCAACCTTGAGCTACTAAAACAATTAGGTGGATCTGGTTGCAAAGCCGTGATTGTGCTTTCTGCACAACCTGAACAATTTCAGCCAATAAAATTACTTTGTCAGCAATATCATATCCGTTTACTTGGCCCAAATAGTTTGGGGCTTTTAGCACCGTGGCAAGGTTTAAATGCCAGCTTTTCACCTCTTCCCGTTAAAAAAGGAAAGTTAGCTTTTATTTCGCAATCAGCGGCTGTCGCCAACACGATTTTAGATTGGGCTTATTATCGTAATATCGGCTTTTCCTATTTTATTGCGCTAGGTGATAATCAAGATATCCAAGTCGATGATTTATTAGATTTTCTAGCAAGGGACAGTAAAACCAGTGCTATTTTATTGCATCTCGAACATATAAAAGATGCACGACGATTTATGTCAGCATCTCGTAGTGCTTCGCGTAATAAACCCATTCTGGTGATAAAAAGTGGTCGTACTCAAAAAGCTCAACTGTTATTGGGCGATACACCGAGTTATGACGTGGCTTATGATGCCGCTTTTCAACGTGCGGGTTTATTACGAGTACAAGATACCCATGAGATGTTTTCTGCCGTTGAAACACTTAGCTATATGACGCCTTTAAAAGGCGAAAGATTAATGATTATGAGTAATGGCTCTGCACCTGCTGCAATGGCAGTTGATGAGCTATTTTTGCATTCAGGAAAGCTCGCACAACTTACAGATGAAACAAAACAAAAACTACAAAGTGTTATTCAAGAAGAAAATGCCATTCGCAACCCGCTAAACTTAGGTGATGATACAACGGTTGAACGTTATATTTTGGCATTGAATTGTTTGTTAGATAGCCATGATCATGATGCTTTACTCCTTATTCACACACCAAGTGCCATTGCTCCTAGCATTGAAACTGCGCAACGAGTCATAGAAGCCATCAATAAACACCCTCGACGTAAATGGCTTACCGTTTTCACTAACTGGGGCGGAGAGTATTCCTCTCAGCAATCACGCAAATTATTTAGTGAAGCAGGAATTCCAACCTATCGAACACCTGAAGGTGCCGTCACTGCATTTATGCATATGGTGGAATATCGCCGTAACCAGAAGCAGTTAAAAGAGACACCGGCATTACCTTTAGATGTCAAAATGAATACGCAACAAGCACATCGTTGCATTGAAGAGGCATTAAAAAATAAGCAATATCGATTAGACACACACCAAGTTCAGCCAATTATGGAAGCTTACGGCTTTAATACTCTTCCTACTTGGATTGCCCATAATGCACAAGAAGCTGTCAATATTGCTGAAAAGATTGGTTATCCTGTTGCGCTGAAGTTGCGTTCTCCTGATATCCCTCATAAGTCCGAAGTACAAGGTGTTATGCTTTATCTTCGAGACAGTACAGAAGTATCATCAGCAGCTCATGCTATTATAGAGCGTGTTACAGAACTCTACCCTCAAGCACAAATTCAGGGATTATTGGTGCAAAGTATGGCGAATAGAGCTGGCTCTCAAGAACTACGAGTCGCAATAGAGCAAGATCCTATTTTTGGTCCATTAATTGTATTAGGTGAAGGGGGAGTTGAGTGGCAAATAGAAACTAAAGCTGCAGTTGCTTTACCACCTCTTAATATGGCGCTTGCCCGTTATCTAGTTATTAATGCGATAAAAAGCGGAAAAATACAGCCTAGAAGCGCTTTACAGCCTCTAAATATATTAAGTCTAAGCCATTTTTTGGTGCAGGTTTCTCACTTACTTTTAGATTGTCCACAAATTGTCAGATTAGATATTCATCCTCTACTGGCTTCAGGTAATGATTTTACACTACTCGATGTCGCGATGGAGTTAGCGCCTCTACAAGGCGATCCTCATCAAAGGCTCTCTATTCGCCCTTATCCCAATGAATTAGAAGAAACCTTCTTTCTAAGAGATAACAATCCTTGCTTTATCCGCCCTATTTTGCCGGAAGATGAACCGTTACTTAAAACCTTTATAAACCAAGTAACAAAAGAAGATCTTTATTATCGCTATTTTAGTGAGATCAGTGAGTTTACGCATGACGATCTCGCGAATATGACCCAAATTGACTACGATCGAGAAATGGCTTTTGTTGCAATCCGAAATCCAGAAGATCGGCCTGAAATCATTGGTGTTGCCCGTGCAATGGCAGATCCGGATAATCAGCATGCAGAATTTGCTATTCTTGTGCGTTCTGATTTAAAAGGAAATACTTTAGGTCATCAACTTATGACTAAACTTATCAACTATACTAGAGAACATGGCATTAAACGTTTGACCGCGATAACCATGCCTGAGAATCGCAACATGATAAGTTTAGCGAAAAAACTGGGATTTTCTGTTGAAGTACAATTTGATGAAGGAATAGTCAATCTTGATTTGCAGCTTGGAACATCAAAAGATAGCCCAACGCTATAATCATAAGAGAAAGTTTCTTTATGTGATTGTTCACGCATCCTTTGATAAATTAGCTATATATGATGATTTTATGCGTACATCCCATATAACTAATGTTATGATCAGAAGATCGGTTAAAGAAAATCTACATGGACGATGGCTCCATCTGCCATCATAAACAAGAGAATTAAGCACTGTGATGTTGTCTAAACTAAAACTTGCTAAGCATCAACAACACCTTGCACAACTGCCTAAATTAGCTCAGTCAGTTGCTGATGTTGAAACGCTTTATCAGACGTCCGCGTTTCGCAGCACCTTATTGAAATATATTGCTCAAGCAAAGAAAGAGATCTTTATTACGGCTCTTTACCTAGAGCACGATGAGGCTGGTGAAGAGATCCTTGATGCGCTTTACAGCGCAAAACAACAACGTCCTGAATTATCCATTACAGTTATTGTTGACTGGCACCGTGCTCAACGTGGGCGTATTGGTGTCTCTGCTGATGCAACGAATGCAGATTGGTACTACCACGTTGCACAGCAACACCCTGATGTCGAGATCCCTATTTACGGTATTCCCGTAAACACTCGTGAAGCATTAGGTGTATTACACCTTAAAGGCTTTATCTTTGATGATACAGTTATCTATAGTGGCGCAAGTATTAATAATGTTTATTTGCACAAACTAGATAAATATCGTTATGACAGATATCACATCATCCAAAATAGCGAATTAGCCTCCACAATGAAGCAATTTATTGTGACTGATCTTTTGCAATCAGAAGCGATTCAACGATTGGATATCAAAGATAGAGTTCGTTGTGCCGAAATTAAAAACTGTATTCGTCAATTTCGTTTCAATTTACGCACTCGTGATGGCTATGATATTAAAGCCAATGCGTCTAACAACGAGCTGGCAGTAACACCTTTAATGGGTTTAGGTAAGAAAAATATCTTAAATAAGACAATTTCTCACCTTATGGCTTCTACTGAAGAAAAGCTTGTTATTTGTACACCTTATTTTAATTTACCTGCGATCCTTGTACGTCAAATCAGTCATTTATTAAGAAATGGCAAGCAAGTCGAAATTATTATTGGTGATAAAACTGCAAATGACTTCTATATTCCACCAGAAGAGCCATTTAAAATTATTGGTGCTCTACCTTATCTCTATGAGATCAATCTGCGTAAATTTACCCAACGTTTCCAACGCTTTATTGATAATGACCAATTAACAGTAAGACTTTGGAAAGATAACGATAATACCTATCACCTAAAAGGCATGTGGGTTGATGATAGCTGGCAATTAATTACTGGTAATAATCTTAATCCGCGTGCATGGGGATTAGATTTAGAAAATGCCATATTAATTCATGATCCTAAACATGAATTACATGAGCAACGACACAATGAGTTAGCCTGTATTCGCCAACATACTATTGTCGTAAAACATTACCAAGATCTAGAAAATATTAAACTTTATCCTCTAAAAGTGAAGAAATTAATCAAACGATTACGACGTATTCGTGTTGATAGATTAATTAGCCGTATACTTTAAACGCTAACGCTTCCCGTCTTAAAGCCTTACTTAAATATCAGTAAGGCTTTTTTGTTTTCTAAAATTATCTTCTATACTTAATAAGCATTTATATTAAAATATTTTTATCAGTGAAAAGGCTTTTATTTTTTATGAAACTAAGGCTTAAATGTGGTTCTCTGATCATTTTATTATCAATAATGACTTTAACGGGTTGCCAGTCATTTCATTTTGCCAATGATAATTGGCAAGGCAAAGATAAAGCTCAACATTTTTTATTTTCTATGGTTGCTTCAGCGGGCGCAAATGCGTATGCAGATCATCAAAATTATGGTCATAGAGAAGGATTATTAATTGGGCTCTCGTTTTCGATTAGTTTAGGTGCAGCAAAAGAGCTTTATGATAGTCGTCCAGAAGGTACTGGCTGGAGCTGGCATGATTTTGCTTACGATGTTGCGGGAGCTGCGGCGGGTTCATTGCTTTATCAGCAATTAAAATAGTGTTTTATTCCTCAAAAATAAAATAGAGACAGAGAAACCCCAAACGCAAAAAAGCCAACCCATTGGGTTGGCTTTCTCGTCTTATTTAATGCCTGGCAGTTCCCTACTCTC
>NZ_JBEEVJ010000013.1:0-127157 GCF_040139785.1 Proteus genomosp. 6 | reverse complement strand
GCATTAGCAAATAACAAGCGAAGCGTTCTCGCCTCATCAATCGTATCGGCATAAACATCAACCTGAATATTCGTCATTGTTTCGGCTTGCCCCTTCAGTACATCGCCTTTGACATCGTACAAAGAGAAGACACACCAAGGCGCTGTTATTGCAGGGTTTGATTGTGGAGCAACATACGGAAAAACTTTATCAGGTAATACAGGTGATAAAATTGCGTAGATATCCGCCTCTGTCATTTTCCTAGCGCCTCATCAATCGCTCTATTTAATTCGCTAATGGCTAAATTGGCTGCCTTATCCGATTCACGATCAAAAGTGGGACGTATAAAAGGTCTTGGCGCCATTTTAGAAGTGCCCTCTTCAAGAAAGCGCCAATAAAAGGCATTATTAGGATGATCACTTTTCATAGAGGTATCACTGTTTGTGCCTGATGCGTTACTCCCTCGAACATAAACGCCCGAAGAAACCTCACCTTTATTGCGCATTCTGTGATTACGAGTCACTATATTTCGTGCTAATTTTCCCGTCTTTCGTGGTGCGGACGTTCTGATTTCATCACGTAATAACGTTGCGGCCGCATTGGTTGCTTTTCGCATCGCTTGATGACTTTCAGCTCGGCTTAAAACATCTAACTCTCTTGATAAGTCGAGTAGATCGGAGAAATCCAAATTCATGATTGTTTAACTCCTTGTTTGCATAGCAATTCTAATCGAGTCAATTTCTCATCAGGAATGACTGACTGAATGTCATAAATTTGCTCACGCCAAACCATTCTGCAGGTACTGTTAATATCGGGTCGATAACGCATCCACACTCTAACAGTAACCTCTGACATTTCAGCATTAGCGGATATCAGCTCACGACCAGAAAGATGTTTTACTCCGCATCGCACTGAAGCGATATCAACCCACTCTTTTTTAAGTTGCCCTGAAGGTAATTTAATGGGTACGTTCTGTTGAAATATGACAGTTTGGCGCAATCTTCCTGCTTTCATGATTGCCCTCGCATGGGTCTGATACGATATTCACGCAATGCATTACATAGCGACTCGGGGAGTGATTGACCTTCACGATTCTCATACCAAAAACCAACCATTTGCATGAGCCTTATTTTTATATCTTCGGAAAGAAGTAAGCCATAATGATCACTTTCAGGTATTTCATCATCATACAATTTTCGGTTTGTTAATCTTTCCACTTCGGCTATTGCCGACGATAGATTTTGTTGAAGCAAATCATCATCCTGATCACCATCGATATAACATTGGCGTTTCAATTCATCGATAGTTGGAAATGCCATGAAACCTCCAATAAATCCTGCGACCTATCCCGATCGCAGGCACAAAAAAACCGCAATTAAGCGGTATATATGAAACTGAGATACATAAACTCAGATTATTTAGTGGCTCCAGCTTTCAGTAACTTCACAGCATTACTGTCAACCAACATAGAGCCAACGCGTTTCGTCGTATAGAAATGTACAAACGGTTTGTTGGTGTATGGGTCACGTAACATACGGACACCAATACGATCAAGAATAGTGTAACAGCGGTTGAAGTTACCAAAAGCAATCGGCACAGCGTCAGCTGATACATCAGAAAATTGCTCATTTTCTGCAATGCCATACCCTAATAATGCAGAAGGTTGCCCTAATTGCAGACCGGGTTGCCACAAGTAATTACCTTGAGCATCTTTCAGTGTGCGAACTTGGAATAATGTATTGTTATTCATCATAAACTTAGCACCTGTGCGATACACTTTTCGCATGGTATAAATTAATTTCATGACTTCATCCGCCGTGATTTCTGTCGGTTTTTTCAATAACAAATGCTGTAACTTACCCCATTCACGTTCTTTATCGCCTTTATCGTCACTGCCGTATGCCAGCAGGCCTTTAGGCTTTTTAATACCGTCACCGTGGGTAAATACCGCTTCTTCCTGCTCCGCGAATTCTGTGGCTAACTCACTGGTGATGAATTGCTCAACATTAAAAAAGGCATCATCAAGCATGGTTTGAGTTGCAGCAGGGTTACCATAGATTTCACCCCAGAACGGTTCAATAGACGCGAGTTTTGATGTGCTGGTTTCAGGACGTTTATCCACTTCACCGACCCAACCACTATTTGTGCCACCTTGATTAATCAGGCGTTTAAACTTCTCTGTCCCAACCGTAATCACATTACACTCTTGGCGCATAACCACTTCATCACGCAATGCCGTAATAATATTACGATCCAGTTCTTCGGGTACGGCATAACCGCCGTCAGGATCTGAACCGACCTGCATTGCTTTACGCTCTAATTCCGCAAGCCCATCATCTGTACCTTTACGCACAAATAATTCAAACGCGGTTTTATGCTCAGAGACATCTTTATTCGTCACGTTACCATCTGGACGTTTTACTGAAGCAAGTTCCGCTTCTAAATTGCTTTTTAATTCATCCAACTCTGATAATTTTTCATTTAAGGTATCAACGGTTGCTGATAACTTACTTTTTTCAGCTTCAATCGCATCGATACGTTTATCATTCGACTTTTTAAATTCGTCAAACTGACCTTTTAATTCCTGCGCAACTTCACTAACGTCTTTATGATCAATAGCCATAATTTTTCCTTTATTATTTAAAAATAGATTTCAATGTTTCTAATGCTTCTTGCTCAACATCACGCAGAGAAAGTGCATCGTAGCCTTTGGCCATAAAAGCCTTGGCTTGTGTTCGCGAAAGCCCAACATCGCGCAGGACTCGCTCAATACTTTTTTGTGTGGGTAATTCACCACGAGCAAATGCCGACTTCACATCACTGACTCGCGCTTCATCATTGGAAGGAAATGTCACTAAGCTGACTTCCCATAGGTCGATTTCTTTCAGTAGAAAGGCATCTTTACTGCGGTCATATTCATAATCTTTAAGAATGTAACCAATAGAAAGGCCGGAGAGTGATCCGGCCTTCATATGAGCATGTGCACGTTTAGATAAAGGATCGTCATCAATTAACAGGCGACCTTTTACATAGAGTCCGGTGCTGTCTTCTCTCATTTCGGTATAAATACCAATAGGCTCAGCCATTTGGTGTTGCCAAAGTAAGGCGGGTAATGAACCTTTTTCTTTCCACTGACTCAGGGAATTAAGAAAAGCCCCCGGCATCACAATATCGGCATAACTGTCTTTTACCCCGAAAACGGAGCCGTAGCCTTCAAACTCGCCAGAGTCACTAACAGACTTAATTTTCAATGGCACATCAAGCCGTTGTTTGGTCGTCATCGGCATGCGCTTTCTCCTCTTGTTTTTGGGTTTCTGGCTTAGTAGTCATGTTCATCGGCGTGAGATAAATATCGCCACCCTCACGCGGATTTAACTCTTCGAGTTCACGACATTCATTAGGCGAATAAATCCCCCAGTTAATGCCTGTTGAGTAGGCTTCAAATCGCGATTTCATATCACCACGTAATAAAGCGCCAGTATTAAATTTGGCATAAAAAGTCCCTTGCTTACTGGCTTTTACTAGCCCTGCATTAATACGTTGCTCTATACGAATAAGGTAGGGAACAAGTGAGTAGTTAATAAAACCAATACCCAAGTTTTCAATGTTATTGAATGTGGCGCGATCGGTGTTTTGCACCATGTGAAGGGGAACACGAAAAATACGGCAAATTTCCTCTAACTGAAACTTTCGTGTTTCAAGAAATTGCGCATCTTCAGCCGATAAACTGATTTGTTGCCACTTCAACCCCATTTCTAAAATCATCGGTTTGTGTGCATTGGCTAACCCTTGGTGCCGTTCACCGAAGTCAGATTTCAGTCTTTCGTAAGCATCATCTTTTAGATATTGATCCGTTTGTAATACACCACTTGTCACCGCACCGTTTCCAAATAAACGCGAACCATGCTCTTCGGTGGCTAATCCTAAACCAATGGCTTGACGTGCATAGGCGATCGGACTTAATCCCACTAAACCATCAAGAGTAAAAATCCGCACATGCCAGATTTCTTGCTGTGTCAGTGTTTCACTTTTACCATTTGGAAATGTCACCTGATACTCAGGCTCCCATTGGCTATTTAATTTTGGCGTGACACAACTAGGATCGAGAGGTAGTAATTCAACCACTTCGCCTAAGGCGTACACCTTATAAGCATAAAAATTCCCCCTTAAACACAAACAGGCAATTAATAATTCCCAAAGCTCTTGTGGTGTCATGTAATTATTGGGCTTAACCGCCAGTAATTTGTGTAACCGTTCTTTGGTGGCGCGTTTATTTCCTCTTTCTAATTGTTCATATAAAGAGCATGGCAACATCCCAACCGATTCTGCAAGAACACGAATACAACTAAATACAGAAGTCAGTTGCATAGCGAGTTGTGTACTCACTCTTCGACCAGAATAAGTGTCATAAGACAATCCAATTAACTCACTCAGTTCTGATGAGGTCATCTCTTTCTGAGATTTCTGAAATAACCCAGGGAAAAACATTATTCCTCCTTGTTATTTCTAGGTTGTCCAAGCGCTCTTGAAACAAGGTATGACCATAAAAGGCACAATAAACCCGCGCAAATATAGCCCATCGGTAGGTAGATTAACCAAGCGCCCCATGACAACAAAAAGGCACCCGCAATCCCAACCAATAAGGCTGTTATTGTTAAAAATTTCATTAAATTTCCTTAGAGAGAGCGTAAGCCTCGAGAAGCGAGGACATCAGAGAGGTTTTGTTCCTGATCTCCACCATTCACCAATAATCGACTCATGCCTGTAAATAGCGCCACAGGACCATCAATTTTGGCTTCGGGTGTGGATTTATTAGGGAAAATATTGTCATTTTTATCCGGTTTAACCGTGACGTTCGACATCATCCAGTTCATAACCGGGTGTTGGCTATGATGAAACTTACCCGCATAAACCAGTGCTTCAATCTCTTTCATGGATTCAGAAAAGTTACGCACCGTTTGAGCAACCTCTACAAGGGGTAACCCTTCTTCAGCCAGTGATAAACTAAATTGTGTCGCACTCCATGGGTCAAAACCCAGTTCGTTTAAGTTCTCGCCCGTCACCCATTCGATGATTTCTTCTTTAATTTGAGCATGATCAACAACTTCACCATCGGTTAATTCGAGATACCCCATACCAGCCCATTTGCGATAAAGTTCTGCCATTTGTTTAGAGCAACGCTCAAGCCGGTCTTCGGGTAACCAAAACTTAAAATCAGCATGAACATGACCGTTATCGGGCTGTTTCCATACTTTAGCAGCTGCACAAATATCAATTTTATTGGCAAGGTCAACGCCGACCCATAACGGATAAGTTTGTAATTCTTGTTTAGGTGCTAATTGAGGCGCATCATCCCACTTCATCATATCCATCCATGAAGATTCAGCCGTGACCCAAATATTCATGTGTTTGGTAAAGAAGTTAATCCGTGCCGAAACCTGCTCTTTGGCTTTCTTGGCTAAACGGCGTAAATCATCCCAGCGCTTACAAACACCGAGACCCGGATTTGCTTTTTGCCACACGGTTTCATCAAAAGGATCATCGTCTTTATCTAAGGTATAAATAATCGCGAAAAACGAGTCATCATCCACTTGTCCACGAAGCACTTTAATACCGTAATCCCGCAGTTCGTAACAAATCCCCTCTTTATTAAAGCCGGCTGTGGTGATCCCAAAAAGAAGAGACTGCAGACGCGCACCAGTGGCGGTTTCTAATACGTCCCACACATCACGAGTTTTGTGTGCATGTAATTCATCAACAATACCGCAATGAATGTTTAAACCATCGAGGTTGTTGGCATCACTAGAAAGCGGTTCAAACTTAGAGGCGGTTCTTTCTTGATAGATAGCGAGTTTATTAAATTCAAATAAACGGCCTAGTGTCGCTTTGGACTTCTTCAGCATGTTCTTCGCATCTTCAAATACGATACGAGCCTGATCACGTGTCGTGGCTGCAGAGTAAACTTCAGCACCGCCCTCACCATCAGCACCAGTCATATAAAGCCCAATACCTGATGACAATGTGGATTTTGCGTTTTTACGTGCAACTTCGTTATAAGCTGTGCGAAAACGACGAACAAAGACAATATCACCGTCTTCATCCACAACTTCTTTACCCGTTTGTTCATCAATTAACGGAATAACAAAACCAAAAATATTAATTAAGATAAATACATGCCAAGGCATTAAATCAATGGGTTTACCAGCTAATGCTCCTTTGACATGAGGAATAAAACTATAAAAATCGAGTATGTGCTGTGCGCGATCTTCAATGAAATAGATGCCACGCTCAGGCCCATGCTCTAAATCATTCAAGAACCGTTGGCACGCTAAACGTACCAGTTCGCACGCAACAATTTCTCCAGCAACCACCTGTTCGGCGTACTGAATTCCATCTGCTACGATTGCCATTCATCATTTGCGCTTTTTCAAAAATGCCTCAAAAGGATCTTCTTCGGCAGGAGTGTTCATAGTGACTTTTGCTCGAGAAGCGGGAGTCATACCAAATTCACTTAACATGGCGCGAATACGTTTCCATGCATCGGCCTTCATTGCAGCGGATGGATGCGCCTTTATCATCAATCCACTTTCTGTATTGTTTTTGTAGGTATAGCCTTCTTCATCGAGAACATCACAATGATGTCGATATTCAGTGTAAGCTTCGACGAGTAACTCCAATGCCTTGGCATCCATCTGACTCATGACACCCATTGCATCAAGTTCTTCAGCAATACGCTTAAACCAATACTTACCTTGCTTAGTGAAATGCTTCGGAGTTGGGGGTACCCCTTTGGGCGGTTTTGGCTCTTTTTTATTAATCGGTCGTTTTGATGGGTTCCCCCTCACTAATTGCAGATGTGACGGGGTTTTAGGCGGTCCAGCCATAATAGAAATCTCCTATCAATAATCGCTTGGGGTTCCCCAAAAAAAGTTTTCTAACCTGCGGTGATGTGAAAAGAGGTAAGGGGGCGGTCCTAGGTGGCGAGAGTGGTAGGGATTTGACCCGCCCCTCCCCTATGAGGAATGGCACTGTTATCCTTGACCAAGATTACCTTTCATCTGCTGTTCTGCACCGATATAGCCCACAGCAAGCAATGCTTCACCATCAGGGTATTTAGTCAGTAACTTTTTTATTTCAGTAATACAATGTTCAACCTTCACTTTGCTTTGTTCGGGAAGTTCAGCAACCAACCCTTTAAACATAAGTAAGGTCTGCTCATCTTGCGTCATTTTATTCTTTCCTTTGCTGTCTTAGCTCTATGACAGGACCAGCACAGGCTTTGCAGGTTACTATCATCATCGGTACCCCCATGTGCTTTGGCAATGATATGGTCCACTGTTTTCGCTTCGGTGGCTCGTCCTGATCTTAGGCATTCTTGACAGAGATACTTATCACGCTTGAGTATACGTGCTCGTAACTTATCCCATTGGGTACCATAACCACGTTGATGACGAGACTTACCGCGCTGGTGGGTTTCCCATCCTAAGTTCTGATGTTCTTCACAGTAACCGTTACGTTCTGTTGTTGTCTTGGCGCATCCCTGTTTACGACATGCGCGAGGTATGCGAGGTGGCATGTTATCTCCTATAATTTAAAGGGCAGATATTTGCCATTTTAAAGAGGAGGATAATCCCCTTTGATTTTAAAGGCGGGATTTCCCGACTTTACTTCTGACTGCACCACGTTCTGTTATTTAGTTCATTCATAACTTGAGGCACATTTGGTGTTTAACTTTTATTTTTGTATTAACTCAATAATGCCAGCTACATAACACCTAACAGGTTCAGTAACATAGATTCAAATGATTAACATAAAACAAAATATTTAATAACATTAAAATAGTATTTCTCCTTTCTTTGATTATACTAAAAGAATATCTCTCCCCCCTATTACTTTGTGGTTCGTTAGTTTTGCCCATGTATGTGGGCTTTTTTTTACTTAAATTTAATTTACGGAGAAGTATTTTTTTATTCTTACACTTTGTTACTTTATTTAATATTTTTCTAATGTAGTATTTGTACTCACACTTTGATTGATTATTTTTCATGCCTTTTTGTGTTTGGCCCTTTAGGGCCTTTTTTTTAACCATACTCCGCTGATGAAGAGATCTGGTAACTACCTACTAAATAATTTCCTAAATAGCGCTCTATTAGTAATTGCCCTATTAATTCAGTCTCTGCCCAGTTTACCCCTGTATAGTCATCTTGTTTTATGTCAATTAATTAAAATTAGATAATTAACAACAGTAAACTGGTATATACACTTATTTAATCTATACTAAACAAACATCGCTATACTTTGATTGACATCTTGTTAGTTTGCCCATGCTTAATGCTGGGCTTTTTTTATTCTAAGTATTCCATATCTTTATTGTGATTAACTTCACACAAATAATAAATTCCATTACTTTTCCATTATCACATAAAACTAATTTAATATTTCTACTAAGATTAACAATAGCTAAGGTCAAAAACCTATTTTTCATTTATTACATTTACCTAATAGAGCTTACTCTAATGGATAAAATTTATATTTCATCGTCTAACATCATCTCTGTTGCTTACGATTACCACAGTAAAACATTAGCAATTAATTTCAAATGTGGGGAAAAACATCAGTATAATGAAGTGCCATTTTGCATATATCAAGGATTGATGGCATCAAACTCCAAAGAAGCATTTTATTATTCTATGATTGAACATAAATACCCTTATAGTTAAGTAATCTAATAATTATTATTACACTTAAATTTTATTTCAACATAAACAAAAACATATTATTTGATAACTAATGTAATAAGTTTACGGATTAATTAACAAAGAGAATTCCAGTTAAAATTAAAAGTAATATTTTTATTCTTGTACTATGAGTATATTTAGTTACGTATACTACACTAATTAAAGATTGATATTTTTCAACTTGGTTTATTTTAGCCCTCGTACCCTACGTAGGGCTTTTTTTTAGTTCACACACTCCGTCCTAATATAATTCTGCAAATACAAAGTTTGCTGTTCGTTCTCGACTATCATTTCTCTGAGACGTAGATAATCTTGTTCAACTGCTTTGTTAAGTCGTGCGGTGTTTTCATTGCTTCCGCTTTCGGTGGAATTCTTGGTGACTGTTGGACACTCGGCTTTGATGTACACCCGCTTAGAGCTATTGCGAATATCATCACGAAGAGTGTCAATTTCATTCTTTGCACTGGCTAACTCCTGTGAGTGACGAATATCGAGTTGATCTAATCGAGTGATACGGGCTTGATAGTCTTTGTTGATTTTGACTTGTTGTGAGAGTTGCTCAGTGAGTGATTGGTTTTCTTTCTTTAGCTCTATTACTGATTTAGTAACAAGGTATAAAGAAGCTAGCATGATGCTAAATAAAACTATTGGAACCCACGATGTTAATTTACTCATAACAACAACCAAGCATCTTCAAATACTTTCTGACTGTATGGCTGATACCCAAGCTCAACACCTACAATCGCCGTAGCCAATGCAATAGCAACTGGTTTGGATGCAACGTTAATAGGTTCGTTTACGCTAACGCCGATATCTTTAGCTGCACGATTGATATAACCAACCGTATTGTTTTCATTTGATGGCGCATACCGATCGATAATCAACTCGACAGTGTTTAGTTCGTATTTCTTTTGGTATGTTTGCAGTAGTTTATAGATAGCCCGAATACCGTATTCAGGTGATACGAATTGGCAGAAGCTCGGATCTGTTTGCTGTGCGGATAGTCCTTGCCATTTTGAACCGTGTCGAATGTTGCCTGGGTTGTTATTGCGTTCACCGCGTGCTGGTCTAGTCATTTTTCAGCCCTGCCTTACCCTTAATGAGTTTGCTTAATCCATCTACACCGACATACCCAATGAATACACTAGCCAGATATGCCAATTCATGATTAAGGCCAAGTAGCGTTAATAGGTCTTTTACAAACCATGCAAATAACGCACACATGGCACCATCAAATAACGTTTTCCTCCAACCACTGCCATTGTACTTACCACGCAGAATTGCCATACCAGTTGCTAGTGATGCGCTAATACCTTGCTCTTTATGAGCGGCGATAACTTGGAATACTTGATCCCAAAATTCAGGGGTTTCTTTCATATGATTCATGCTCACCCCCTTATTTGGAGGAATTAGTTAATAGAGCGCCGACTCACAGTCTTATGTGAACGTGATAACGGGGGTAATTGTTCTGTGGTCGGCATATTTGTTATGCGTGAAGCTAATGCGCTAAGTTGGATCACTATGCGTTAAGTTAGCTTGACGTATATACGAAAAAAGACCGCCTAAGCGATCTTCAAAATGAGTTGTTTGGAATAACCGAACATGTGAACTTGTAAGGATTACTTACAGGTTGCTATTCCCTCGAATTCGGGGGAATTAAAAGTCAGGATGCTCATCGAAGCCGTCGAATTCATCAAACATATAAACTCCAGATAACAAAAAACCCCGCCCAGACGAGGTTTTGAGAAACTATCAATAATCTCACGATATATAGAGTCTTATGAGTAATAACGTTTTCAGTCTGTGAGATTAATCTTTCCAGACCTCTTGAGCAATCTCTTTTACTAATGCGATTTTATCCCATTGTTGCTCTTCAGTTAATGCATTCCCTTCTTCAGTTGATGCAAATCCACATTGAGTACTTAAACATAGTCGATCTAATGGTATGAACTTACTAGCTTCATAGATTCGTTCTATTACTTTTTGTTTATCCTCTAACTCGCCAATTTTGGAAGAAATTAATCCCAGAACAACTTTTTTGTTACCTGAAACATAAGATAATGGAGAGAAATCACCAGCTCTATCTGTATCAAACTCTAAATAATATGCTGATACATTTTCTCTTCCAAAAAGGATCTCAGCAATCGGTCCGTAGCCACCACTAGCCGCCCATGTAGAACGATAATTACCTCGGCAAACATGTGTTGTTAACACTAAATCTGATGGTGCGTTTTTAATAGCTTCATTATTCAAATAAACAAGCGTTTCCGCTAATGAGTTTATATCATTGCTTATTACAGTATGATCTGAATGGCATGAGCAACTATTTACACTTTCGCTCTCAGCAATACCTGAATTGTGATATCGAGAATCAACCATCATGCCCCAAGTACAATCATCTAATTGCAAATTGCGACATCCTATAAGATATAACTCTTTTATAAACTCTTGATAAGCAATAACAATATCGTTAATTAACTCATCTTTTGAAGGATAAGTTGCATTAGTGCTATCTAAATTTTCTGGTCGATAAAGCTCTTTGAAAAATTGAGCGGGTGCAGGGATCGTTAAACGAGGAACAATATTATCCTCAGCAAATTTCAACAAAAATGAAAAATGTTCAATAAAAGGGTGGCTATTTCCAGAGATTTTCCCTGTTAATCGAGCCGTCTCTGGGCGAGTTTCAATGCCATCGAATGAATATCCTTTAGATAAATAGGCTTTTTCAACGCCGTTTAATCCCCACATAAAGTCTAAATGCCACCAGCTACGACGAAATTCACCATCGGTAATAACATGTAATCCGGCTTTTTTCTGCTTTTCTACTAACTCAATGATTGCTTTATCTTCTATTTTTTTTAATTCATGGCTAGAAATAGTGCCATTAGCATAATCGCTACGCGCTTTATGTAGATATTCAGGTCGAAGGTAACTACCAACGACATCAGCTTTAAATGGAGGGATGTTAATGCTCATTCAATATATCCTATATTTTCTTATTAAGAATTTTATTATCAAACATAACATTAATAAAAAAAATGGATATTGAAACTATTTCATATTTAATATGAAGCTATTTTATCTTTAAAAATTAAAAGCACAGATAAAGAGGATAACTAATAAAAACACAAAACCTCACTGTAGATGAGGTTCATAAGCTGGTTGACCTTGATGTCAGTCTTATCACAATATCATCATATTTACGTACGTAAAGTTTTATATGATTTTTTCCACGTATCGATCCATCTCTAATGGAACATCTAGCATCATTAACATACCTTCTATTATCCCCTCTGCCTTTTGTAATTTTTTACCTATATGCCCATCAGAACAATTGTGCTTGTTAGCAAGTTGCATAAATGTCATTCCGAATAAATAGTAATCAAGCAATAGGTCATGCATATCACTATTCTTTTTATTCAATTGCGCCATACAACTAGAAATAATTATTGCATCGTCTTCACAACATTGGGGGCGAGCCTTAACTTTACTTGGTATTAATCCACTAAACCCCGCAGCAACCGAATACCATTGGACCGACTCTGTATTATCTGCCGACCATGCACCCCATCTTTCTAATACCTGTTGTATATCACGCATTATGCCACTTCCTTATGTTGTCTTGAAAATACTAACTCTCTTACTTCGCAGGCATCAGTAAGCATATCGTTAAAGTCACCTCTATCGGGCCATCTCACTCTTACTGTCTCTACATCATTATTGGAAAGTAGGTTTTTATGCGCGCACTCCATAGCAGCTGCATGACCCGCTGCGTTCCAATCCATATCTGTAAAGATAACAAGATGAGTAACACCCTTCGGTGCTTTGAATTTTTTCATGAAGTTAGTATTGATGACCGACCAAGTATTTACACCATAGAGTTGCTTACAAGAAAGTGCGGTCTCTATACCTTCAGCAATGCCAAGTGTAGTATCGACAGGAAACATTCTTATCGCGACAGATTCTGCATACTCTAAATAATTGTCATCCTGCACAGCAGTCATTTTCTTCACAATATCAAGAGGTGCTTTTTTATCCCCTTGTAAATACGTTCTATGTAAATAACAGAGTTGCCCTTTAGCATCAGTAGCTAGTGACCAGATAGCTTGAAATTTGTCAGAACTATTACGAACAGGTTGATGATCACAATAACGGACGTTATCAAGTGGTAACTCAAAAACACCTCGATTCTGCAAATACTGCATGGCTGGTGTATTTTTAAGTATGGGTAGTTTGGAATAACAGCCAGTGATGCGTTGGAATAAATTATTCTTATTTATTTTAGTTGGCAAAATAGCTTCTTTTTCTCGCTGATTACCAATCAACACATCAATTTCATCTGCTAATGTTTTAAAGTCTTTGCCTTGTGTTCTTTCTAACAATTGAAAACCGTTACCCGAACCACACGTACAGATATAGGTTCCTCGCCCGTCTTTATCATCAATACGAAACTTTCCTTTTTGTCCGCAGATAGGGCATTTCCCTTTAAAGTGCTTACGCCCTGTTATAGGAGGCAACCCATAATGTGCAAATATTTTTGCCCATAGTCCTTTTACCGCATCAATGGTATTCACAGTAAACCTCCTTGCTGTGGCTGGTGGCTAATTTGAGTGCGTAAATTTTGAATATTGACTTGCGCCTTCTTGCGAGATTTAGCAAAGGCAATTTGTTTATATTTAATGAAGTTGCTCACTTCAGGTGTGATTTCTTGTGGCGTGTTGTGAAAACCTTGTGGCCATACACCAAATTTATCTTTGAAGGTATTGGATACCCAACCATCACTGATGGGCTTGCCCTGTGTCGCACGTTGATTCTGGTAGTATTTCAATTGAGACCACCAGCTTTGCTTATCTTCTCTGGTGTAAGTGCGCTCTTTTTTATTCAGTTTTTTTATGTTTCGGCTGGTATCAACATCGATATCTTCACCCACTAAAGGTTTAAACCCACATTTAGGGCAAACATAAACACCTGCAGGTTTCATGTAATGGCAAGAGGAACATTCTTTCGGTTTCTTCTCTCGTTTTTCTTGCTCTCTGCTAGACGAAGATTCACTCATACCGTCGTTTTTGGTAGGCAGTTCGTCATATTCAATATCATCGGGATAACCTAAGCGGTGAACTGAGCCGGAGTGATCAAAAATAAGGCAAGTCTCTTTTCCTGGTGCGGTACGTAATCCTCTTCCAATAGCCTGACACCAACGAATCTCTGATTTAGTTGGACGGGCGTAAATAATGCAACGGACATCACTATCAAAGCCGGCAATCAATGTTCCCACGCTCACAAGCACCTTGGTCGCGCCTTGCTCAAACCGATGAATAATGATCTGACGCTCATCATGTGGCGTATCTGCGGTGATCACCTCAGCATTGACACCTGCACGATTAAACTCGACGGTGACAAAATTGGCATGACTGACTGTGACGCAAAAGCAAATCGTAGGTAGATTTCGACCATTCACCAACCAGTTATCAACAATATCCCCCACCAAGTCCGCACCACTCATGATTTCAGCAATTTCAGCTTCTTTGTAATCACTGCCGAACTCTGCGTTGCTGGACGATTTTACTTTTGATAGATCTGGTTTAGTTGGTGCATAGAACTCGTATGAACTTAAATCACCACGTTTGATTAACTCTTTCATGGTGGTGGGTTTGATTAATGTTTCGTAGTAATGACCAAGGAATGGGGCAAAAGGCGTACCAGACAAACCAATTACCTTAAATTCACACTTACTGATCACTTCTAATATTTTTTTACGGCGTAAATGCGCCTCATCGATAATGAGTAAATCGATATTGTCTGGAAAGTCTCTACGAATC
Source organism: Proteus genomosp. 6 (assembly GCF_040139785.1). Classification (NCBI taxonomy): domain Bacteria; kingdom Pseudomonadati; phylum Pseudomonadota; class Gammaproteobacteria; order Enterobacterales; family Morganellaceae; genus Proteus; species Proteus genomosp. 6. The sequence continues at coordinate 112,621 of NZ_JBEEVJ010000013.1, read as the reverse complement.
ACGGTATCTGCTGATGCGATTTGAATTAAACGAGTCGGATCATAATTGGGATGATCGCGCCATACATAGCTAATTTCTTCTGCTGGCAATCCATACTCAATAAAACGACTAACCGTCTGATCAATTAAAATGGTGTAAGGAACAAGAAACATCACTCTCATTCCACGCTGAACATGTCCATCAGTAATAAACGCAGCTAATGCCGTTTTTCCGCTTCCTGTTGGGCTATAAATCATGAATGTTCTATTTTGCTTCCATGTCTGACGTAACATCGTCAATCCGCGTTCCTGTGCAAAATTTGGTGTGATTGTTAACATCGGTTTCCTCATCTGATAATTAGCACTGCCAAAGGAAGGGATTAATTTTGTTTCTTTGGACGTCTAAACGGCCGTTGGCTTTTTAACTCCTATAGAGATCTATATTTAAGATCTACTCACTCCCTTGGCTGTGCCTTCCCTAACACCCCTTTCAAAGATCACCCCCCTTTCCCCCCTAGAAAGTTTTCCCCTCTTCCCCAGAAAACAATCTAGACGGCTAAACGTCTTAGCTTCCAACACCTCCTAAATCCAATCACTGTTAAATCAATAACGGCTTTGCTGTGTACCCTTGCATTGCTCTCTGATAACGCTTTATGAACTCTCTTAATCTGACGTTAGCTTCATGGCGAGCTTTGTTAGCCTTACGGTAGGGAACTTGTTCACGTTCCCATTCCGCTTGATAAACTTCCGAATATTTAATTAATGCCTTCTGCCTCATGCTTGGACTTAACTTCATGAGTTGTTCCTGAATCCACTTAGCATCATCAGGAAAGTAATGTTCAGGCATCGGCATGTTGATTTGGTGCATGATTTAATCGCTCGTGTGTGTATGGAATTTCAGGATCGTAATGACAGAGAATTGCCACATCTTCAGGAACACCACGCCACTTCCATTTACCAACACCTTGGCTACTACGAGGCTTCCCTTTTAACGGGTAAGCTTTACCTATCGCAGCATTCGTTTTATGAATGCCTTTTAAGATTTCATATAAATTCATAATTTATCCTTGAAAGTTTTCTTTCGTTAAATCATATTAAAAAGAAAGTTAAGTTTCAATTCTTTTTGATATATTAGTTTCGGAATAACTTTTTGAGGCGAAAAAATGAGTACATTTGGAGAAAGATTGCTTGAGCGGCGAACTGAGCTGGGTATGTCGCAAGATGACCTTGCAAAATTAACAGGTGTGTCGAGAGTAACAATTAGTAAAATTGAACTCGGTGAATCTCAAGATACAAGATCAGCAAATCTTTTCAAGATTGCAGCAGCGCTGAAATGTTCACCAAAATGGTTACTTCATGGGAAAGAACCAAAGCAGGAAGTTACTGAGCAATTTGATAGAAATGTATCAAACCCAAGGCCATACAAACCGTCCCCAAAATATCCAGTATTGAGCATGGTTCAAGCAGGGAATTGGAATGAGGCTTGCGAGCCATATACACTAGATCAAATAGATGAATGGTATGAATCAGAGGTCAAAGTACATGGCTCTGCATTCTGGCTACGGGTGGAGGGCGATTCAATGACTGCCCCTATTGGGATTAGTATTCCTGAAGGCTCGCTTGTGCTTGTTGATACAGGTAGAGAACCTATAAATGGAAGCTTAGTGATTGCCAAACTGACTGATACCAATGAAGCTACTTTTAAAAAACTAGTAATAGATGGAAGTAGTCATTTTCTCAAGGGTTTAAACCCAGCATGGCCAATGATATCGATTAATGGTAATTGTAAAATTATCGGTATTGTGGTTCAGATGATGATGCGTTTCGTATAATATCTTAAACTTGCAAAACAAACTGCTGTATTTGATTGTTATTGTTTAAAACTCAGGGCACACATGCCCTTTGTTTTATTTAAATCTTATTAGCTCTGATAAAGTCTGATAAAGAAAGCCCTAAAAACTTAAGCTAGTTGCTGCAACTTGATTCTGGAAGGTTCAAAGCGCTATTCATGGAATTATCAAGAAAATGTACGAGAGTGAGTGGTAACAGATATCACATTAATTATAAGAATTACTGTATAAAAAACAGGAATGTAAAATTTTTTAGTACCTGTAATATAATCTGACACTTTCTTTGGAGCCTGCACATGACTGCGCCTGTAATTAGCTTTATTAATATGAAGGGTGGAGTGGGAAAAACCACTCTATGCATTAGCATTGGTGAATATTTAGCAAACTATAAAAATAAAAAAGTATTAATAATAGATATTGACCCTCAGTTTAACGCAACTCAATCTTTTATGGGGAAATTCGATAAAATTGATGAATATTTATCTTTGGTAAAACAAAAGAAAACGATAAAGAGAATATTTGAAGTAAACTCATCTATTTACGATGAGGATGAGCTTATAAAAAAAGAAGATATTATCTACAGTGTGTATCCTAATCTTGATATAATTCCTGGTGACATAAATATAATGTTTGAACACAATACTGTGGATAACATTAGGTTGATTAGAATCAGAAACTTTATTGAAGATAATGATTTAAGAAATACTTATGACTATATTTTGATTGATTGTCCTCCAACTATTTCTATGTATACTGAAGCATCTATTATGGCGTCAACACACTATATAATGCCAATGAGAATAGATCAGTACTCAGTCTTAGGTAGTAGCAATCTGTTATCAATAGTTTCTAAATTATCTAGAGATCAACGATTGTCAATAGAGCCGCTAGGTGTAATTTATACCGATACTGCTAAGAAGTTAACTAAGAAAACTAGAATAATTAAAACTGCTATAGAGACGGAGAAAGGAATCAGAGACCTTTATTTTTTTAGTAATCATTTTTCAAGGATTAGAAATCTGCAGGTTGGTCAACAACTAAATTTTGCATCAGCATATTCACAATCTAAGGATATTATAGATCGGATATGTTCAGAGTTGGAAAGCAGACTTAATGGAGATAAAAATGAGTCAGAATAAATTAATAACCAAAAAAAAATTGATGGAATTGAAGGACTCTGATTCTGTTGAGTTTATGGTTGGCTTTTTATCATTGGTTGTTTTTTCTAAAGAATTATTTAAATCTAACATGGAACTATATGCTTTTATTAAGCGTGTTTTCAAAGTTGAATTTAAAAATTATGTCATATCTTCTAGAACTCTGATGTTTTCTAGAGTTTCCAAGGATATTATAAGTAAATATTCAGAAGAAAATTATTCATCTGCTAAAAATGCTATTATTAATATTATTTATGAAAAACTAGATCAACAACCAGTAAATGAAACTAGTGTAGAAATAAAAACCAAGAGCAATAAGAAAAGAAAAGGCAAAAATACGACAACAGAAAGCATTTCTAAGTGGATTAAGGGATTTAGAGGTGAATAATTTTCTATCTACTGACCCTCATAATATATTAAAAACAGTATCTAAATTTAAAGATGATTTAAATACGATCCCTAGCCAGTATGTCAAGGATAGCCTGTTATCCACTTCAAAGAAAATAATTTTTCTAAAAATACTGCATGAAAAATCTTTAATGAAAAACAGGCACTTATTGAGTATGGTGTATGACTTCTTAGGATGTATTTCAACAATAAAAAACAATGAATACAGATACTTTTATTTCAATATCAGATCATGTATTGAAAACTCGATAAGATTTTTCTTGAACAAGGATAATGATGATGAGATAGGTGTAACTAAGATGTTCACCGAATTTAAAGAGCTTTATAAGGGAGTGCCTGGGGTTAGCTCAATAGCTAGAGTGTACTCTGATGCCTGTAACTACGTTCACAATAATATAAAAGCAGACATTGATATATCTAGAAGTTATAAATATATCGATGGAAGAAAAGAATTTAATGAAAAAAAAAGTAAACAATTGTGTAAAGACCTACTATCAGTGCATTCCTCACTAAATAACCTTCTAATTATAAATAATAGTGAAGACATAAAATATTCTTTCTTATATCTAAATGAAAATATTGAGTATTTAATAAATAAATCTTTTTTAGAAAAATTATACCAATCAGAAACAGCATTGTAATCTATCCAACCTGCTCCGGCGGGTTTTTTATTGTTCAAAATTCATCACTCCTATCCGCACTCAATCAACCGAAACTTTTCTTTCATTTCTTTGTTGACACAAAACTTGGATTTTTGTAACCTAGGTTTCGAAGGGTGATTATTGAGGGCGAGTCATGATCCAGATTATTGATGAATCAAAATTGTTACGAACAAATTCTCAGGTACAAACTCTGCTATGTTGTGCGCTTGAATCAAGCTCATCAAGTGAAATTCAATCACTGATAGAAATGGCAATAGAGAAAAGTAAGGCTATTAACTCTATTATCGAAAATAAACCTGAATCTTACCAGCAACCAAAGACTCCAGCGATAGAATCTCTCACTGCTTGCAACTCATTTGCAGAACGTTTACGTCTAGCGCTTGCTTACTCTGGAATGACTCAGGATGACTTAGCTTGGAAGATTGGATTATCACAAGGAGCTATTAATTCGTATGTAACAGGAAAAGTAAAAGAAGCTGGCATTGCTCGTGCAGGTGAGATTGCAGAAGCGATAGGGATAAATGCTGGCTGGTTACGTTACGGCGAAGGCGAAATGACAGATTTTTGCACCTCAAAAGCAGAGGAGTTATAAGATGACTATTTTACATTCTACTGCAATAGCCGATTTACCGAAACCTGACATACATACAGGCGTAATGTTACCTATGTTCTTGTTTCGTTTTTGGACTAAATCGGAGCATCCAGAGAAAAAAGAAGTTATGGCCACCAGTGCTGAACAAGCTAAAGAGTTATTAGGTGGCAACGTTGTCTTCTCTGCTCAATTTCCTTGCGAGGCTTAATTATGGCTCACGAACTCAACTTAGAAGCTGTTGCAAAAAAAAGTGACCAACTAAACGCCCTTTTATTCCAGCTCAATGCTGAACGTATATCGGGGCAACCTGAAATAGAAAGTTTAATCGGATTGGCTTACGAATTATCAGGTGACATTTCAGTTTGGTTAATCGAAGAAAATGCACAGAGAGATAATAGCGATGAATAACACTAAATTAAAAGAATCAGCCTGTGATGAATTAATTTATGCGACTTCTATTTCAAACATCATTATCAACGACAATGTAATGCCTAGCGATAATATGTTTAATGCGATTGAATCTGCAGTAGCTAATATAGAAAGAGCAAAAGAAAATGTATTAAGCATTAATACTGACAAATCACCAAGGGCTATCGGTGAAATTAAAATCAGTGATAACGATACAATTGAAACGGCTGTCGGATGTATTTTAAATACATTAGAAACTGCAATTAATTTAAAAGTAGCCGAAGAAAGCGGTCATATTAAAAATTACGATATTCAAATTACAAATTTAATCCAGTCAGCAACATTAAATTTAAAAACTGTTTATGAAAAAGTAAGTTTCACGGAGGCGTAATGAATATTGATGAATTAATTACTCTTCCTGACTTAAGTAAATTAACAGAAGGCGAGTTGGGAAAATTAAGAGCAAACTTAGACTTATCTATTGATTCACTCATTACGGGAATGAACATATTTGGTGAGTTTATGTTTTGGGCTGATAACAATGAAAATTATCAGGATGGGAAAAATCATATTAGTGATGTGGGATTATTTATAAGCCAAATATCGTTATTAATATCAATATTAAATGACAGGCTTGGCGGAATTGAATATGAAATATCAAATCGAAAAATAAAAGGAATAAAAAAATGAGTAAACAACACGAAGCTATTGAGAAGGCAACTGATAACCAAATTACTATTGCCATGCGCCCAGTTTATATTATTGCAGGTGCCAATCGTGCTTACTTAAGTGAACGTTCTGCACTAAATAAACTGGCAAATATTCTGACTGAACGTCAATTCCATAAAGAAGGCATTGAGACTAACTATGAAGGTGAACAATGCGAACTTGAAAATGGCACAATCGCTTTTAAGCGTGGCGAGCCGACTGAACACTTTATGGATCGCAAAGAAGCCAAACTAACTGAACTCCAAGAACGATTAAAGCAAGAGCGTAATATTGAACGCTTACAAAAAGAATATGCCAAAGCTATCGCTAAATATGATGATGCGGAAAAAGAAGCTGACAGATTATATTACGAATTAAATAATGCTTTAACCGATAAATAAATCATCTACTAAATAAAAATTAATTATAGCGTTCATGCTAGGGATTGCTGCGCTCTGAATCAGGAGTAAGCAACATGGATAAAGTGAACTTACTTGAAATAAGAAGAAAGCGTTTTATTAACTCGGTACTTATTTACATTAAACAAAATGGAAAGAAAGCTAAATTTAAATCAAAGGTAAATAATAAAACTGTTATTACAGAAATTAACTTTGAAAACTTAAATAACTTCTTCCGTGATGTCTATGAAGAAAAAGATTGCCGTCAACGTTGTAAGTGGAGTGATAAAGATATCTATAACACCTATGAACGTTTATATAAATCTAATGGTTCTATTTCTGAAATAGGTAAATTCATGATTGATTATATCGTTGAGTATTTGCCGCCTTACTTAAATGGAGAGGAATATAAATATCATGACGTATTCTGAATTCATGAGCAAGGGCAAACAATTAGAGAGCAAAGGATTTTATAGGCGCGCATTAGAACATTACAACCAAGCTTTCATTATTGCAGATCCACCTGCCAAAGGTGCAATGAGTTATCAACAAAAAATAAGTAATCAATCATCAAAGCGCTGTTTAGATAAAGCCAAAATTAAAATACCGGGTGGCATGTTATGAGTAAGAAAATAAAAAGTAGAAGAGGCGGAAGTAAAACTAAACAAGGACATAAAGGCACAGATTTTGACTGTTGGTTGAGAATGAAGCAAGAAGACAATCTCTTTCATCCAAACATATCTAAATACGTATCAACATTTCAATCCAATATTGATTTCGTAGAAATGCCACTAAATAGATCTATTCGACGACATATAAACAAAATAAATAAGGACATTTAATTATGCAATATTTAATCAATACAGAATTATCAATGACCTCAAAAGAAATCGCTGATTTAGTCGGCGCTCGTGAAGACAATGTAAAAAGAACCATTGAAAGACTAACTAATAGCGGTGTGATTTCCCACCCTCCATTGGAGGATGGAGCTAAATCAGCTAACGGAGTAATACCAAAACACTATTTATTTTCAGGTGAAGAAGGTAAGCGTGACAGCATTATTGTAGTTGCTCAATTATCACCTGAATTTACAGCTCGGTTAGTTGATCGCTGGAAAGAACTTGAAGATGAACGAGTCAAACCTAAATCACAGGCAGAAATTATTGCTGCTATGGCACTAGCTAACTTAGAAAGTGAACGCCGAATATCTCATGTAGAGCAAAAAGTTGAACAAGTAAATGAAGTCGTTGAGCAAATAAAACAAGGAACCATCCCTACTGGCTGGATCGGGTACTCTCTGGCTAGAACTAAATCAGGCATGACGGTGGATAAATGCAAAACACTCACCAAACAGTTCAATGTTCGCAAAAATACAATAACTATTCTTACGCCCGAAGGTATGCCTAGACCGATGGCCATTATTCATGAGGCTGATTTTATATCTGCATTCAAGACAATGATGAATGAAGCCGAGAAACGTGGCACTCGCTGGCATCATCCTAAAATGGGATTATTTCAGGCAATTGGCTGGGAGGATAAATGATGGCTTATTTTACTGATACTAGTAATGGCGTTATTTCTGATGATGGTGCTTTAATTTCTTACTCTGAAGCTGTAACAGCTCTTGAATCAGGTAAATACGATAAAGAGTTATTGAAAGGTTTATATTTAGCCGCTGCAGTCATGGGTAAGTTAGCTGATGAACCTGAAACATTAACACCTGAACAGCGAATTTCTGTATGGCGCTGGGTGGTAGCAACTTGCTTTATCCGCGAACTGCAAGAAAAAAATGGCACCACTGAAATTCGTAATGAAGAAGGCGGTGTTGATCTTGCCACTATTTACAGTAACGGAGAAAACGCTTTAACCATTTACCCAGCTTCTTTGCGCCTTTGTCTTGCAAGCCATTTTGAAAGCATTTTTATCGAAGAGTTAGGGGGTATCTATAAAGATTATTGTCCTGACTTCATCATAAAAGCCTATATCGGCTTTCTAGATATCTCTCTTGAGCATGGCCCTCGCCTATCAGAAAAAGGACGTGAAGGACTTTGTATTCTTCATGATGATTATATTCGCGAGTTAGAAGCTAATAACGGATTTCTAGCTATGCCAACTATGCACTAAGGACGGTAAAAAATGACAACTAAATTACCTTACATCGAGACAAGCCAATTAAGAGCTGCACTTACATTATTAAAAATGAGTGATGATGTTCGTCTTATTACTAATTGCATCCACATCAACGCTGAATATATCGAAGTATCTAATGGGCATGCAGTATTGCGCATGAAACACAATTCTGAATTCAGTGATGATATTGTTATTCAATTTGATGAAGCAATTCCTAGAGATGCTGAATATACACATATTAAATCATATGACGATGGTTCTTATGTCGCTATTCATTATAAACAAGAGAAGGATGAAAATTTCTATCCCTCCTATAAAACAAAGCTCACTTTAATTAAAGATAAGTACCCATCATTTAATTGTCTTTTTGAGCAGGAATTTATTAAAGGTGAAGCACCCTTAATACAGGCCATGTACTTAGCTTTACCTTATTTATTATTTGGTCGTGTTATTACAGGAATACTAAAAACAAAAAATAACAAGAATGTGCTTTTTAATTTTTCATCTATGACAAAAGACGCATTTGGAGATCCTAAATTACTTGTACTAACAGTGTCTGATAATGCTTTTGATATTACCGATAAAGTTTACAACTTAATTAAGGATGATGATTAATGACAACTTTAGATTTAAATCTCGTTAGTGTCATCAAAAATGCAGGTGGTGATGCTGGTGATATGACAGATGCTGTATGGAAAGCCGGTTATCGTAAAACAAATTTTACCATTGAGCAGATCATTGATATCACGGTGAGCATGACGGGTGATTCTATTTATTTAAAATTACCTCATGACAATTTGCCTAAGACATTGGATGACATTAGCAAATATTATTTAAACAATATCATTTTTGATGCTCATTGGGATAACCCACCAACAGTTGTTGCACAGGTCATTATGGAGAACGGGTATAGGAAGGGAGACAAAAAGTGACAACTACAACTCGATATATTAAGTGGAAGGAAATGATCCAGTTAACAGGAAAAAGCAAAACTACGTTATGGAGAATGTACGCAAGGCGAAATGAGTTCCCCAAACCAGAAAGAACAAAAGGTGGTACGTTTTTAGGCTGGCCAGAACATGTCTATGAAGAGTGGGTTAGAAGTGAAAAACTGTAATGCTAACTTGACCCGTTACTTGACCCGCATCTCTTGCGGGTTTCTTTTTAAAATCCTGTAACTCATTGATTTTAAATGGTACGCCCTACAGGATTCGAACCTGTGACCTACGGCTTAGAAGGCCGTTGCTCTATCCAACTGAGCTAAGGGCGCCTAGAAGAACTTAGACGTCAGCAAGAGTGCTGATAACGGGTGTGAATTATACGTTCAACATTCTGAGAGTCAACGCTTTTTCAACGATATCAAACTATATGGTCAAAATATGGCAAGTATTCGACTGACAGATTGCTCTTGATCTGACAAAATAGACCAATACCGTAATTGAATAATTTGGATGTATAGATGTCAGCAAGAATTATAGATGGGAAATCGATTGCGCAGACCATCAGAAGCGAAGTTGCAGAAAAAGTAAAACAACGTATTAATGCAGGAAAACGAGCGCCGGGTTTAGCTGTTATTTTAGTGGGTGATAACCCAGCATCACAGATTTATGTTGGAAGTAAACGCCGCGCTTGTGAAGAAGTTGGCTTTATTTCTCGCTCTTATGATTTACCAGATACTACCAGTGAAGCTGATTTATTAAATCTGATCGACCAGCTTAACGAAGACAACACCATTGATGGTATCCTCGTTCAGCTCCCCTTACCTGCCGGAATTGATAATGTTAAGGTTTTAGAACGCATTCATCCTGATAAAGATGTCGATGGCTTTCACCCTTACAATATCGGCCGCCTATGCCAACGTGCGCCTAAATTACGCCCTTGCACACCTCGCGGTATTGTCACTCTACTAGAGCGTTGTAATATTCCTATGAATGGCTTAAATGCCGTTATTATTGGTGCATCAAATATTGTTGGTCGCCCAATGAGCTTAGAGCTATTACTTGCGGGTTGTACAACAACAGTTACCCACCGTTTTACTAAAGATCTACGTTTTCATGTTGAGCACGCGGATTTAGTCGTTGTGGCGGTAGGAAAACCTAACTTTATTCCTGGTGAGTGGATTAAACCGGGTGCAATCGTGATTGATGTCGGTATAAACCGTCTTGAAAGTGGTAAAGTTGTCGGAGATGTTGATTTTGAAGCAGCATCTCAACGTGCGGGCTGGATTTCTCCCGTCCCTGGTGGTGTAGGTCCAATGACAGTCGCCACACTTATTCAAAATACTTTGCAAGCATGCGAAGAATATCACGACCCTGAAACAGGAAATAATTAATCGATGGAAACATTTCAATTAGATGGGCACGACTATGTCGAGCTTTGTGATTTATTAAAACTTCAAGGTTGGACTGAGAGCGGAGCTGCTGCTAAAAGTGTCATTGCTGAAGGTTTGGTGAGTGTTGACGGTGAAGTTGAAACCCGTAAACGCTGTAAAATTGTTGCTGGAAAAATTGTCACCTTTGGTGAGTTTTCCGTTAGCGTCAGCAAATAATCAGCAAATTAATTAATATTGAAAAAGCGTCGCTATCTCAGCCTCGCTTTTTTTCTTTTTAACCCTTTTTTACCTTCAATGCGCTTTTTCTTCCTCTTTTTTCTTATTTATTCATATTAAAAAAAATAAATCAGCATAACCAATTGAATAAAAACAAAATTATAAAATTTGATTTAATATATTTAAATTTAGATCATCATTTTTAAGCTTATCTATGGTTATAATCTCCTCTTGCAGTTCAGCAGATTGTACATTTTATAAAAAAATAGATAAAAAGAAGTGCTATAAGTTATTATTTTATATATGGATAACACTTTTTAACCATTACTGTAAAACTTCAGCAACAAACCTTTTTATTGATACTTTTATCCGTTTATTCATGTTTAAATGCACTAAAATGTGATTTAGATCTAATTTATTTCTACTTTCATTAGGCAAAAGAACATTGTTTGTACTAAATTACAGGTTATAATTTGAAACGATTCAGCTTAATGATACTATTTTAGTTGTTATTTTGTGATATTTAAGTTTTTTTGCCCTTTATCTAACAGGAGATTTTATGCTCGGCTTACCCACTCAAGGTATCTCTGTCTTTGCTAAATTACAGCAAAAATCGATGCCTGTTCTTTTATTTAAGGTAAGGAACTAGCATGAAACACAGAGTAGCAACCATCACACTTAACCCTGCATATGATCTTGTTGGTTTAAGTAATCCTATTGAACTTGGTGAAGTTAATCGTGTTAAAACGGCTGGCTTCCATGCTGCGGGCAAAGGCATCAATGTGGCTAAGGTTTTAAAAAGCCTTGGCGTTGATGTCACTGTTGGCGGTTTTTTAGGCAAAGAAAACCAAGATGGATTCCAAAAAGAATTTAGTGAATCTGGTATCGCTAATCGTTTTCAAATGGTTGAAGGTCGTACTCGTATTAATGTCAAACTCACAGAACCCAATGGCAAAGTGACTGACTTCAACTTTTCTGGTTTTGAAATCACAAAACAAGACTGGACTCGCTTTGTTAACGACACGCTAAGTTGGGCGGGTCAATTTGATATGATTTGTGTCAGTGGTAGTGTTCCTCCTAGCGTTGATCTCAATGATTTCACTGCATGGATGACTCGCTTGCGTAGCGAATGTATGTGTTTGATCTTCGATAGTAGCCGAGATGCTTTTGTCGCGGGATTAAAAGCCTCCCCTTGGCTTGTTAAACCTAATCATCATGAATTAGAAATTTGGGCAGGTAGACCCTTACCTGAACTTTCTGATGTTGTGCAAGCGGCACAAACATTACGTCAGCAAGGTATTGCTCACGTTGTGATTTCATTAGGTGAACAAGGTGCGATGTGGGTTAATGCATCTGGCGCATGGATGGCAAAACCACCTAAATGTGATGTCGTGAGTACAGTCGGAGCTGGAGATTCAATGGTTGGTGGCTTAATTTATGGTTTAATGATGCGACAAACCAGTGAACACACCTTACGCCTTGCTACTGCCGTTTCTGCACTTGCTGTAAGCCAAACCAATGTTGGTATTCATGATCGCGAACAATTAGCAAAAATGATGGCTGAAGTCGAATTAACCCCTCTAAAATTATAAGTAATAACACTCAGTGGTAAATTGAATAATATTAAGTAGAATTACCACTGCTTCAATTAAATATATTAACGCTAGGTTATAAAAAATCCAAAATAGAATCTCTTTAATTGATTAATATTTATTTATTATTAAATCAAACTTTATTTTTTCTATTTATTCGATAAACTTCACTTTAATAAAATTTAATAAAGATATTCTAAAGCCAATAAAAACTTATTTCTGTTTTTAGGAGAAGTTATGGAAAGGCCCATAGTACTTTTATGGATACAAGTTATTTCAGTATTATTTTTGGGTGTAAGTTTATTTATATTAGTTGCTGGGGCTCCGATTTATTTATTAGCAATGGCAATGGGTGGAGGCCAAACAATGCTAGTGGGATTGTTTATCATGCTGTGTCTAATTATAACAATGATAATGCAAGTTACAGTATGGATAAAACTAGCTAGAAATAGTAGAAATGCTTACTCTTTTTTAAAAATTTCATGGGTATGTTTATCTATTTCGCTCTTTTTTATACTTAGTATTTCGATGTCATTAACAAATATGTCTGAAGTTAGCTTTGTTGTTTTTTCTATTATCGTTATCTTAACACATCGACTCTTTTTCTCTGAAAATGTAATTGCTTATTTTGAAGATAAACAAAAAGATAGCGAAAGAGAAACAAGTATTATTAGTCAATAAGTTAATCATCAAACAAAAAAATATCGGATATTAAATATCCGATATTTTTATATTAAACACGCATTAAGTGTTATTACTCAATTGTCGTATTAGTTATTACGACGCCAAACTGTTCCTTGAGGACTATCTTCTAAAACAATCCCCATCGCTGTTAACGCGTCACGAGCAACATCAGCTGCCGCCCAATCTTTATTTTTACGAGCATCATTACGCTGTTGAATTAATGATTCAATTTTTTCAACTTCACCAGCATCATCCGCTTTAGCACCACTTTGTAAGAAGTGCTCAGGCTCTTGCTCTAACAAACCTAATACTTTAGCAAGCTTACGTAACACTGCGGCTAAGCCATTCGCCGCATTCATATCAACCGATTTTAGACGATTAACTTCACGCGCTAAATCAAACAAGACTGAATAGGCTTCTGGTGTATTGAAATCATCGTTCATAGCGTCAATAAATTGCGCTTCAAACGCTTCGCCACCTACTGGTTGAGCATTTGCATCAGTGCCACGTAATGAAGTATAGAGGCGCTCTAATGCAGTACGAGCCTGTTTTAAGTTTTCTTCAGTGTAGTTAAGTTGGCTACGATAATGGCCTGATAATAAGAAGTAACGCACTGTTTCAGCATCGTAATAAGCCAATACATCACGAATAGTAAAAAAGTTATTAAGTGATTTAGACATTTTTTCTTTGTCTACCATCACCATACCAGAGTGCATCCAGTAATTAACATAAGGACCATCATGGGCACAAGTTGATTGCGCTATTTCATTTTCATGATGAGGGAACATTAAGTCTGAGCCGCCACCATGAATATCAAAATGATGTCCTAACTCTTTACCATTCATCGCAGAACATTCGATATGCCAACCAGGGCGACCGTCTCCCCACGGAGATTCCCAGCTTGGCTCACCCGGTTTGGACATTTTCCATAAGACGAAATCCATTGGATTGCGTTTTACGTTAGCCACTTCAACTCGAGCACCGGCTTGTAGTTGCTCTAAATCTTGGCGAGAAAGTAAGCCATAATCAGGATCAGTATCAATAGCAAACATGACATCGCCATTGTCAGCAACGTAAGCATGTCCACGTTTAATTAGCGCTTCTGTTAATTCAATAATTTCTGCAATATGGTGTGTTGCACGTGGCTCTGAATCAGGGCGAGCAATATTTAATGCATCAAAGTCTTTGTGCATTTCAGCTAACATACGAGTGGTTAATTGCTCACATGTTTCATTATTTTCAATCGCACGTTTGATGATTTTATCATCTACATCCGTTACGTTACGAACATAGTTAACATCGTATCCTAAGTAACGCAGATAACGGGTTATGGCATCAAAAGCCACAAAGGTACGTCCATGACCAATATGGCATAAGTCATAAATAGTGATGCCACACACGTACATACCTATTTTTCCTGCATGGATAGGTTTAAATTCTTCTTTTTGGCGAGTGAGAGTATTAAAAATCTTTAGCATCAGTGGACGTTCCCGTTTTCAACTGTACGTGTTTATTACGTTTTTATATAAAAGAAAATAACAACTACTATAACATGATATTAATCAGGATATTGGATCTTGAAGGCAAAGCAAACTCAAGATTAAGGTTTTTATCTTACTCTGCTTAGCGCTTATTTTCACTGTTCAATCGTTGATAGCGAACAATCAAACTTCTATTACTTGGCTAAATTTTGGCGAAAAGTGTTTTTTCCTTCTATTACTGATTTATTTAGCAAGAAAAAGTAGAGCGAGAAAAAGATGCATACTGACTAAATTAGGCAACTGTGATATAAAAACGGGACTGTTGTTTATGCCCAAATCTGGGTAAAGCTAAAATTATATTAGGATCTGAATATGGTTACTTTTCATACCAATTACGGCGATATCGTGATTAATACATTTGCAGACAAAGCACCTGCAACCGTAGAAAATTTTTTAGACTACTGTAAAGAAGGATTCTACGATAACACTATTTTCCACCGTGTCATCAATGGTTTTATGATCCAAGGTGGTGGCTTTGAACCGGGTATGAACCAAAAAGCGACCAAAGCACCTGTAAGAAACGAAGCAAACAATGGCCTAGCAAACAACCGCGGTACATTAGCAATGGCTCGTACAAACGATCCACATTCTGCTACTGCTCAATTCTTTATCAACGTTGCAGACAACGATTTCTTAAACTTCCGTGCTGAAAACGCAAATGGTTGGGGATATTGTGTCTTTGCTGAAGTTGTTGAAGGCATGGACGTTGTTGATAAAATTAAAGCGGTTTCCACTGGTCGTAGTGGTTTCCACCAAGATGTTCCTCGTGAAGATATCATCATTAAAAGTGTCACGGTTAGCGAATAAGCCTCACTTTTTATGTGTACGCTTTTTATTGCAGACCTGCATCTAAGTGAACATGAACCGGCAATCACTGCCGGTTTTCTTCGCTTTTTAAAAGAACAAGCCATTCATGCAAAAGCACTTTATATCTTAGGTGACTTTTTTGATTTTTGGATAGGTGATGATGATCCCAATCCTTTACATCAACAAATTGCTCAAGCTCTGATGACGCTAAAAAAAGCAGGAGTGCCTTGCTATTTTATTCATGGAAATCGTGATTTTTTAATTGGCTCTCGTTTTGCAAAAGAGAGTGGTATCACCTTACTTCCACAAGAAAAAGTGCTCGAAATTGAACAGCACCGTATCTTAATTTTACATGGTGATACGCTTTGTACTGACGATGAAGCTTATCAACGCTATCGTAAAAAAGTACACAATAAATTTATTCAGCGCCTATTCTCACTACTGCCTCTATTTATTCGACTGCGTATCGCTGACAAAATGCGCTCACGTAGCCAGCACGAAAATCAGTACAAATCAGATGCCATTATGGATGTGAATCCACAGGCTGTGATAGATACTTTTAAACATTTTAATACAGAATGGATGATCCACGGTCATACGCATCGCCCAGCAATTCATACAGTCAACATTGATGACAAAATACATTATCGTGGTGTATTAGGTGCTTGGCATACTGAAGGTTCTATGTTTAAAGTGACTGCTGAAAAAATAGAATTGATTCATTTCCCCTTTTAAGTTGTTTCGCTTATTTTCTTCATAAAAAGGCTGTTTTTTCTTTACGCAAACGTTTTCCTGTACGTGTTAGCGTGATACTATCATGCTCAGTTTATTAGGCTATATCCGTTTATGCTTACAGGAGCAGTTAAGTAATGTCTTCTCAAGTTGGTCTAAATACCTCTTCCGCTCGTATCGCCATTGTAATGGGCTCTAAAAGTGACTGGGCAACAATGTCTCATGCCGCTGATGTACTAGACGCACTACAACTTCCTTATCATGTTGAGATTGTCTCTGCACACCGTACCCCTGATAAGCTGTTTAGCTTTGCAGAACAGGCAAAAAGTAATGGCTTTGATGTCATTATTGCAGGAGCGGGTGGTGCAGCCCATTTACCGGGTATGCTCGCAGCAAAAACACTCGTTCCTGTATTAGGTGTTCCTGTTCAAAGTGCAGCATTAAGCGGTGTTGATAGCCTTTACTCTATTGTGCAAATGCCAAAAGGTATTCCCGTAGGAACATTAGCAATTGGTAAAGCAGGTGCCGCCAATGCTGCTTTATTAGCCGCTCAAATTTTAGCGTTACACTCACCTGCTATTTTTGAAGCACTAACAGCATGGCGCACAGCACAAACTGACGATGTATTAAATAACCCAGATCCAAGGGAGGCACTATGAAGCCAGTTTGTGTTCTTGGAAATGGTCAATTAGGGCGAATGCTAAGACAAGCTGGTGAGCCTTTAGGAATTGCGGTTTATCCAGTAGGATTAGATGCAGAGCCTGAAGCTGTTCCCTATCAAAAAAGTATAATCACAGCTGAAATTGAGCGCTGGCCTGAAACTGCACTCACCAAAGAGTTAGAACGTCATACTAACTTTGTAAACCGTGATATTTTTCCATTACTTGCTGATAGATTGCCTCAAAAACAACTTCTCGATGAATTGGACTTAGCAACAGCACCTTGGCAACCATTAACGTCACCAACACAATGGTCTGATATCTTCGCTCAACTGGGTGATTTTATTATTGTAAAGCGCCGTATTGGTGGTTATGACGGCCGTGGTCAATGGCGCATTCATCCCGGTGAAGAACAGCAATTACCTGCTGAAATTTATGGTGAATGTATTGTTGAACAAGGTATTCCCTTTTCAGGTGAAGTTTCACTAGTGGGCGCGAGAAATAGCAATGGTGACTGTGTTTTTTATCCATTAACACACAATCTTCATCAAGATGGCATCTTACGCATGAGTGTTGCATTACCAACCCCTGCATCGGAACTACAACAATCAGCAGAAAAAATGCTAACTGCCATCCTTAATAAACTCAATTATGTTGGTGTAATGGCGATGGAGTGCTTTATCGTTGATAATAAATTACTTATTAACGAATTAGCTCCTCGAGTTCATAACAGTGGTCATTGGACACAAAATGGAGCCTCAATTAGCCAGTTTGAATTACATCTACGTGCAATTTTAGATTTACCCATGCCAAAACCTGAGGTTTGCCAACCGGCAGTCATGGTTAATTTGATTGGTACTGATGTCAATCCTCAATGGCTTTCATTGCCATTAGTTCATTTACATTGGTATGAAAAAGAAGTGCGCCCTGCACGTAAGGTTGGGCATCTCAATCTTGTGCACCGCGATAATCTCCCTCTGAAAGAGACACTCAAATCATTAAGCTCAATGCTCGATGATGCCTATCAGTACCCTATCAAATGGGCTTTAGAAAAATTAAGCTAGCAGTCCGACTCATAAAGTTAGAGAATAATAGCCTTTAAACGAACAGACCTCAGATAAAGAGGTCTGTTATTCGCTATTTTCTCCTGATTATTCAGGTTACTGCACCCATTTGATGGAGTCAGGATGCAAGTCAAGCAACAGATTTTTGGGCCCGCTTATCAGTGGAGTATGCTGATATTATTAGGTTTTGTGTATTTTTTAGCTACCGCAACCACATTTACCTCTTTAGGTGTTGTTCTTCCTAGTATGATAAACGAGCTAGAGTGGAACTGGACTCAAGCAGGCCTTGGCTTTACGTTATTAGGATTAACCTGCGGCCTTGCAAGTTTTTTACCTACATTACTTATCCGTAAATTAAGTGTTCGCCTTACACTACTTATTGGGTTGATCATTTTTGTCAGTGGTTTCTATTTTCTTTATGAAACATACACCATTGCACGTTATTTTCTTGGTACTGCACTGCTAGGTATTGGTTTTACGCTACTAGCTACTGTACCTGGCACTTATGTTATTTCTCGCTTATTTGAAAAACAGTCCTTTGCCTTTGGTGTCTATTTTACCATTGGTGGATTAGGTGGTGTTGCTGGACCTTGGATCTACTTTTTAGCAACCCATTTATGGCATACATGGCGAATGCACTGGCTTATTTCAGCAATCACACTCACTGTCGTTACTCTTCTCACCATTTTATTTTTACGCGAAGGTAGTAAAGAGCAAGAACACGCAAAAAAAATTAGCCAACTTCAAACCACAAAACGTATCTATCAAACTAAAGAGATTTGGACAGCTCGTCATGCTTTAAGAACATGGCAATTTTATGTTATTGCTGCGACTTACACGGCCTTTTTATGGTGTGGGATCACAGTCAATAGTTTTGCTGTTGCACATATTATTGAAAATGGTTTTGGTGAAACTATTGCCGCGACACTATTAAGTAGTATGGCATTTATCAATGCTTTCTCGCGCTTAGCGGGTGGAGCTATTGGTGAATGGTTAGAACCTAAAAAATTACTTATCGCAAGCTTAAGTATTATCATCATAGGGTTACTTGCGCTAAGTATGGCTAATTCTTGGGTTTACCTGATCTTATTTACGGTTTGTGTCGGTATTGGTTATGGCATGACGTTTTTGGCATCAAGTATATTGCTTGCTAACTATTTTGGTCGCTCACCTTACCTTGAGCTATTTTCAGTGATGAATTTAATTTCAACACTGGCTTGTTTAGCTCCCTTCTTTGCTGGAGCAATCAAAGATATTTCAGGTAGTTTTACACCGGCATTCTTGATTTTAACCATACCTGTTTTACTGATTTTAGCGGTCACTCTGTTTATGAAACCACCCGTTTATCCTAAATTTCAGCATGCCAGTAAGCAGCAAGAAGAACCTAAAGTAACTAGGTAATTAAACCTATATAAAAGCATTTTCTAAGGAGATGTTAAGCTGATGAATGATGCATTAATAATAAAATACTCAATAGGTATAGGCATTGCTTTAGCCTGTTTTGTCGGTTTTTTCGTTGTATCTCTTTTTCATGATAAGAAGAAAAAGCGCCGTAGAAATATTATTATTCATATCAGCCAAGCGGTCTTTCTCTGTAGTTTAGTCATTATCTTAAGCCAATATTGTGAAATGGCTGTCGTTGATTTTAATCTCCATTTTATCTCTTTTAGGATGATTAATTTCTTTACCTATGTCGCTATCGCGTTAATTTTAATGCGTAAATTTTTCTTATTGATTAATTTATTAGAGAAATCACAAATTAATAAAGGGAGCGATCCTACTTCAGCTCGTATTATTTCCCGCATATTTAAAATCACCCTTTTCGTCATTATCATCTTACTGTTTGGTGAGCATTTTGGTATGAGCTTATCTGGTTTAATGACCTTTGGGGGATTAGGCGGTATTGCCATTGGTATGGCAAGCAAAGATGTGATGAGTAACCTTTTTTCAGGGGTGATGCTCTATTTTGATCGCCCTTTTAATATCGGGGATTGGGTACGTTCTCCTGATCGTAATATTGAAGGCACCGTGGTAGAAATCGGTTGGCGTATTACAAAAATCATTACCTTTGATCATCGCCCCCTTTACATTCCAAACTCTGTTTTTTCCTCTATTAGCGTAGAGAATCCCGGTAGAATGACCAATCGACGCATCGAAACAGAATTAGGTTTACGTTATGAAGATTCAGATAAAATAGGTGCCATTGTTGAGGACATTCGCACTATGCTGATGCAAAATGATAAAATTGACACTCAACAAACCTTATTAGTTTATTTTAATCAATTTGCAGACTCTTCACTCAATATCATGGTGTATTGTTTTACCAAAACGACAGTCTGGGCGCAGTGGCTTGAAGCTCAACAAGAAGTCTATTTGAAGATGATTGATATTGTGCATAAACATGGCGCTGATTTTGCTTTCCCATCTCAAACTGTTTATATCGAAAAGTCTTCACCTATCGCGCAATAATAGAAGATAGATAAGTTTATTTTCTCATAGACTTATCCATTCACCCACTTATTAAAATGGTGATTTATGCACTCAAAACGCATAAATCACCTTGGTTATCTTTTAATTTATTTCAATCACATTCACAACCACGTATATTGTTCGCCAATTCTTCCATTGATAAAAACGCGAGTATAATGAAAAAAATGAAGTTGGCATGTCACCCTACTCTTTCACACTATTTTTATTGTGAACGTCCGATAGTTGATATTGTTGATGCAAATTTAACGCAAGTATCAGCAGTAGTGTTGTCATTGTCAGATATTGAGTCTGGCGAATTAGATCGCATTTATCAAACAGGCTTTCAACTACCCGTATTTATTGCAGTTAATCTCAATGATGCAATCAATGCTGAATTGCTTAATCAGGTTTCAGGGGTTGTGATTACGGATAAAAGTGCACATCAAAAAAATAGTACGTTAATTAATAAAGCGGCACAGCAATATGAAGAGAGTCTGACCACACCATTTTTTTCACGCTTAGTGAATTATGTTGCCGAAAAGAACGTCGCTTTTGATTGCCCAGGTCATCAAGGCGGGGAATTTTTTCGTCGTCATCCTGTTGGCGAACAGTTTTATCAATATTTTGGTGAGAATCTATTTCGCTCTGATCTCTGTAATGCTGATGTGGCAATGGGTGATTTGCTTATTCATGAAGGAGCACCTTATGATGCCCAAACTTTTGCAGCGCAAGTGTTTAATGCCGATAAAACCTACTTTGTTTTAAATGGAACATCCTCTTCTAATAAAGTTGCTTTAAATGCCTTATTGGCACCAAATGATTTAGTGCTATTTGATAGAAATAACCATAAATCCAATCATCATGGCGCACTAATTCAAGCAGGAGCAACACCTGTTTATTTAGAGACGGCTCGCAATCCCTTTGGCTTTATTGGTGGCATTGATGCTCATTGCTTTGAAGAGCTCTATTTACGCCAACAAATTGCAGAAATTGCGCCAGAACGCCAATTCGATAAACGCCCATTCCGTTTAGCGGTTATTCAACTGGGCACTTATGACGGTACGATTTACAACGCAAGGCAAGTGGTTGATAAAATAG
Organism: Proteus genomosp. 6; assembly: GCF_040139785.1. Taxonomy (NCBI): domain Bacteria; kingdom Pseudomonadati; phylum Pseudomonadota; class Gammaproteobacteria; order Enterobacterales; family Morganellaceae; genus Proteus; species Proteus genomosp. 6. The sequence goes on along the minus strand of NZ_JBEEVJ010000013.1, from coordinate 91,136 downwards.
GTCATCTTTGTGATTATATTTTATTTGATTCTGCATGGGTGGGCTATGAACAATTTATTCCAATGATGAAACAGTGTTCGCCTTTGTTACTAACGCTTAATGAAGACGATCCTGGTATTCTCGTTACTCAATCAGTTCATAAGCAATTAGCTGGATTTTCACAAACCTCACAGATACATAAAAAAGATGCTCACCTTAAAGGGCAATCACGTTATGTTAATCATAAACGTATGAATAATGCTTTTATGATGCATGCATCTACCAGCCCATTTTATCCCCTTTTTGCGGCTCTTGATGTCAATGCAAAAATGCATTCTGGCAAAAGTGGTGAAGCAATGTGGATGAGTTGCGTAAAACAAGGCATTGAAGCCCGTAAATCATTACTAAAACAGTGCCAATTTATTAAGCCTTTTATTCCTGAAATCATCGATGGAATTGCTTGGCAAGATCACGACACAGATGAAATCGCTCACGATCAGCGTTTTTTCAATTTTATTCCTAATGATAATTGGCATTCATTTGAAGGTTACGCCGCCAATCAATATTTTGTTGATCCTTGCAAATTAATGCTTACAACGCCAGGGATCGATCCTCATACAGGGGAATATGAACCTTTTGGTGTGCCTGCATCTATTTTGGCAAGTTATCTACGTGAACACGGCGTTATTCCTGAAAAAAGCGACCTCAATTCAATCTTATTTTTGCTGACTCCCGCAGAGCATCAAGCGAAGTTTGAGCGCTTAATTTCTTTGATTGTTCAATTTGAAAAGCACTTAGTTGAAGATGTGCCATTAGAACAAATATTGCCTTCTGTTTGTCGTCAATATCCATCTCGTTATCAGGGTTATACATTGCGCCAACTCTGTCAGGAAATGCATGATATTTGTGTCAGATACAATATCAAGTTACTGCAAAAACAGATGTTTAGAAAAAGTCACTTTCCTAAGCGAGCACTAAGTCCACAACAAGCTAATATTGAGTTTGTTCGTGGTAATATTGAATTGTTACCTTTAAATAAATTAGCAGGCCGAATTGCTGCTGAAGGTGCTTTACCTTATCCGCCGGGTGTTTTATGTGCTGTACCTGGTGAAATTTGGGATGGTGCTGTTTTACGTTATTTTCAGGCTCTTGAAGTCACTATTAATCAACTTCCAGGCTTTTCAACTGAACTTCAAGGGGTTTATATTTATGATGAAAATGATGGCAATAAGCGAATTTATGCTTATGTTATAAAAGAATAATTATCTTATCTTTCCCTATAAAAAATGCTGATGTTTAATAACATCAGCATTTTATTTAACTCTATTTATAAGCCTTATTTATTTCAACTATTCGCCTTGAATTCGTCGATACTGCCCTTTATCTTGCAACAGCCTGACGCCTAATATACTGCCACATAATGAAAGTAATAATGCCGCAACAATAGGTACGGTGATCCACATTCCCCATTGTGGTTGCCAAGGGAAATCAAACACCGATATTTGTAATAAGCTTAATGCGACCTCAGCACCAATCGCCGCAGCTAATCCCGCCATTAAACCTAATAATGCAAATTCAGCCCAAAGAGTCCGTCTTAATAATGATTTACCAGCACCTAATGTTCGATACACCACCAGCTCAATGCGTCGTTGTGTCATTCCTACCTGAATTTGAGCAACTAACAATAACGCACCACAAATCATGACTAATCCAACCATAATCTCTAATGCTCGACTGACTTGCTGTAAGATTTGTTGAACTTGCTGAATTAATGCGCCTGTATCTAACACGCTTACGGTTGGAAATTGCCGATTAAGCGCAGTAATTAATGTGCCTTCACCATTGTAATAAAAGCTACTCATCCATTTTTCCGGCTGATTACTTAATCCTTCTTCAGAGAAAATAAAGAAGAAATTAGGGCGCATATTCTCCCAATCAACATGGCGAATACTCGTAACAATGGACTTAAATTCACGAGTATCACCGACAAATGTTAGTTCATCACCCAACTTGATTTCGAGTTGCTCTGCAACGCCTTGATCAAGAGAAACACCATTACCGACAGGTGGCCAAGTTCCTTCAACAATGACGTTATCTTTAGGTAATTCACTGTGCCACGTTAAGTTAAGCTCACGACGAACCGTATTATTGCCAGCATCACGTTTATCAGCCCACTCTTTGGCATTATGTTCATTAACCTGTGTTAAACGCGCTAATACCACAGGGAATGCATCCGTAGGTTCAACCTTATATTGTGCCAATAAGGTATTAATTTCTTGAACTTGAGGTGCAGACATATTGATTAGAAAATAGTTAGGACTATCTTCGGGTAATTGCTTTTGCCATTTTTCCAGTAAATCACCTTGAATAAGGACTAAAAGCGTTAACAACATAAATGAAAGTGCGAAAGCAGCAAGCTGAGTCATCGTTTGAAAAGGTTGTCGCAATAAACGAGTTACTGCTAAACGCGCACTGAGTTGGCGAAATTTAAACTGCTTTAATACCCATAATCCTAACCAACCAATTATTCCAAGTAAAAAAGCAATAACAACAACACCAAATAGAATTGACCAGAGTAAGACGCCTGTTCCCGCAAAAAGCGTTAAAGCACCGACAATAATTAAGCCCACTATCGGTAAATAATAACGAAGAGGCCATATAGGGGCCGTAGTATCACTTCTTAATACTCGAGAAGGTTGTGTTGCCATTAATTGATAGTAAGGCCTTAATCCTGTTAATAAAGCAATTAACAGTAAAGAGCCCACAGACCATATCCATGGCAAAAAGCTCGCCTCAGGCAAACTTTTTGGTAAGACTGGCGCTAAAATTTGTAGCAGTATTGCCTCAAAAACAAGCCCGACTAATGAGCCAACAATAATTGCGCCAATGAGGATCACTCCCCATTGTCCAACAATCCACTTTCTCAATGCACGTTTATCTGCACCTAACGTTTTTAATACCGCAATTAAAGTATGACGACTACGGCAATAATGAGCCATTGAAACGGCAACTGCCGATATAGCAAGCAATAACGTTAATAGCGCTGAAAGCAAAAGAAAGTTTTTCGCACGCTCCATTGATTGTGAAAGTGCTCCACTATCTTGTTTTAAACTATTCCAACGCTGATCGGGTTTTAATAGTGGGTCGAAGCGTTGCTGATAACTATCAATTACAGACTCATTACCTGCAAACATATAGCGATAAGTCAGACGGCTTCCGGGTTGCACTGCTCCAGTTGCTTCAACATCATCAAGATTAATTAAAATACGGGGGGCGATTTGAAAAGGATTAAACCCGCTGTCTGGCTCTTGAATTAATACACCACCAATAGTAAATGAGGCATCGCCTACATCAATTTTATCGCCAACTTTTATATCAAGTAATTCAAGTAATCTGGCACCAACAAGTGCAGTTCCTTTTTCAGGTTTTAACCCTGCGGGCTCTGTTTCTAACTCACCATACAGTGGATATAATTTATCCACAGCTTTCACCAGCGCAAGCTGAGGTGTATCGCCTTCAGGAGCATAAGACATCGTGGTAAATTGCATTTGGCGACTGAGAGTTAACCCTTCCTTATTCGCCTCTGTAAGCCAGTTTTCATCAACGGGATAAGATGCACGTAAGACTAAATCGCCAGCAATTAAATCACGACTTTGAGCGTAAATACTTTTATCAATGCGATCACCTATACGCCCTAAAGCAAGCACACAAGCAACCGCTAGCGCTAAAGAGAGCCAAACAATTAATAGTGCAGGAGAACGCCATTCACGCCAAAACCAACGCCAAATCATGACTCCTCCTTAAGTTGTCCATCTACTAATCGTAATCGTCTTTGGCAACGAGCTGCCAGCTCATTATCATGAGTCACTAAAATTAAGGTTGTTGCATAATCTCGGTTAAGAGAGAACAGCAAGTCAGCAATTTTATCGCCTGTTTTACGATCAAGATTCCCTGTTGGCTCATCAGCAAAAAGAATAGCTGGCTGAGTACAAAATGCTCTTGCTAATGCAACGCGTTGTTGCTCACCACCAGACAGTTGTGCTGGCATATGGTATAAACGTTCGCCTAATCCTAACAGCTTAAGTAAATCAACTGCACGCGCATGACTGTGCTTTTCTGATTCGCCTTTTAATAATGCGGGCAACTGCACATTTTCAAGTGCATTCAATGTTGGGATCAACATAAATGATTGAAAAACAAAACCAACATGTTGAGCGCGTAATTTAGCTCGCTCTTCTTCATTCATTTTTGTGAGATCTTCACCCATTAAATGCACGCTGCCAGAACTACCATCATCTAATCCAGCAATGATCCCTAACAGGGTCGATTTACCCGATCCTGACTCACCGATTAACGCAATTGTTTGTGCAGGCTCGACAACTAACTCAACACCCTGCAATATAGAGATCTGACTATCACCTTGTCCTACTTGTTTGGTTAACCGATGAACTTCAAGAACCTTTTCCGTCGACATACATTTTTCCTTATCGTTATGATGATGTTTAGCTTTAAGGCAATTGCTGCTGATACCTTTTTAATCTTTGGTGACAGCTTGAGTGCAGGATATCGTCTTCCAATTGAAAGTGCATGGCCACAACGCCTTGCTGATAAATGGAAAACAACCTACCCTGAAATTAATGTTGTTAATGCAAGTATTAGTGGTGAAACTGCCTTTCAGGGGAAAAATAGGCTTCCTGATTTATTAAAACAGCATCAACCTCGTTGGGTTTTAATTGAATTAGGTGCAAATGATGGCTTACAGGGATACCCTGTTGCACAAACAAAAGAGGCATTACAAAACATCATTACACAAGTAAAAGATGCCGGTGCAACGCCACTTTTTATGCAAATAATGATTTCACCTAATTATGGTAAACGTTATACACAATCATTTTCAGCGATCTATCCAAAACTCGCTGAAGATAATGCGCTTCCTCTACTTCCTTTTTATATGGAGCAAATCGCTGATAAGCCTGAGTGGATGCAAAATGACAGCATACACCCCAATGAAGATGCTCAGCCTTTTATTGCTCAGTGGATGGATGAAACATTATCCCCTTACTTAACACGTTAGACTATTCTGACAGTAGTTGACGTAGATTAAACGAGATTAATTGTAAAATTATGCAAAAAACGGTATTGATTACAGGAAGTTCCAGTGGAATAGGGCTCTGTGCCGCCAAAGCACTAAAGAAAAGAGGCTATCGAGTTCTTGCGGCTTGCCGTAAAGGTGAAGACCTTGAACGCATGGAAACACTGGGATTAGAACCTATTCATCTTGATCTTGATGATCCAAAAAGTGTTGAAAATGCGGCACTAGAAGTTATTCGCCTAACAAATGGTCGTTTATATGGATTATTTAATAATGGCGGATTTGGTGTTTATGGTCCATTAGATGCCATTACTCGTTCACAAATGGAAAAACAGTTTTCTACTAATTTTTTTGGTTTACATCAGCTGACTACATTACTTCTACCAGCAATGTTACCGCACGGTGAAGGCAGAATTATTCAAACGAGCTCTGTAATGGGGATTATCTCAACACCCGGTCGAGGTGCTTACGCAGCGAGTAAGTATGCTGTAGAAGCATGGTCTGACGCATTAAGAATGGAATTAGCGCATACAGGCGTTAAAGTGAGTTTAATAGAGCCTGGTCCAATACGTACTTGCTTCACCGAGAATGTCGCTCAAGCAGAAAAAGATAAACCAGTAAAAAATCCTGGGATTGCGAGTCGTTTCACACTAACGCCTGAAGATGTAGTGAAAAAGCTTATTCATGCTTTAGAAAGCCCAAAACCTAAGATACGTTATCCCGTAACCCTATTAACTTATGCTGTCAAAATACTAAAACGCTTTCTACCTGACACACTAATGGATGCAATTTTAAGTCGCCAAAGTGGCAAGGCTTGATTTTTCGGGTTTCACCCTTACTTATTAATAAAATAGCTTTATAAATCGCATCTATATTTAAAACTCTCAAAAAGGGGCAAGTTAATGTTAGCAACTGCACATATTGTTGATGTAAATGAATCAAATATTCAACAAGTTATAGAACAATCGATGACTAAACCGGTCATGATGTATTTCTATTCAGAACGTAGCCCTCATTGTGCAGAGCTTGGCGCAACATTAGATAAACTAGCAGCCGAATTTGCTGATCAATTTATTTTAGCTAAATTAGATTGTGATGTTGAACAAATGATTGCCTCACAATTTGGTCTACGTGCTATTCCAACTGTTTATATTTTACAAGAAGGTCGCCCAGTTGATGGCTTCCAAGGCCCTCAACCTGAAGAAGCAATTCGCCAAGTGTTAGCAAATGTATTACCCAAACCAGAAGAATTAAAAGCGGCACAAGCGGCGCAATTACTTTCTGAAGGAAAAGCCGAGGAAGCTCTACCTTTGCTTAAAGAAGCCCATCAACTCGCACCTAAAAACAGTGAAATTACCCTTGCGTTAGCGGGCGCTTTAATTTCTTTAAATAAAAATGAAGAAGCTCAAACGCTGCTAATTACCATCCCATTACAAGATCAAGATAGTTACTACCATAGTTTGTTAGCGCAAATTGAATTACAAAAACAGGCTGCTGATACGCCTGAAATCCAACAATTGCAGAGCGATTTTAATCAACAACCTGAAAATACCAATCTTGCCATTCAACTTGCACTAAAATTACATGAAGTTGCTCGCAATGAAGAGGCGTTAGAGTTGCTATTTAGCTTTATCAAAAAAGATCTAAATGCAGGTGATGGGCAAGTTAAGAAAACCCTGATGGATATTCTATCAGCCTTAGGTACTAATGATAATTTGGCGTCTAAATATCGTCGTATGGTGTATTCTTTACTTTATTAATTTTATTTTCTTATTCAAGCAGACTTAGGACAGGTATATGGAAATAGTCATTGGTATTATCATCTTATTCGCTATTATTTTAGTTTTATGTGGTGTTAAAACCGTTCCACAAGGTTATCAGTGGACTGTCGAACGTTTTGGTCGTTACACTCGAACTCTGACTCCAGGACTCCAAATTCTCGTGCCATTTGTTGATCGTATTGGTCGCCGTATCAATATGATGGAACAAGTACTGGATATTCCTTCTCAAGAAGTCATTTCTCGTGATAACGCCAACGTCAGCATTGATGCAGTCTGCTTTATTCAAGTTATCGATCCTGTAAAAGCCGCGTATGAAGTTAATAACCTTGAACTTGCGATTATTAACTTAACACTCACTAATATTCGTACGGTGTTAGGCTCAATGGAACTTGATGAAATTCTTTCTCAACGTGACCAAATCAATAGCCGCCTTTTACTGATTGTTGATGATGCAACAAACCCTTGGGGTATCAAAATTACCCGTATTGAAATTCGTGATGTCCGCCCACCAAAAGAATTGATTTCTGCAATGAATGCGCAGATGAAAGCTGAACGTACTAAACGTGCCGACATTCTTGAAGCTGAAGGTATTCGTCAAGCGGCTATCTTAAAGGCTGAAGGTGAGAAACAAGGACAAATACTGAAAGCAGAAGGTGAGCGTCAATCTGCGTTCTTACAAGCAGAAGCCCGTGAACGTGCGGCAGAAGCAGAAGCCAAAGCAACACAAATGGTATCTGAGGCCATTGCAAAAGGTGATATGCAAGCAATTAACTACTTTGTTGCTCAAAAATATACTGATGCACTGTCTCAAATTGGTTCAGCTAATAACAGTAAAGTTATTATGATGCCATTAGAAGCAAGTAATCTCATGGGTGCGATTGGCGGTATTTCTGAATTACTCAATACCCAAAAAAGTGACTCTGGCAACAAGAGCAATTAATTATGATTGAATGGATTAGTGCTCAACCTGCACTTTTCTGGCTTTGTCTTGGTGGCTTGCTGTTAATTACAGAAATGTTAGGAACAGCAGGATACCTTTTATGGTCAGGAATGGCGGCTCTGTGTGTATCGTTGATCACATGGATATTGCCTATTAGCTGGCCTATTCAAGGTATTTTATTTGCGATATTAACGGTTATTAGTGCTTTACTTTGGCACCTTTGGCTTAAACGCAGAAAACTATCAAAAGAAGCTGAAAACTTAAATCAGAAAACGCATCAACTGATTGGTGTTCATGCTGTTTTATTATCAGATACTGAAAATGGTTTTAGTCGCGTAAAATTAGCTGATGGCAGTTGGCGTGTTTATTCAGACACGCCATTACTTGCTGGCGATAAGGTAACAGTAACCGCAATTGATGGTATTACCTTACAAGTGATTGCGCTTAAATCGGCTGTTTCTGGTGATGACAACACCCTGACAAATGATTGATGATGGGGCAATCTGCACCATCATCTCCGGGGCACTCGCTGGCTAATAACAGTAATCGCTGGCGAATGGCATTAAGCTCATTAATTGTTTTCTCAATTTCGGCCACTTTTTTTAAGGTGGCTTCTTTCACGTCAGCACTATGACGTGAAGGATTTCTTAGCAACATCAATAAAGCACGGCACTCTTCTAAATTAAAGCCCACCTCTCGTGCTTGTCGTAATAATGTCAACTCTTCGATATGTTAAGCCTGATAATAGCGATAGCCGTTTTCACCTCTTCCCGGTGGCGTTATCAAGTCTTTTTCTTCATAAAACCGAATAGCTTTAGCTGTTAATCCTGTTTTATTTGCGATTTCACTAATATTCAAAATTCCCCCTTGACCTTCCCCTTGCGGAAAGGTTTAGCCTTTATCTCAATAAGAAAAAACCTTTAAAGAAAGCAAGTTACCGAATATTGCGCAATAATAGAGGTAACGCTTTTATGTCGGAGATAAATTAACATGGCAAAAACTATAATACTCGCACTACAAGGACTTTCCTGCTCCCACTGTGTTAACAGTGTAAAAAAAGCACTTGATGCTCGCAATGATATAGAGCAGGCAATTGTGACTATTCAATACGCTAAAATTGACAGCGATGCAACTGCTGAAAGCTTAATCAAAACAATTGAAGATGCAGGCTATGAAGCAAGTGTAGCAACACAACCCGATGTAAAATTAAGCCTAAGTGGGCTTAACTGTATGAAGTGTGTCGGTAAAACTGAAAAAGCATTATTAGCCATTGAAGGCGTTGCCGCAGTTAATGTGACAAAAGAGTCAGCTGAAATTTTTGGTGATGCTACGGCAGATACTTTAATTGCAGCGATTACGGCGGAAGGTTTTCAAGCAAGCCTAGCGCCCACTGACAACATAATTAATTTAACTCTATCTGGCTTAAATTGTGGTCACTGTGTCGGTTCAGTTAAAAAAGCACTAGAAAATACTGCAGGTGTTGAAACAGCTGAAGTTGAATTAACACATGCAAAAGTGACTGGTTCTGCAACCGCTGAAACCTTAATTACTGCCATTACAGAAGCAGGTTTTGAAGCACAACTAGCAGGTACTGATTTCCCAAAAACTGAGCCGCTGACGCAAACGCATGCACAACTGGAAGCATCGTCAGCGGCTGTTTGTGATATTCCAGTTGAGAATGCTGATATTGATAATGGCGCTGAAATTGATACTGACGATGACAGCAGTGTTCAGCTTTTAATTGATGGCATGACCTGTGCAAGTTGCGTAAGCAAGGTTCACAAAGCATTACAATCTGTTGATGGCGTTGAAAATGTGCGTGTAAATCTTGCTGAACGTAGTGCATTAGTGACTGGTGAAATCGATCATGACGCACTTGTGACTGCTATTGAAAAAGCGGGTTATGGCGCTGAAATTATTCAAGACGATGTAAAACGCAGAGAACGTCAGCAAGAAGTTGCTGTTGCCAATATGAAACGTTTTCGCTGGCAAGCTGCATTAGCCTTAGTTGTTGGTATCCCTGTAATGATTTGGGGAATGATCGGCGACAATATGATGCTGACAGAAGCCAATCACAGCATCTGGTTAGGCATTGGTATTGCAACGCTGTTTGTAATGATTGTTGCTGGTGGTCATTTCTATCGTAGCGCATGGCAGAGTTTAAAAAACCGTAGTGCAACAATGGATACCCTCGTTGCGTTAGGAACAGGAACAGCGTGGCTCTATTCCATTACCGTGAACTTATGGCCAGAAGTGTTCCCTGCCCAAGCGCGACATCTCTATTATGAAGCCAGTGCGATGATCATCGGTTTAATCAATCTGGGTCATATGCTTGAGCAAAGAGCACGCCAGCGTTCATCCAAAGCACTAGAACGGCTATTAGATTTAACTCCGCCAACAGCAAGAGTCATAACTGAAAACGGTGAAGTTGAAATGCCATTAGCTGATGTTAAACAAGGAATGACCTTACGTTTAGCAACAGGTGATAAAGTGCCGGTTGATGGTGAAATTATCCAAGGTGAAGTATGGATGGATGAGGCAATGCTGACAGGCGAGCCAATTCCACAACAAAAAACTGTGGGTGACACTATTCATGCGGGAACAACGGTTCAAGATGGCTCAGTTCTATTTAAAGCGGCAGCGGTGGGAAGTAAAACAACACTTGCTCGTATTATCAAATTAGTTCGCCAAGCGCAAAGTAGTAAACCTGAAATAGGCCAGCTAGCGGATAAAATTTCAGGTGTATTTGTACCTGTTGTCGTCGCTATCGCTCTTATTGCTGGTGCTATTTGGTATTTCTTTGGTCCGTCGCCACAAATTACCTATGCACTGGTGATTATCACAACCGTTCTTATCATCGCTTGCCCTTGTGCTTTAGGTTTGGCTACTCCTATGTCGATTATTTCAGGTGTAGGTCGTGCGGCTGAATATGGCGTGTTAGTTCGTGATGCAGACGCACTACAACAAGCGAGCAAACTAGATACTTTAGTCTTTGATAAAACAGGAACACTGACAGAAGGTATGCCTCAGGTCACTGAAATTCATACTTTCAATCAAGTAGATGAAACTCAAGCACTTGCATTGGCAGCATCGTTGGAAAATGGTTCTAATCACCCATTAGCTAAAGCCATTTTAACGCGAGCTGAAGGCATTGATTTACCTGAAATAAGCCAATTCCGCACTCTTGCAGGAATGGGGTTAAGTGGCGAAATTAACGGAAAAACAGTGCTTTTAGGCAACCCTAAATTGATGCTTGAATCAGGTATTGATATTAGTGAAATTAATTCACTTATTGACACTCAAGCAGCGAAAGGTGTTACTCCAGTCTTATTAGCTCAAGAAGGTAAGATTGCCGCCCTTCTCTCTATCCGTGATCCTCTAAGAGAAGATACTGTAAGTGCATTACAACGTTTACATAATCAGGGCTATCGCCTAGTGATGTTAACGGGTGATAATCCAATTACTGCAAATGCAATAGCAAAAGAAGCAGGTATTGACCAAGTTATCGCAGGTGTCATGCCTGAAGGTAAAGCACAAGCGATAATAGAGCTTCAAGCACAAGGTCGTCGTGTTGCAATGATTGGTGATGGTATTAACGATGCGCCAGCACTAGCAAAAGCAGATGTCGGTATTGCAATGGGTGGAGGTAGTGATATTGCTATTGAAACAGCAGCTATCACATTAATGCGTCATAGTTTGCATGGTGTTGCCGATGCGGTTGAGATCTCAAAAGGTACACTACGTAATATGAAGCAGAATTTATTCGGTGCCTTTGTTTACAATAGCTTAGGTATCCCTATTGCAGCGGGTATTTTATATCCTTTCACTGGCACACTGTTAAATCCAGTGGTTGCGGGTGCTGCAATGGCGCTGTCTTCCATTACTGTTGTTAGCAATGCAAACCGTTTATTGCGTTTTAAACCTAAGCAATAAACTAAGTAAGCTTTAATTAAAAAAAACACCGCTTTTTTACTTATTAGTAAAAGCGGTGTTTTTACACTTCAATCAACTGAAAATAAAAATATCTCTATTATTCTTCATTCTATAAATTTTCACTTAAAAATAATAAGGTAAAAGACACCTTATATAACAAAGGAAAATCTATGAATAATTACAGATGGGATGTTATATACGCTTGTTCAGGTAATTATATAAATAAACAATTATCTAATAATAAAAATCAACTTATTCAATCTTTTGAATATGAAGATTCGGAAATTAAAATCACAGGAATTTTTGACTCATGGAAAATTGTTTCTGGTGGTAGTGGTAATTTACTTCAATTTGAAACTCCTATTAAAACAGGGGTGCTTTTCATTAAGCAATTCAATGAAACAATTACTCTTAATAATGTGATTCCCTTAATAGAAATGCAATTAAAGTTAATTAAAGGGAGTGATCAAACCGTACTTTATAAACTTGTTTTTAATTGTTTAATAGAAGGGAAAAACAAAGGTGATATGACTTTTGGTGCAGTCACTGTGATTAACCCAGATGTGAGTGGAAACTTAGGAAAATATCTTCGATCTCACCCGCAAGAAGCCTCTTTAGGTGCAGCACTACTCACTATTGGTTTATCTCGTGTTTTTATACAAAATGCAGAGCAACTTAATTTTGTATTTGCCAATATATTACCTTCACCAACAGGAGAAAATGCAAATTGGTTGACACCTAAAAAACTTACCTATGCCTATCAACAGCCTGTCAGTGGTGCTTTAGGTGGTATTGCCATTTTAGGTATGTTAGAGAATGTATCGATCACTAATTTACCTCGTAGTTTTGATACCAATTTATTATTTAATAAAGATTTTGGTTTTATATTATCGGCGAGGGCTTTTCTATTAAATGTTGTTATACCTTCATTGCCTTTAAGTTTTCAAGGGAATTCTACTTTTTATGATTTTCGTTTAGAAAATAATGTAATAAATTTAAATAATAATTTTAATCTTAATGCAGTCAAAGTTGATTTAATTTATTACACACCAACAGTCACCGACATTAATTTTCATATTGAAGATAATAAAATGTGGTGTTATGTTTCAACACATACAAATATCACTGGATTAACCGGAGCTTATATTATAAATACTGTCACATCAATTAATCCATCCTCATTTAATGTATCAACAAAAACATTGTCTTTTAATTCTGATCCAAATAAATCAGCAACAAAAAATGAACATATTCCATGTTGGGAACAAGGACTAGGTGCTTTAACATTTGGCATTATGAATATTGTAATTGAAGCCATCAGCCTTTCTATTGAAAACTCAATGGGTACACTCACCTCATCAAAAACAGCTCAATCATTAAGGGAGCTAGCGCCAGGACTCGTCAGTTGGAATGGTCAGCAGAATATGACGATTGATGCGGGTGGGTTAGCCGATAATGTTTATATGCAAGGAAAATTAAATTAAGGAAAACATTATGAATAACTCAGTGAGCACATTTGGTTGGGATACGGCTTATCTCGCTTCTTTTCCTATTGTAAATAAAGCAATAATGGTACAAAAAAGCTTTCCAAGCACTTTTGACTATAAAGACGCTACTGATATTATGATATCGGGACATTGGGACATTGGGACATTGGGAGTCATGGCAATTAATCCCAGCTGGTGCTGGAGGTGATGTTCAATTGAAAATGAAGCAGGTGCAGAAGCCACCATTTCAGGTTCAATTACGGGTTCTATTGGCATCGCTAAAGCCGTAACTCAACAAGAATATGATCAAATTCCTGCTTTAAACACTTTTTCCACTAATTGTATAGGTGCAACACAATGGACTTCTTTATCAAATTACACCTTACTTGGTGCCAATTTTCAGACTAGCCTAGTTATGGGGATCTCAATGGATGTAGATAATTAATCCAATCATTTATTTTTTGATGATACTGTGATACCAACAACCTAATTATATGAAAGATAAATCATCTCAAAGAGAAGATTTATCTTTTTTCCAAAGATTAAATACTGAATTATCAATCAATTAAAAAAAAGCCGATATTTCTATCGGCCAGTCAAAGAGGAATTTCTCATTATACAAGAGAGTCATTACTCCGCCCTCTTAGCGCTAGAATAGCAATATATTATAAATATTTCATTATTTTTTATTATTCATAAAATAAATATAACATTGACATAAAAATCACTCTAATAATAAGGGTGTTTATTTATATTAAATAAAAAATTAGCATTCAGAATATATTAGTGAAAAATCAACATCATTTTATTTTTAAAAGGATTTAAAATTGAAATATAAAAATATTTTTATCGCAACAGTATCTATCATTTATTCTTCCTGTGTTTTTTCAAACACAGTAAATACCCCCCCATTCTCTGATGTAATCACGCCAGAAAATGAAGAGCGAGAAAATAAAAAAAGCTATTTAGCATCAACGGTTTTTAATCAGATAGTTGATAGTAATTTAATTAATATAGTAAAAGGAACAAATAAAGATAAAGAAGCCTATGGTATTGAATTAAATAGTAGCGTAGCTAAAGATTTAGAAAAATACTTAAGAAATCGAAATTTAACCGATTCTGCCGATCTTATAAAGCAAAATATCGTTAATAAAAATGGTTATATTTATATTCAATCTAGCAATAGTGATTTAAAAATGGGAATGGTGGGTTATTTATCAGAAAAAGATTTATTGACCGAAAAAAACCGTAATGAAGTTATTAATATAATCAAGCATGCGGAAACAATGATCTACAGTACTCAAGATAGTGCATTAACATTAGATGATCTAGAGTCTCCCGAGAGACTACATAAAATAGTCGATAATCTCAATACCAAAAACCGTTTTCTATTGTTATTAGAAAAAAACACAAAACAAGATCTAGCCCAGATGAGTAAGTTACAAGAGCAAGATACTAGAATGCTAAATAATTCAATTTTAGATAATAAGAAAAGATTATCAGAAAACATTAAAAATAATGAGACTAAAATTCAAGAACAAAAGTTAATTATTGATAACAATAATGAATTAACGGAAAAAAATAAAAATGATATTGATACAAACACGCAAATTATAAATAGTAACACTGATAATATAAGAGCGAACAAAAGTGACATTGACAATATTACGAAAGACTATATAGATAATCTAAATATTAATGGAAATAATATTTCATTAAAAAGCCATTTTGCAACGCTCTATACTGAACAATCAATCTCAAGAAATGAATTTAAAACATTAAAAAGTGACTTTGAATATTTTAAATCTGACACTCAAAACCGTTTTTATAAAGTCGAAAAACGTGCTAACCAAGGTATTGCCTCTGTTGCGGCAATGAGTAATTTACCTTTTACCGATACAGCAACATTTAGTACAGCCATTGGTATTGGTAATTATCGTAATGCCACAGCCCTCGCTTGGGGTATGCAATATCGTATTAATGAAAATGTTAAAGTCAGAGCATCAACAGCATGGAATGAGACAAATAGTTGGGTCTCTGCGGGGGGTGTAGGCATTAGTTGGTAGTCATTCAGCCTAAAGTAAAAACAGAGAAAGCTAAGTAAAGCTTCGTTTTCTCTGTTTCATTCAATTAAAAATCCGTTATGCTGAGGTTTAGTGATCGACACTTAAAGGAGCGTATCAAATGACGGGTATTTTTCAGAAAGTTAAAAACTGGATAGGGATAAAAAACGCTCAGCATTATCCTTACCCTGCCGTTGATATTACGCTACCAAATAATATCTCTTTACACCTTGTAGGCAGTATCCATATGGGTGTTCCCACAATGTCACCACTCTCCAATGTGCTTATTAACGAAATAAAAAATGCAGATGCGATTATTGTTGAAGCGGATATCTCAACGGATGTACAACCTTTTGATCAAGCCTCTCTCTTTAGAGAACCATTAGAAACTCGTTTAAATGAAACACTTTTTTCTCAAATTCTTCAACACTGTGAAGATCTCTCGCTTTCTCTTTATCAAATTGAAAATAAACCACTTTGGCAAATTGCGTTAATTTTACAATCAACCCAAGCCATGCAACTTGGATTACAACCGCAATATGGTATTGATTATCAAGTCATTCAGCATGCAAATAAACACCAAAAAAACATCATAGAGCTTGAAGGTATTGAGAGTCAGGTCGCACTATTATTGGATTTTCCTCATGATGGTCAGCAATTACTCGAGGATACGCTAAGAAATTGGCACGATAATGCACGTACATTGCAAATCATGATCAATTGGTGGTTAAATTATAATAGTAGAGAGAAACAACCGCCTTTACCGAATACCTTTAGTAAAGCTGTATTTGATATTTTGATGGAAAGCCGTAACCAAAAATGGGTAAGCACGTTATCAACATTACCCGCAGGTCGTTATGTGGTAACTGTCGGCGCCCTTCATTTATTTGGCGAAGAAAATTTGATCGATTTATTAACATCCCAAGTATAAAGATATTGTTCTAACCTTGTAAGTAGGAATAACTATGACTCCCGCTGTAAATTTACTGGAAAAACAAAAAATCAAATTTACCCTTCATCCTTATGAGCATGATGCTAATGTCCATAATTTTGGTGATGAAGCGGTCGAAAAACTCGGTTTAGATAACCGCCAAGTATTCAAAACACTTTTAGTGGCCTTAAATGGAGATGCTAAGAATCTTGCCGTTGCAGTAACACCGGTTTCTGGTCAGTTAGATTTAAAACTCGTTGCTAAATGCTTTAAGGCTAAAAAAGCAGATATGGCAGATCCCCAAATTGCACAAAAGGTCACGGGTTATTTAGTGGGTGGAATAAGTCCATTAGGTCAGAAAAAACGCCTACCAACAGTGATTGATGAACAAGCACTCGAATTTGACACTATCTTTGTTTCTGGTGGTAAACGTGGCTTAGATATTGAATTATCAGCAAAAGATTTAGGCACTGTATTAGGTGCTCAATTTGCACTTATTCGTAAAGAGTCATAATCCTTAATGATTTTTTATTTTAAGGCTCATCCTCAAAATAAGAAATTAACGTGATTTAGACCCCAGACAAAAGGCGACATTAGATGTCGCCTTTTGTCTATATAAGCGTTATTGGTAAGATTTATTTTTTGTAAACAATTTCGCCTTTAGGTTCGAAATCATCAGCTTTCAATGGAGAGTGTGATTCGATATAACCTTTTAATACTTCAGCATCAACGAAACCCGTATTTACATAACCTGGGTGTGTATCAATTTTCGGATAACCATCACCACCAATACCGTTAAAGTTCAGTGTCGCCATACGGTAAGATTTTGTTTTATCTAATGGTTTACCTGCAATTTTAACATCGCTAACTTTACAGTCTGCATCTACGGTTAAGCTAACATTGTAGAATTGTGCATAAGCACCAGAGTCTACTTTCATACATGCAACAGCTGATAAATAAGGTTCGACTTCTTCACCTTTAAAATCAACATAAACCAGTTCGTTCGCGAATGGTTGAACTTTCAGAACATCTTTGTAAGTGATATCACCAGACTCAATAGAATCACGAACACCACCACCGCTCATAATGGCAAAGTCTGCATTCGCACGTTCAGCTTGAGCTGATAATAATAGACGTGCCATATTGGTTTGAACAAAGCGAACTTTACTACGATCACCTTCTAATTTACCAACAACCTCACCCACTTTAACATTCAGTTGCTCGCCACCTTTTTCTTGGTAAGGTGTCAGCAGTTTCATCATTTCAGGGTTATGAGGAATTTCTTTAGTGTAGTAAACGAGTTCAGTTGTGCCATCGTCTTTCTTCACTTTCTGATTTAAGTTGATTGGGATTAATTGGTAATGTTTTAGCGTGAATACACCATTACGGAATTCGAAATCTGCACGACCAACATATTTGCCCCATTCATGAGCCTGAACAATCCATGTACCATTTTGGTTATCTGGTGCACAAGGTGTTCCTGGTACATAATCCGCTTGTTTGTAGTTTTTATTCTCTTGAGACATACAAACAGGATCTTGTGAGTGACCACCCACAATCATATCAAGGTAACCTTTTGGTAACGCACGCGCCATTTCCACATCACCCGGTGCGTTAGAGCCGTGATTACCATCATCATAGTGACCCATATGAGTTGCTGCGATAATAATGTCTGGTTTTTCCGTTGTACGCAGTTCTTCTACAACTTTTTTAGCTTCATCAGACGGTTTGCGGAATTCAGTATCGGGGAAGTTTGCTGGGTTACCAATACGCACAGTATCATCAGTCGTTAAGCCTAATACTGCAATTTTGACACCTTGCTTATCAAAAATGGTGTAAGGCTTGAATAAACGCTCACCCGTACTTTTTTGATAAATATTTGCAGATAAGAATGGGAATGTTGCCCATTTTTCTTGTTGACGTAAAACCTCTAATGGATTATCGAATTCATGGTTACCCAATGCCATTGCATCATAGCCCACAAGATTCATACCTTTAAAATCAGGCTCTGCATCTTGTAAATCAGATTCTGGTACACCCGTATTGATATCACCACCTGATAACAGCAGTACGCTACCGCCTTTTTTAGCCACTTCATCACGAATATTATCAACAACCGTTTTTTGTGCAGCTAAGCCATATTCACCACGATCGTTATGCCAGAAATGACCATGATGATCATTAGTATGTAGAATAGTTATTTCGTAGGTTTTATCCTTTTCCCATGCCTGAGACATCGCAGGCGCCATCGCTAAAGAAACCGTCAATGCGCATGCTGATAATTTAAAAGATAAGCTCATGGTATATCCCCATGTATATTATTTATTGAGAAGGTTCTGCCATGGTTCTACAGTAGAAAAAGAAGACAGAAGTTAAATACTTTTGCTGTATTTTATGACGTAGGTTATATAATTTTTTTATTATTTCATTGATCCAATAGTTTTTTTGAGACATGAATCAAACTCTATTTCTCACAAAAGCACTCAACTCCAAATAGATGTAAACTAGACCAATAAAAATAGAAACAATTTATTAACAAAATAATGTGGCAGGGAATTAAAATGAGCAATGCCGATCCAACACTTCCCATAGAAGAAACTGACGTTTTACAACGAAAAGCCAATAAGCGTAATACGGTTTTTAGTATTTTAACTGCTATCAGTTTTTCACACCTTCTCAATGATATGATCCAATCATTGATATTAGCTATTTACCCTATGTTGCAATCTGAATTTTCTCTCAGCTTTGTGCAAATAGGGATGATAACGTTGACGTATCAAATTACAGCATCCTTGTTACAGCCTTTTATTGGTCTCTATACTGATAAATATCCTAAGCCTTACTCATTACCTATTGGTATGGGTTTTACGCTAACAGGGCTTATTCTTCTCGCCTTTGCTGATACATTCCCAATGTTATTACTCGCAGCAGGATTAGTCGGTACAGGCTCGTCTATTTTTCATCCTGAATCATCTCGTGTTGCAAGAATGGCATCAGGTGGAAGACACGGGCTGGCACAATCACTATTCCAAGTGGGAGGCAATTTAGGCAGCTCTTTAGGTCCTCTTTTGGCGGCTTTACTGATTGCTCCTTATGGCAAAGGTAATGTCGGTTGGTTCTCTCTTGCTGCATTACTGGCCATTATAGTGCTATTACAAGTTAGCCGTTGGTATAAAATTCAACAAGAAGCTCAGAAAAAACAACCAATGGTGCTAAACAACAAAGCAATATTGCCACGTAAAGCCCTTTTTGGCTCTTTAGCCATTTTACTTATTCTGATTTTTTCTAAGTATTTTTATCTTGCAAGCATCAGTAGCTACTATACTTTCTATTTAATACATAAATTTGGCGTTTCAGTGCAAAATGCACAAATTCACCTATTTGTTTTCCTCTTTGCTGTCGCTGCTGGCACCATGATTGGTGGCCCCGTAGGCGATAAAATTGGCAGAAAATACGTTATTTGGGGATCTATTCTTGGTGTTGCGCCTTTTACGCTGATACTCCCTTACGCTAGCCTTTATTGGACTGGCGTACTTACTGTATTCATTGGTGTGATTTTGGCTTCAGCATTTTCTGCTATCTTAGTTTATGCTCAAGAGTTAATTCCGGGTAAAACTGGCATGGTTTCAGGGCTTTTCTTCGGACTTGCTTTTGGGATAGGAGGGATTGGTGCTGCGGTCTTAGGATATGTTGCTGATCAGAAAAGTATTGAATATGTCTATCATATTTGTGCTTATCTCCCACTATTAGGTATTTTCACCATTTTTCTTCCTAATATTGGGGTGGATAAAACTGAATAACTTGTAATTATCCCTGTTATCTAAATGAACTAGTAACAGTGTATTTCTTACTTTAAAAGGTAAGACTGATTAAAATAACATAAAAAAGTGCATTTGCATCAAAAAACTCAATCAACTTGCTATTTTTATAAATAATCGATAATTTTTAGCGAATTTATTGCATGAATACGTTAAACTATCAGCCTGCTATATTACTCGCCCCCCGATACATGTAGTTTTATAAAAAGAAGGAGAATTGATGCCGCATTCAACACCCCTCATTACCACCATTGTTGGTGGGTTAGCACTTGCTTACATTTTAGGCATGATCGCTCAACGGCTAAAAATCTCACCTTTAGTAGGATATCTTGCTGCGGGTGTACTCGCTGGTCCATTTACTCCCGGCTTTGTCGCTGATACATCTCTCGCCCCTGAACTCGCTGAAATTGGCGTTATTCTGCTAATGTTTGGTGTAGGTTTACATTTTTCGTTAAAAGATCTGATGGCAGTGAAAGCCATCGCTATTCCGGGTGCTATTGCTCAAATTGCAGTAGCAACACTATTAGGGTTGGGATTATCAGCATTTTTTGGCTGGGGTTTATTTAGTGGCATCGTGTTTGGTTTGTGTCTTTCAACTGCAAGTACCGTCGTTCTTTTACGAGCACTTGAAGAAAGAGGTCTGATTGATAGCCAACGAGGTCAAATTGCCATTGGTTGGTTGATTGTTGAAGACTTAGCAATGGTATTAGCCCTTGTACTACTCCCAGCTATTGCCAATATGCTGGAAAGCAGCGATCAAACCAATGTTTCTCAACTCATGATCAATTTAGGTATCACAATCGGTAAAGTCGTAGCCTTTATCTTAATCATGATGATTGTTGGTCGTAAGCTTATTCCGTGGATCTTAGCTAAAACCGCGGCAACAGGCTCTCGTGAACTCTTTACGCTGAGTGTATTAGCACTCGCTTTAGGTATCGCTTACGCTGCGGTGACTTTATTTGATGCCTCTTTCGCATTAGGTGCTTTCTTTGCGGGTATGGTGCTTAATGAGTCTGAGTTAAGCCACAGAGCCGCACAAGATACCTTGCCATTGCGTGATGCCTTTGCTGTTCTGTTCTTTGTGTCCGTTGGTATGCTGTTTGATCCAATGGTATTAATTGAACATCCTCTTGGTATCTTAGCAACACTGGCTATCATTATTATTGGTAAATCTGTCGCCGCGTTGGTGCTTGTACGAATGTTTGGGCATTCTCGACGAACAGCCTTAACCATTTCTGTCAGTCTTGCTCAAATTGGTGAGTTTGCCTTTATCCTTGCAGGTCTAGGTGTGGCGCTAAACGTTTTAGAGCCAGATGCACGTAATCTTGTTTTAGCTGGTGCTTTAGTCTCGATTATGCTAAACCCAGTTCTGTTCTCTTTATTAGACCGTTATCTGGCAAAAACAGAAACCAAAGAAGAAGTGGAACAGCTACAACAAGAAGAGCTGGAAGAAGAGATGCCTGTCCCTGTTGATATTTGTGGTCACGCCATTATCGTCGGCTATGGACGTGCAGGAAGCATGCTTGCTGAAAAATTATTAGCTCAATCTATTCCATTAGTGATTATCGAAAATAGTCGTAATAAATTTGCTGAGTTAAAAGAGAAAAGTTTAAACACAGTACTGGGTAATGCATCGACTAAAGAGTCACTTGCTTTAGCCCGTATTGATTGCGCTAAATCTTTATTACTGACGATACCGAATGGTTATGAAGCAGCAGATGTCGCTGAAACGGCAAGAAGTATGAACCCTGATTTAAATATCATTGTTCGCGCCCATTTTGACGATATTATCGTGCGAGCTAACTATGATGAAGAAGCTTCTTTTATCCTTGAAAAAGGCGCAAATCACGTCGTTATCGATGAAGATCAAACAGCATCTGCAATGGCGGATATGCTAATTAAAGAAGTTGAATTTGGTTGCGCTATTGATGATACACCTGAAAATGGTCAACAAATCATTGCACCTAGTGCAGCGCAATAATCAAACACAGGTAATCACTTAAATCCATAGAATTTAAGTCAATAAAAAACCTATCAATAAATGTTGATAGGTTTTTTTATTTCACACTGATAAAACAAGACTTAGAAACAATACAAACTTAGCGTTCCCAATAGGCTTCTTCCAAGCTGTCTTCTTTTTCAGGTAAACCGCGCGTCAAGCGTGGAGAATGCTGGCTTAATACTTGATAACTCACTCGGTTAGCATATTTACATACTTGTGCTAATGATGAGTAAGTTAAATAAGTCCGAGGATGCTTACTTGAATTTGGCACATTAATGCGATGATAGCTATTTGCTGTAATATCATGCAGTAATGCTGATAATGCTGCATCACCCGCACCATTGGTATTCATAATTTTTTCAGGGCCACCCATATAAGGTTCAATATGAGAATAGACTTTCTCTGGCTCTTCACAATCTTTACGACGCATTGCTCGACTAAATTCATAACGATTAAATTCAGCAATAGCACCGGGTAATAAAGGATGTGTGGTTTGGCGCTTAAAGCTGTGTTCTGTATAGCCACCCATATAAAGCCCAGCAGGTCCCGCAGTACAAAGCACTAAATCAACCCATTCTAAAGCAACATCGGAAGCCAACAGAGGATCTGCATGCCCAGTTAATTCAAAAGCTTCATCTTCATTCATGGCGACAACAGAAACGTGCTCTTTTAAGAAATCACGCCACCATTGTGGATCATCTGCAATAACATATTTTGTGCCAAGTGTGAGAACGACCGGCACATCATATTTTTTCGCATACTCAATCGCTTTCATGGTTGCTAGTGGCATCGGTTCACCTGGTTTACAGCGAACTAAGTAAGCCGTTAACACCAATGCGGAAGCTTCTGCAATCACCTCTTCCGGAATGCTTTCAGGTTTAAGTTGATTCATTTGACCGGGGCTAATAGCAAATGTGCGTTCACCATTTTCCGTGATCAGCGTAAAGCAGCGCCCAATGGCACCATCAACACCTTGGAGGTAATTGAGATCAGTACGGCTAGATGTGTTACATAAATAACGATAAGCATAGCTACCAATCTGAATGTTATTACACATAGTACCTAATAACACAGAGCGGTCGTCAGCCAATACAGAGTAGTTATGTAGCGTATTACCAATAGTGCCACCAGCGAATTCGTGTGTTATCAGATTATTGTCTGTTAATTCACGATAAAGTGCCTCTGCGACATCATCTTCAATAACAAGAGAGTGTCCCTGACTCAAGTTATAACGGTTAATAAACTCTTCATCAACTTTCGCTTCAATATCAACCAATGTTTGGTCAATACCCACGATATAAGCGCGAGAGGATT
Organism: Proteus genomosp. 6; assembly: GCF_040139785.1. Taxonomy (NCBI): domain Bacteria; kingdom Pseudomonadati; phylum Pseudomonadota; class Gammaproteobacteria; order Enterobacterales; family Morganellaceae; genus Proteus; species Proteus genomosp. 6. The sequence goes on along the minus strand of NZ_JBEEVJ010000013.1, from coordinate 67,796 downwards.
CACTCTCCGTCATATTGATGATGGGTTGTAATAGAGGATCTCGTAAACTAACGGGAAAATAGTGTTTGGATTTTCGTTTGCCAGGGAATTTCATTGTGAACGATGCTACACAGCTAAAAAAGATGCGCAATGTTAACACAATATTATGGGAGAGGCAGTAGGTGTACGTCAGTACACCTACTTATTTAAAGATATTTTTATGCGGTTTTACGACGGCTTCTTACCATATAGCTCAGTAAAACACCCATAACAGACAGAATGAAACCAACAAAAGCGGCACCCACTAAAATCAGAGCACGTTTAGGTGCATCTTTTTTAGTTGGTTCGTAAGGCTTCAACATATATTTGAATGGTACAAATTGAAGCTCGCCTAATTTCACTTTTTCTAACTGTTGAATATTGTATAAACGGTTTTTCAGATCTGTGCTTACTGTTGTTGGATCAGTAATAGCTTCAGTGATTGCCAGTTTACTGCCTAATGCATCAGAACCCATTGCAATAGAGTAATCAGGATCATCTTTAATCTGCGCACCTTCACTTGAAATCGGTTTTTTCACGCCAGCCGCATTAGCAATTTCTAACGCATATTTTAGACGTTGCACATTCACATTACGTGCATTGGCAATACGCTCTAAATCCATTTCATAGGCTTTTTGCGCAAAACTTAATTTACGTTCAATTTGGTCATCAATTTCATCTTTTACTTCCATACGCACTTTGGTGGAAATAAAACGAATATAACCAGAAAGTAAATCATAAGCCTCTTCTGAAGTTGGTGCAGTAAAGCTTAGATTAATTTCTCCACTAAACTCATCTTCACTTTTTTTATCATCTGAAGCTTTTAAATTAATGTCTTTGGTGACAATTGATTCAATAAGTCTACGTTGATCCAACGGCGTTGGATTTTCCATTTTAGCCAACAAACGTTTGTAATAATCCGTACTTATTAAATATTCTTCACGTAAAACACGAGAGTTATAGTTATTGATAAACTTTTGATAAACAGATGAACCATTCACACCAGTATCAACATCCACTAAGCTAAGCTCAGTCAATGTTGCTCTTAATTGCTTCATTTCATCAAGCATTGGCTTGGTAATTGCAGCTTGGCTCGTCCATTTTTGTGGTAAAAAACTTGCAACAGTAAAGCCAACGATAGCAAATAATAACGTGATACCAATAATGACAAATTTTGATTTATAAATAACAGAAAATAATTCAAAAAGATCGATTTCATCGTTCTGTTTTAGATAGAAATCGTCAAAATGTCCTTTATCAACTTCTGAAGATTGTGGTTTTGAAAGCTTACTATTCATTTTCCTGCCTAAATTTAGGTAATGCAGTGTCCGTTTATCAGCACTTTTAGTGGTTCACACTAAAATACTTAAAAAATGAGAAAAGATAAGTTTATATATAACTGAAATATGATCAAATTAATATATCATCAAATCCGATAATTTTATTTATCGAATTCAGTAATTATTTTTTACATACCTCTCTGATCATCGCTTCTAGCAAGTCAATATGCTCAGGATCATCATTTAATGCCGGAATGTATTCATACTGTTTGCCACCACCATGAATAAAGAACTCTCGGTTCTGTTCATTAATTTCTTCTAATGTTTCCAAACAATCAGATGAAAATCCTGGGCACACAACCTGTACATGTTCAATCCCTTCACTTCCCAGTTTTTCCATCGTTTTATCCGTATAAGGCGATAGCCAAGGTTCACGGCCAAAACGTGACTGGAATGTCAACATGACTTGTTCTTTAGGATAACCTAGCTTCTCTTCTAATTGCTCTTTTAATTTTTCTGTTGTGAGGCAACACTCATCGTAATAAATATCACCCGTTTTGATAAAACGCTCAGGTATACCGTGGAAAGAGAGAATTAAACGATTGGGTTTGCCATATTGCTGAAAACTTTTCTCAATAGAGGTGACAAGTGCTTTGATATAAAGCGGATGAGTAGGATAACTACGAATAAAGTGAAGAGAGGGCATTGTACGCATGTCTTTAAAAATTCGACTGACACCATCAAATACCGCAGCAGAAGTAGAGCAAGAGTATTGAGGATAAAGTGGTAACAAAATAATGTTCTCAACACCTTGTTGTAATAGTTTTTCAACCCCTTCATTTAGTGATGGATTGCCATAACACATTCCTAACTCTACAGGGATATTAGGTAATCGCTGAGCAACCGCACGTTGTTGCGCTCGACTATAAACTAAAAGTGGCGATCCCTCATCCATCCAAATCTGTTGATACAATTTAGCCACTTTAGGTGAGCGAAACGGTAATATAGCCCCTTGTAATATTGGTTTCCAAATCAAAGGAGAAACATCAACAACACGAGGATCGCTAAGAAATTGTGCCAAATAACGTCGAACAGCCCCCGTTGTCGGCGCATCAGGTGTGCCTAGATTAACCAAAAGAACACCATACTTAGCATCATTCATACTATGACTCCTTAGAGTTATTTTATTAGGATAACCAAAGAGTAGAAGAATAAAGGAAAATAATAGATTGTGCTTGTCAATTTATTGGATCGCGCTTTTTATCTCATCTTCTTATTTTTAAGATAAAAAAAATCCCGGCTCAACCGGGATTAGTCATCACAATGACGAATTAGCCAAGGATACTTTTCAGTTCAGCGTTAATTTCGCTTACTTTTTGTGTACCATCAACTTTGAAGTATTTCGCATTGTTTGCTTTAGCTTCATTTTGGTAATAAGAAACTAATGGTGCAGTTTGAGTATGGTACTCAACTAAACGTTTACGAACAGTTTCTTCTTGGTCATCTTTACGCGTTGTTAATTCTTCACCCGTCACGTCATCACGATTTTCCACTTTAGGTGGATTAAATTTCACATGATAAACACGACCTGATGGTGCGTGAACACGACGACCAATAATACGATCGACAATGATTTCATCCGGTACAGCGAATTCCAGTACGAAATCCACGTTAATACCCGCTTCTTTCATTGCATCAGCTTGTGGAATTGTTCTTGGGAACCCATCCAACAAGAAACCATTACGGCAATCGTCTTGTTTGATGCGCTCTTTAACTAACGCAATAACTAATTCATCAGTCACTAACTGACCATTGTCCATCAGTGCTTTTGCTTTCAGTCCTAGTTCTGTACCTGCACTTACTGCCGCACGTAACATATCACCAGTTGAAATCTGTGGGATACCATAGTTTTCTTTAATGAATTGAGCCTGAGTGCCTTTACCAGCGCCTGGAGCGCCTAGCAGAATGATACGCATCGCGTAAATCCCCTTGCATTTAATTTTTTATATTTAAACTCGAAAACGCATTACCATACCATTTTGTGAGGTCATCGCTCAAGAAATCACGGTAGCGATTGCATTTTATTTTTTATCGAAAAAGAAAAAACCACGCTCTCTTTTCAGATAAACGTGGTTTAAATGTTTGAAAACGAAAACAGTTACGCTTTTTGAACTAAAAGTTGATTCACTAAGCGAATAAACTGGTTTGGATCCTCTAAAGAGCCTCTTTCAGCAAATAGAGCCTGATCCAGCAATAAATTTACCCAATCCGCAAACAACGCTTCATCGGTTAACTCGGCAGTTTGTTTCACTAATGGGTGATTTGGGTTCAGCTCAAAGTTATATTTCACTTCTGGTACTGCTTGTCCTGCTGCTGCAAACAACTTGGCCATTTGTGTTGTCATTTCATCAGCACTGGTTGTCACAATTGCCGGAGTATCTGTTAAACGATGTGTTAATTTCACATCTTTAACTTTATCCCCTAGCAAGGTTTTAATGCGTTCAACAAAAGGTGCTAATTGTTTATCTGTTTCTTCTTGCTCAGCCTGCTTCTCTTCATCAGCAAGTTTATCAAGAGATTCATCTGCTTTACTGACAGACTGGAATGATTTGCCATCAAACTCAGTCAGGTAATTCATCATCCACTCATCAATACGATCAGATAACAGCAGTACTTCGATACCTTTTTTGCGGAACAGCTCTAAATGAGGGCTATTTTTCGCAGCGGCATAGCTATCAGCAGTGATGTAATAGATTTTTTCTTGGCCTTCGACCATACGGTTAACGTAATCTTCCAGTGAAACTGTTTGAGCATCGCTGTCATTATGCGTTGATGCAAAACGCAGTAATTTAGCAATAGTTTCAATGTTAGATGAGTCTTCTGCTGGGCCTTCTTTTAAGACTAAACCAAACTCTTTCCAGAATGCTTGATACTCTTCAGGCTTGTTTTCTGCCAATTTTTGCAACATCTGTAATGCACGCTTAGTTAATGCACTGCGTAAATTACGTGTAACAGAGCTATCTTGTAAAATTTCACGAGAAACGTTTAACGGTAAATCATTAGAATCCACTAACCCACGGATAAAACGTAGGTAATTAGGCATAAACTGCTCAGCTTCATCCATAATAAAGACACGCTGAACATAGAGTTTTAAACCATGGCGTTGTTCACGATTCCATAAATCCCAAGGCGCTTTTGAAGGCACATATAATAAGCTTGTATATTCTTGCTTACCTTCTACACGGTTATGTGCCCAGCTTAATGGATCTGCGAAATCATGAGAGATATGTTTATAAAACTCTTTATACTCTTCATCACTCACTTCAGCTTTGTTTCGAGTCCACAGTGCTTGCGCTTTATTAATTTTTTCCCATGTTACAGTGCCGTCTTCTTCATTTTTCGTTTCAATTTCAACAGGCAGAGAAATATGGTCGGAATATTTACTAATAATGCTACGCAAGCGCCAATCATCTAAATACTCATCTTCACCTTCACGTAAATGAAGCGTAATTTCAGTACCACGATCAGCTTTTTCAATATCAGCAACGGTGTAATCACCTTCACCTTCAGATTCCCAAAAAACACCTTTATCGGCGCTTTCACCAGCAGCCCGAGTACGTACTGTCACTTTATCTGCAACGATAAACGCAGAATAGAATCCAACACCAAACTGACCAATTAATTGGCTATCTTTAGCTTGATCTTGTCCGATAGATTCTAAGAATGATTTTGTACCTGATTTTGCAATAGTACCGAGATTATCAATGACTTCATCACGAGTCATACCAATACCATTATCACTGATAGTCAGAGTACGAGCTTCCTTATCAGTGGAAATGCGTACATGCAACTCGCCATTATTTTCATAAAGCGCTGCATCTGATAATGCACGGAAACGCAATTTATCAGCCGCATCTGATGCGTTAGAAATCAATTCGCGAAGGAAAATTTCTTTATTGGAGTAAAGAGAATGGATCATTAATTGAAGAAGTTGTTTAACTTCTGACTGAAATCCTCTTGTTTCCTGACCTTTCATACTCATTTTTACCTCAATTAATCCTAATTTGGCGAAAAAAATCAATATGGATAAAAAGTGGGGATAGTTAAGCAAGTTTCAAGGGTTGAGTAAGAAATTAAGCTAATAAAAGTGATTACGCACCTTATATGATTAAAGTTTGAGCCAAAATAATACTTGTTGGATATTTTTAGTTGTATATTTTATTATACAGCGATATTAACTTGGGTTTATAACTATGAAAGCGTTATTACAGCACTGTTTATTGGGTATTGGCTTACTCTCCCTCTCTTTTTTCTCTTATGCAGATAGACAAATCGTAGACCAAATTGGTCGCACCGTTACCATTCCAGATAAAGTAGAAAGAACGGTAGTTTTACAACATCAAACCCTCAATTTATTAGTTCAGCTTGATGCAACAGATAAAATTGTTGGCGTGATGTCTAATTGGAAGCAACAACTTGGTGATGGATATGCACAATTAGCACCATCGCTAGAGAAAACACCTAAAGTCGGTGATCTCACCAGTTTTGATGCAGAGAGTTTAGTCAAACTGCAACCTCAAGTTGTCTTTGTCACCAATTATGCCCCTAAAGAGATGATTGATAAGATTTCTGCATTGGGTATTCCTGTTGTTGCAATTTCATTGCGTAAAGAGAGTAACGACGATAAATCAAAGCTTAATCCAACATTACAAAACGAAGAACAGGCTTATAACGAAGGGCTAAAAGAAGGTATTTTATTGATTGGTGATATCGTCAATAAATCAGAAAATGCACAAGCATTAGTTAACGATACCTTTAAACAACGTGAGCAGGTTAGCCAGCGCTTACAAGATATTCCTAAATCGCAACGAGTCCGTGCCTATATGGCCAATCCTGATTTAACCACTTATGGCTCAGGAAAATACACGGGACTTATGATGGAACATGCAGGCGCCTTTAATGTTGCCTCATCAACCGTCAAAGGCTATAAACAAGTTTCTTTAGAGCAAGTTATTGCATGGGATCCAGAAGTTATTTTTATTCAAGACAGATACCCTCAAGTTGTTGATGAAATCAAACAAGATGCACGTTGGCAAGTGATTAGTGCGGTTAAAAACAATCGCATTTATTTAATGCCTGAATATGCAAAAGCGTGGGGTTATCCAATGCCAGAAGCCATGGCAATCGGTGAATTGTGGATGGCAAAAAAACTCTATCCTGAAAAATTTAGTGATATCGATATGCAAAAAGCAGCTAATGATTGGTATCAAAAATTCTATCGTACTCAATATCAAGGAAAAGAGTAAGATATAACACCATGATATTTTCCCTTTTTGCAGCAGGTAGCTTAAAAACCACACTACCTGCTTTTATTGAGCATTATAAGCAGAAAACAGGCGAAAAGTGGGCGCTTACATTTGGACCCGCTGGACTTTTGCGTCAACGAATTGAACAAGGGGAAACCTGTCATTTATTTCTTTCTGCTGATGAAAATAATGCTCAACAATTAATCAAGAAAGGCTTTGCACTGCAATATGCCCCTTTTATTGCCAATCAGCTTTGCATTACCGCTCGTCGTAACGGTGTAAATGAAGAAGATAACTGGCTTAGTGTATTATCAAATACCGCATTAAAATTAGCGATATCCACACCAAAAGCAGATCCATCAGGGGATTACAGTTGGCAACTTTTTAATAATATTGCACAAATTAATCCAGAGTTAAGTCAGGCATTAAAAATGCGAGCACTTTCTTTGGTTGGAGGTAAGCATTCACTTACTATCCCTCAAGGTAGAATGGCTGCTCATTACTTAATTACAACACATCAAGCTGATGCCTTTATTGGCTACCAGCACTATCAAGCACAACTCAGTCAATTTCCTGAATTAAAGATATTCGATATTCCAAAGCCTTTTAATGTTACCGCGCACTATTGTGCAACACTTATTCATTCTCAGGCTTATAGTTTATATCAGGAGATATTATCTCCTTATGCTAAAGCGTATTTTATTAAAGCTGGATTTTTACCGCTAAGTTAGGTTCCCTTCTTAGCGGTAAGTAATCTTATGTTACATCGCTATTTTTGGGCGTCATTGACAATGATAGCGTTAGCACCTGCTTTTGCTTCATCTAATGCGTGTTTTATCGTATCAGCGTGAGCAAGTACAACACCTAAACGGCGAGAACCCGCAATTTCAGGCTTGGCGAAAAGGCGAATTTGACGATCCGCCTTCAACGCTTTTTCAATACCAGAATACACAATATTCGTACTATAAAGCTCAGGTAAAATAACCGCTGATGCACAAGGGCCTAATTGGCGAATTCCACCAATGGGATAGCCTAAAAAAGCACGAACATGAAGCGCAAACTCTGATAAATCTTGAGAAATTAGTGTCACCAATCCAGTATCATGAGGGCGAGGTGAGACTTCATTAAAAAATACCTCATCACCTTGAACAAACAACTCAACACCAAATAAACCATAGCCCCCTAAGTTCTCAACCACTTTACTCGCAATATGCTGTGCTTTAGCAAGCGCGATGTCACTCATCTTTTGAGGTTGCCATGATTCACGGTAATCCCCTTTTTCTTGTCGATGACCAATAGGGGCACAAAAATGGGTACCATCAACAGCGTGAATAGTCAGTAACGTGATCTCAAAATCAAACGGGATCATTTTTTCAACGATAACGCGTCCTTTTCCTGCTCTCCCGCCCTCTTGCGAGTAAGTCCAAGCTTGAGCTAAATCGTTTTCATTACGAATAACACTTTGCCCTTTTCCAGATGAACTCATGACAGGTTTTACAATACAAGGGAAGCCTATTTCTAGAGCAGCTTTTTTAAAGCTCACTTCATCATCAACAAATTGATAGTTCGATGTAGGTAAATGCAGTGTTTCCGAGGCTAAACGACGAATACCTTCTCTATCCATAGTTAGCTTTACAGCACGGGCACAAGGAACAACTTTTTGCCCCGCTTGTTCTAATTCAACCAGTAACGTTGTTGCAATAGCCTCAATTTCAGGAACGATAAAATCAGGTCGCTCTTGTTCAATAACTTGCTTTAACGCATCGCTATCCAACATATTTACAACATAATGACGATGAGCAATATGCATAGCTGGAGCATTGATATAGCGATCAACGGCAATCACTTCAATTCCCAAGCGTTGGCATTCTATCGCGACTTCTTTGCCTAATTCACCGGCACCTAATAACATCACTTTTGTTGCACTTGCTGTAAGAGCCGTACCCAGCACTGTCATTTTTTATCCTCACCATTAATAAAAATCACAATCACGCAAACGATTGCCTTTCATATAGCATAGCGGATTTAGCTTGATAGAAAAATAGCCAGACAAAAAAATAATCTGACAGATAAATAAAACAATTACATTGTTTGGCTACGCTTTCCTTTTTGAATTTTTAGATAATTAAGGCGTTTTCGGATAAGTGCTAAGATACAGCATAAAAGTCCTAACCAAATCAGTGAGAAACTCACGCCTTTTACTTCATCAAAAGCTTCGTGGAATAAGAAAACAGCCAGTAAAAATTGAATGGTAGGTTCAATGTATTGCGCTAATCCTATCACGGTTAACGTGGTTCGTTTGACTGCAGCAGTAAAGAATAATAACGGCAAGATAGTCACTGGAGCTGTTAAGATATAATAAAAACGAGTCAAATTATCAGCCGAAGGTAATGCACTTTTATCGGTAACAACCAACCAAATCGTAGCGCCTATTGCTAATGGCATTAACCAAAGAGTTTCCATAAATAAAGACGTGATCACATCAAAACGAATAAACTTACGAATTAATCCATATACAGCAAATGCACCGCCCATCATTATAGCCAATACAGGTAATTCACCGTACATCCACAATTGATAACCCACACCAGCACAAATTAAAGCAACAGCCCATTTTTCTGCTGAATTAAGCTTTTCTTTAAGAAATATGACGCCTAATAAAATTGAGAAAAGCGGATTAATAAAATACCCCAAGCTCGCTTCTAATACTTGTTGATGTGTTAATGCATAGGTAAATGTACACCAAGAAACGGCCATAGCCATTGAGCTAAATAGACACATAAAAATAGAGCGCTTATCTTGTAAAACAGCGCGCCATCGTGTCCTATTTTTAATAAAGAGTCGTACGAGTAATAAAAGAGGGATAGACCAGATCAAACGCTGAGCCAACATTTCTAACGGCTGCGCTCCCGGTAACAGCCGATAAAACAGAGGAGTAATTCCCCAAAGAATATAAGAAAAAATGGCTAATACCGCGCCCGATTGAGCCCACATTTAATGTTCCATCAATAAAAGTCGATAAGATTTAATATCATACGCTTAAAACCGACAGAACAATATGATCAGCATCGCTGATTGATTAAACATCAGTACAACAGCATAGATGAGATAAAAAAATCTCCACAAATAACCACTCCGAGAAAAGTCGTTATAAATGGAGAATAGGAAAATCCATTAAGGGAAAACCGTGGTAAAAACCACAACCAGAAAAAATAGGTAAGTTGTTAGAAAATCTCCCTAACATGCAAAGGCGGTTGCTGCTGAACAAAATCATGTAATTTTTTACGACTTGGTGCCGCGGCTATTGCCCCCTTTTTAGTGGTGGCTAAAGCGCCACAAGCAGCTGCTTGCGTCACTATTTTTGATAGATATGGTTCATCTTCAGCAAAACCATATTCAGCAAGCGCAGCTAACAAGCCTGACATAAAGGCATCGCCAGCACCGGTTGTATCAATACATTCAACGATAAAGGCACTAAATGCGACTTGGGTATTTGGCGTTAAAACTAAACAACCTTTAGAGCCTTGGGTGATCACTTTTAAACGAGCGGGATAATCTTCTAATTTTTTAAGTGCATTATTCAATGTCACTTCTTGTGTCATCCACGTAAGCTCATCTTCGGATAATTTTAATATGTCTGCTTTATGCGCATAATTATCAATAACTTCGCGCATTTCTTCATGATCACGCCACATTTGAGGTCGTAAATTAATATCAAAACTCAGTAGTGAACCGCTTTCTTTAATATTTTTGATTGCACAATCTAAGGTCGAGCGACAAATGGGATTCACTAATGCTAAAGAGCAAAAATGCAAAATATCTTTTTCAAACGCAGGTAAAGATTTTTCTGTTAAAAATTGATCCGCAGACTCAGCAACTAAAAAAGTAAAATCACGCTCACCATTTTCTTGTAAAGAGACAAGAACAGTACTGGTACGATGAAACTCATCAAATTCCATTGCACGAGTATCAACGCCCAGATCAAACAATGTTTTTTGCATAAAATGGCCGAACGCATCTTCACCTACACGTCCAATAAAACCACTTTGTTGACCAAGCTTAGCAACGCCAGCAGCAACATTGACTGGCGCGCCACCAGCACATGCTTCATATTGCATGTTTTGCAATGGGATCAAGTCAACAACAGCGTCACCTAAAGACCAGACTTTCATAATCTCTCCTGAAGATAAGCAATTATTTTTCTTAACTATATTCTGTTTTTATGACTATTCATAACGAATAAGTAAAGATATTGCTCGTAAATCCACACTGATAACGTTAACATAATGAGATAAGATGATAAAGTCAATCTCATGCATCGTATTTTTTTCACTCTAAATGTTATCGTTAACAACAAGAGTAATAGTGTGATTACATCTGTTCTTTACCCTTTTGTGATCTTAAAAACACACTAATAACTCTAAAATATAATAAGGATAATGATATGAAACACCGCTTAGAACAATCAACAAAAGCCCTAAATACCTTGATTGAAAAACGAGGCAATAAATTTTATCCCCAGTTTCATTTGGCAGCGCCTGCGGGTTGGTTAAATGATCCTAATGGTCTTATTTATCATGATGGTTTATATCACGCCTTTTATCAGCACCATCCTTATTCTCAAGATTGGGGACCAATGCATTGGGGACATGCCACAAGTACCGATATGATCCACTGGCAACATCAACCTATTGCGTTAGCACCAGGAGATGACTACGACAAAAGTGGTTGCTTCTCAGGATCAGCAATTAGCCATGAAGGTAAACTCTATCTTTTCTATACCGGACACAATTGGTTAGCCGCCGAAGGGGATGATAATCAAATCTATGAAGCGCAATGTGTTGCTATCAGTGAAGATGGCATTCATTTTGAGAAAAAAGGGATCGTTTTAGAACCCCCTAAAGGTTATATGCATTTTCGTGATCCTAAAGTCTGGTATCAAGACGGTAAATGGTGGATGGTTGTTGGTGCTCGTGATGAAAAAGATCAAGGACAAGTCCTACTTTTCTCTAGCGAAACCTTATTTGAGGAAGGTCAACAGTGGAACAACGATTACACTGTTTTAGGAAAAACGGATGATAAAAATGTCTATATGTGGGAGTGCCCTGATTTCTTCCCTATTAGCCAAGAAAACGAATTTGCAATCGTCTTCTCACCACAAGGAAAACGAGCCGAAGGCTATCAATATCGCAATCTCTTTCAATCAGGGGCATTAATTGGCCAGTGGTCGCCAAATCAACCTTTTAAACCACAAGGTCACTTTATTGAACTTGATAATGGCCATGACTATTATGCGCCACAATCATTTACGACACCTGATGGTCGTCGTGTTTCAATGGGATGGATGGATATGTGGAATTCGCCAATGCCTTCAAAATCTGAATTTTGGTCTGGCTGTTTTACACTCCCTCGTGAAATCACGTTTGATAAATCCAAAAATCGCTTACGCATGATCCCCGTTAAAGAAGTCGAATCATTGCGCCAAGAAAAACAGACTATCCAGCCATTAACACTCAGTAATCAATCTATCGAGCTAATAAATAATACTGCCGCTATCGAACTCGACTTAACGTTATCTTTAGACAGTCATGCTGAAAAATTTGGCTTATGGCTAGGTGAAGGGCTTGAGCTATTTGTTGATAATCAATCACATCGTTTAGTTCTTAACCGCCATTATCCTCAGCACAATATGAGTGGAGCTAGAAGTATTCCATTACCTGAAGGTTGTGAATTGAATTTACGTATTTTTATTGATCGTTCATCAATTGAAGTCTTTGTAAATAAAGGCGAATTCACCTTTAGCAGCCGATATTATGCTCAACAAGATACTCAAACTTTACGTCTTTTTGCCATGAATGGCGATGCAACACTGATTAATGGTCAATATTGGCTGCTAAATAGTATTTACTGATATTGAGAAGGTAAGTAAGACGTGAGTCTTTAAATAGACTCACGTTCAACTAATTGACAAGGTACGTGTACGGTATCTCTATGGTTTCGTTCTTGAATAATATGCAACGTCGCCTCTTTACCTAATTCATAATGAGGCAGTTGTACCGTTGTTAATGGTGGATAAAACAATTCTCCCGTACCAATCATATTATCGTATCCCAAAACAGCCACTTGCTCTGGAATACGTAACCCCATAGAAAGTAAAACTTGGTAAGCGAGAAAAGCGATACGGTCATTACCACAAATGAGAATATCAAAGTCAGCCTTTTGATGAACACAATGCTTTTTCAATATTTCAATCACATCACGGTAGTGTTCATCTCCAAACATCATCGTATATTGTTGTAGATCCGCCAATGGTAGCCCAGCCTCTTGCCAAGCATCTTCAACGGCTTTACGACGAATAGGACCTGCAACAGACTCTTCAGGTATATAAAAGCACAAAGGACGGCGATACCCTTTCTCGATGACTTTTTTCATCCCAAAATACTGTCCATGATAATCATCGGGAATATAAGTTGGAAAAGCGTGCGTTTTATCTAAACAGTTTGCTAACACTAAATTCTTATCGAGCAACTTTTCATGTACGGTGATTTCACGCAACCCCATCGTGGTATAAATAATACCATCTGGACGTTGAGCCAAAAGTTGCCAAATGGCATTTTCATAACAATCTTGTGCAGTCAAATTAACAACAAATGAACTCCAACCAAATTCTCTTGCGGTTTGTTCTATCGATAAAATCATTTCCACAGAAAACGGTGTCGTTGCGGTATCAATTGCCAGAACACCAATTGATGATACTTTTGTTCCTTGACCACGAATTTTTCGTGCAGAATAATCTGGAACATAGTTAAGTTGATCAATCGCATTTTGGACTTGTTTCAGTGTTTCTGGTTTTAATAACTCAGGGTTATTAATCGCTCTTGAGACTGTCATCAAAGAAACGGATGCAAGTCGAGCTACATCTTTCAGTGACGCCATAGCATTGGCTCGGTTGGTTTATTAAAAAGGGTCAGTAGAAATAAAGTGCTATTTTACAAGAAGTAAAGCCAAAAAGCCACAAAGGGAATTGTATTGTAACTAAATGCGACTATTAATTACTTCATAAAAAAACACCTAAATATATTATTTTTTTACTTATTAAGTGAGTTTAATATAGTTAAAATCACTTACGATAAAAAACTTAGTTACAATTAATAATAGTTATCTCATCCTTTCATTATAGAAATAAATTATTCTTATCTATAAAATACAAATATTGAAACAAAACAAAGTTCTGATATTTTATCTATAATATAATACAGAAGTATTAATCATTTTTAATTTGATATATTCTGAATATGGCTCCGTTGCGTGAATGTTACCCTACATAAAAAACTTATAAATTAGTCAAATTTCGTTACTCATTCACTTTTAGTGTAAGAGCAGAGTAAAACCAGGAGCAACATATGGAATCAATAATCCACTTAATCACTTTTGAAGATGACAGTACAAAAGTTCAACTTAAAGCCGTTCTTTCTTCTTTAGCGGCTAATGTGAAAACCTATTCAAATGAGCAGGCTTTCTTGAAATACTATTTTTCATCAACAAAAGGAGCTCATAAAGAGTGCATCATAATTAATACAAAGAGTAGTGCAGCACCATCAATTGCACTGATTAAAGAACTCAACAAATTGAAAAACATCATCCCTGTTATTATTATTTCTGGGGATAGTTCCATTGAGAGTTGTCGTAACGCATTTAAATCAGGGGCTTTCGAATATTTAACTCGCCCTCTAAATGTGAATGAACTTCTTAATATTGTCTCGGAATCTTTCCTACATTATGAAAGTGAAGTTGAGCAATTCCGAACATATATATCTCTAAAAGATAAATTTGGTAAGTTATCTAATAGAGAAAAAGAGGTTATGGAGATGATCCTTGACGGAAATACGAGCAAAGAAGCGGCAGAAAAACTTTCGTTATCGCCTCGTACAGTTGAAGTGCATCGTTCAAATATGTATACGAAATTGAAAATAAGATCACTACCACAATTAGTTCAAGAGTATGATTTCTTTAAGAAATATGACTTAAGAGCAAACTGATTTATAATGTGATTTCTATTTATCAATGGGTTGTATTATCTTACTATATAACGATATGACCTGTTTAATTTTCATTATATTTTATTAATGAGAGAAAGCTGTACTTCTAAAAATATTCTATTTTGGATGAATTACACCTAATATGGGAATAATTAATACGCTAGACACCATTCTACGATAGAAAGGGCGGCAACTTATTTTGATGCCACCCTTTCATTAGTGTTCGTTTAATTTCAATTTAAAACATTTGTATATTTTATTTTCATAATCGCTATTATTAATAACTATTATCATTGTTTTTTATTAGTAATAGCAATATAAGAATAAATGAAGTCCTTCATTTGATATAAATCATTTTTTACTTATTATAAAGATGAGTATTCTCATTTCTAATTTCTCATTTCCTTTATTCTTATTTTACGAAGAAAATTATTAATGAGTAAAAAATAATACAAAAGAAATTCCCGTCTCTTTTTTTTATGCCCATTTAAAGACTGGTTATGCGTTTTGATTTTCGATTTAAACAAAAAATTCCTTATAAGAAAATTCTAATCGAAGTGTTTTAATTGTGATTATTTAAACAGTAAAATAAGAAATAATAATAAGTATTTCCTTTTATACTCCCTTTTACTTAAGAAATTTATTCTCTTTATAGTTTAATTAATGTAATACATCATTTACCATTTCTACTTAATAACAATCAAATAAAGAGCATCATTAAATGATCACATTGTGTAAGTATAATGCACTAGCCCTAAATAAGTATTAACACCTAGAAAAACAAATGATTATTAATAATTTATTTATAGTCTTAATAAGAGCAAAAAAAGAAGGAATTAATCTGCATAAAAAAATATAAGATAAACTTATACGTTTATTCTTATTTTCACTTTGAGTAAATGCCCTTATGCTATACCCTCCTAACTCGCTTTTTACAAAGAAAAATGAACACTCAAGATAAAAACCGTCGCCCGATAAAAGCAAGACAAACAAACTGGGCTACAAAGTGCAGCCGCTACTTACAACAAAAAGGGGCAACGCCTAACGGCATTTCCGTGTTTAGTGTCATATTTGCATTACTTGCAGGCTTATCACTCTTTTGTGCCCTCTTCTACACATCTGGACTATTACGCTCAATTTTACTGCTCCTTGGCGCTATCATGATCCAAGGTCGCCTCATTTGTAATTTACTAGATGGTATGGTTGCCGTCGAAGGAGGCATGAAAAGTCCAGTAGGTGCTGTTTATAATGAATTACCAGACAGAATTGCTGATACTTTAATTATTTTGGGTGTCGGTTATGGGCTATCTTCTGACTTTTCTATAGCCATTACGTTGAGCTGGGTGTGCGCTTTTTTTGCAGTAATGACCGCTTATGTTCGTGTATTAGGTGGTGCTTGTGGACTAGATCAACAATTTACAGGCCCCATGGCAAAACAACACCGAATGGCGTTATTAACCTCTGTTGCTGTTATTGCTGCATTTATTCCTAATCTTTGGGGAATATGGCTCTTTTTGATTTCATTATGGATTATTATTTTAGGTTCAATGCTGACCACAATTTTCAGAACCCGTCGAATTTTACGGGATTTAGCACAAGGTGTCTGATTAATGAAAAATGGAAAACTTGCTTTAGATGCAAAAGTGGTATCATCCGTTTTAGTCTCTATTTGTCGATTCCTAACAGGTATTCGCGCTAAACAAACTTCTCCTATTGCAAAAGATATTCCTTGTATTTATTACGCTAACCATTCTAGTCATCTTGATGGCTTAGTTATTTGGTCTTGTCTTTCACCCAATATTCGCCCTTATGTTCATCCCGTTGCCGCTGAAGATTATTGGAACAAAAACCGCTTACGCCGTTATTTATCTCATCGTATCTTTAGAGCTATTCTTATTCCTCGTCATGCCGCCAAAATGAATTTTCCACAAGAGGAAAATTCTTGCGGAGAAAGCGCAGAGCAACTTGCTAATGACGCTGCATCATCGGCACCAAATAAAGCCAATGCACTTGCTCTGATGCAAGAAATTTTAGACCAAGGGGATTCTTTAATTATTTTTCCTGAAGGTACTCGAGGTAATGGCGAATCTATTCAAGATTTTAAAACAGGTCTTTGGCATCTTTCTCGTAAAAATCCGAATGTTCAATTAGTCCCTATTTATCTGGAAAACTTAAACAGAGTTCTTCCCAAAGGCTCTCGCTTAGTTGTTCCTGTTATTTGCAGTGCAATTTTTGGTGCCCCTATTGAAGCCACTCATGAACATGAAAGTAAACAAGAGTTTCTAGTAAGAGCAAAAAGTGCGTTAGAGGAGCTACACAATGGAACGTATTAATAACGAAGTCCTCTGGATCTTTATCGGACTCTTCTCTTTCTTAATTATCGCCAGCATTATTGGTGCTATTTTAGCAGCAGTAAAAGGCCCTACATCCACCATCACCAATCTTAATTCAAGGATCAATGCGTGGTGGGTGATGTGTATTATTGCAGGTGTTGCAATAGGGATTGGAGCAATAGGTTCTGTCGTCCTATTTGCTATTATCTCATGGCTTGCATTACGTGAACTTATTACCTTAACACCCACACATCGTGGCGACCATGAAGCGCTGTTCTGGTGTTTCTTCGTTATATTGCCTATCCAATACATTCTTGTTGGTGTGCAATGGTACAACTTAATGGCAGTATTTATTCCCGTTTACGCCTTTCTATTAATACCAACACGTATGGCACTTTCAGGTGACACTCGCCACTTCTTAGAACGTATGGCAAAAGTGCAATGGAGCGTAATGATAGCAATTTATTGCCTAAGTTATGCACCCGCACTTTTAATGTTGCCAATTGAAGGTTTCGAAGGCCGTAATATCAATTTACTGCTCTTTTTAATGATAGTGGTGCAAGTTTCTGACGTACTTCAATATGTGTTTGGTAAATTATTTGGCAAACATCCTATCGTGCCTAAATTAAGTCCAAATAAAACAGTGGAAGGCTTTTTTGGTGGCATTATCTCTGCCAGCCTTATTGGCATGATGTTGTGGTGGGCAACGCCTTTCTCATGGTGGGCTGCATTTTTACTCTCTTTAGTAATCACATTGGCAGGTTTTGCCGGTGGTTTATGTATGTCTGCAATCAAAAGAGATAGCGGAGTAAAAGATTTTGGCACGATGATCGAAGGTCATGGTGGCATGATGGATAGAATGGATTCGCTCTGTTTTGCAGCCCCTATTTTCTTCCACGTTATTCGCTATTTTTACGTTTAGTTTTACTCTGTTTAATCAAAAGCAAACTAACCTATATAAACTAAAATGCCGATATTAAAACTATCGGCATTTTTATATTCCCTGTTTTACTTATGCTAATTTAATATCATAAATTAACTATCATTATATAAATTAAACATTTGTTTTAATTTTGGATTAAAAGTCAATATATTATATTTTACATATAAATCAAATAATTAAATAAAATTATTGCGCATAAAGAGGTCTGCTTTCTCTACTTTTTTATTTATAGTGATAGCTTAGAAAGCTGCTATCTTTTACCCTAACGCTCCTTTTCTTTCTAGATTATTTATCATTATGATCACTTGGCTACTCCTTGCTTTTTCTTTATTACTTTTGGGTTTTAATCGCACTCTTGCACTTATTACACTTGCATTTACGGCAGTTAGCGCATTTATAACTGGCGTTATTACATGGCAAACTTTGCCCATTATTTTTGGTATTCTGCTATTAGCATTTGCTTATTCACGTTATAAAACACAACCACTGCTACGCGGGTTCATCATTCTTGCACTTATCATCATTGCCAGCGGGTTAGCCTTTCACCTTATTCCTGGTTTTAACAATTTACGTTACCTTTCACACACCGCTATAGGGATAAAAAGCGCCCCTTTTTCATTTTATTTCAATGCTGACAAAGCATTATTACCTTTTATTTTTCTGATCTTTATTCCTACGCTTTTTGTCTGCACTCCATTAAAAGAAGCAAATAAATTACAGTGGGCAATGCTAATTATTGCCATTCCTGCACTGTTATTAATCGCCGTAAAACTAGGGGGATTAGCAATTGAATTGCATTTACCATCGTGGTTACCTGCATTTATTCTCGCGAACCTCTTTTTTGTCTCACTCGCTGAAGAAGCATTATTTAGAGGTGTTATTCAGCAAACATTATCACGCTATCTTCCCCCTTATATTGCACTATTAATAGCAGCCACTATCTTTGGTTTAGCACATTTCGCAGGCGGAGTATTGTTAGTTGTTTTTGCTTCACTCGCGGGGATTATTTATGGGTTAGCTTGGATGTGGAGTGGTCGGCTCTGGGTTTCAACACTATTTCACTTTGCACTTAATCTGACTCACCTGCTCTTTTTTACTTACCCATTTAAAATAGCCTGATTGATTTTTTTTCTTATCGGCTCGACGGATTTTTTATCCTAACTTTCACCACCTTTTACTGATATCTTAACTTCATCAGTAAAAGGATGTGTGAAACGTGAAAGCACTCACACAAATAGAATACAGATATTCTTATTGCGCCCATTATCCGATGAAATTTTTGTTAGTATGCTTTATCGCTTATCTATAAATAATCAAAACTTCATTCGGTACACAATAACAAGCTCAAAATAATAACATCCATTAATACGATAAGAAGTTGCCTCACTTTACGGTATAGACCTTAGAAAAAATAGGTAAGCTTTGCTCTGTTTTCTTTTTTTTAGTTCAGCATTATCTGCTGAAAATTTGCCTCTTTCGCCATCAGGACAAAAATATGTTAGATCAAGAAATGATCCGCACTTTTATACAGGTCGCCGACTGCCAAAGTTTTACCAAAGCAGCCGATATGCTTCATAAAACATCAGCGGCAATTAGTTACCGTATAAAAACATTAGAAGAAAATATTGGTACCCAACTTTTTAATCGCACCACAAGAACCGTTACACTCACACCGGCAGGCGAATATCTATTAGAAAAATGTCGTCAATGGATTGTATGGCTAGAATCAATGCCTATAGAACTTCAACAAATGAACGCAGGTGTCGAACATCAGGTCAATATTGTGATTAATAATCTTCTTTATGATCGCACCGCTGTTGCCAGTATGTTGGCTTGTCTTCATCAACGTTTTCCTTCTACCCAATTTCATATTACTCGCCAAGTCTATATGGGTGTTTGGGATGCACTTATTAATGAAGATTACCATTTTGCTATCGGTGTTACGGGTAATGAATCCCTTAAGAATAATATTAACATTTGTGCGATGGGCGAAATTCAATGGCAATTTGTTGTCGCGCCGAATCATCCTTTAGCCAATATCAGTGGTGTATTAAGTGATGATCAAATGCGTATGTATTCTGCTGTAAACGTCGAAGATACGTCTCGCCATCTTTCTAAACGTACTGCATGGCGCTTATCGGGTCAGCACGAGATCCGTGTACCTGATTTACACACAAAATTAGCCTGTCATTTAAAAGGCGTGGGAATAGGATTTTTGCCATTAAGTTTATGCAAACCACTTATTGATAGCGGACAGTTAATTGCGAAAGAAGTAAAAAATCGTCGTCATAACTCTCCTCTTTCATTGGCATGGTGTGAAGATAAAAAAGGCGCAGTAGTCAGTTATTTAGTGGAGTTGTTTAAGCAAAATCACCCGAGTGTGCAATCGTTTTACGATCCTTTAAATTAAAAAGGCAAACCGAAGTTTGCCCTTTTACTGTATATTCAGTGACTATCTGAATAGCGTACTATGCTTTTGCTTCTTCATTATTGTTGTTGCTTTCTTTAATAAAGAGGCTTGCCACAATACCGATACAAATCAGAATAGCTGCAAAGTAGAAACCTGAGTCCATGCTACCTGTTTTGTCTGATAGGAAACCAGTTAATGTTGGTGCAAAAACAGAACCCAGCATACCGATACAGTTATAAACACCAAATGATGTACCTAGTGCATGTCGCGGTGAGTTATCAGCAACCACAGCAACAAGTACTGGGTTTGTGCTGATTTTACCGACAATGCCGTAAAGGATCAGCGCGCCAATTAACACAGGCATTGATTCTGACATTGGCACAGCAAGAATAGCGACTAATGACAGCGGTAACATGATCAATAATACAGGTTTACGGCGACCAATTTTATCTGAAACCCAGCTAAAAATAAGTGAACCAGGAATAGCAAACCACGGCATTAATGATGCGATAGTTGAAATTTGTGTCCCAGTAATTCCACGCTCAGTTTCTAAGTAATACGGTAACCACGTTACTAAGACAAAGAAGCCATAGATTGAACAGAAGATGGTGACATACGCAAGGTTGATATTGCGATTACCAAATAAATCTTTAAATGTCAGTTTAACTTTTTGTTTTGGTGCGCCATTTTCTGCCGCAGGTTGTGCTTTTGGCTTATCTTTGATGATCCATAACATAACCAAACCAATAATAATAATTGGCACACCAATGATATAGAACGGAGCACGCCAGCTCATTCCCATCTCACCAACAGAAATACTTGAGATGTAGTAACCAATAGACAAACCAAATGCCATACCACTATTGATAATCGCACTACCTAATGTAATACGATGTTTTGGTATCGCTTCTGAGGATAGACCATACTGAGGGCCATAATAGAAACCTTGGAATATCCCCACCATGACCCATGCAAACATAAAGGTCACGTAAGTTGGCATCATACCCGCAATAATGGTGAATCCACCGAAGAGAACAACACCTGTTACTAATACTTTTTTCTTACCTAAATAGTCACCAATCATGCCTGATGGAATATTTAGCGCAGTATATCCGATAAAGAAAATACTCATGATGGAGCCAAGTTGAGCTTTAGACAGATCAAACTCAGCACCAATATTTACCATTAAAGGGCCAACAATAGCACGGCTACCATACAGCGCAATCCAACCAAAGAAGAAGATAATGGTCAGTTTAACCCAATAAGGGACTTTGCCTTTCTCATTCACTTGTGCATCGTTCATAATGACGCTCCTGAAAGCATTTTTATTAAGACTGATAAATTAAAGTGCCAGACTGACCTTCAATAACTTGTTGAATATTTTGTAATGCACCAATATGAGCTTGTTGCCCTGTTGCATTAACAAAATCACTCACTGCCATGATTTTTGGTCCCATTGCGCCATCAGCGACAGCCATTGGTGCAAGTTCTTCTGGTGTTGCTTCACGAATTGCAGCTTGTTCTGGTGTACCCCAATTTTTATAAATAGCATCTGCCTCTGTTAAAATAACAAAGTGCTCTGCATTTAATTCACGAGAAATTAAAGCCGCCGTTAAATCTTTATCAATAACAGCTTCACTACCAATAAATTCATTATTTGAATTGTTGACTGGAATACCGCCACCGCCACCACAAATAACAATATGACCTTTATCTAATAAAAGTCTTACTGCTTCGATATCAATAATCTTTTTCGGTGTTGGTGATGGCACAACACGACGATAATATTTACCGTCTTGTTTAAATGTCCATTGATACTTCGCAATTAACTCTTCTTTAGCAGCTTCATCATAAATAGGGCCAATAAATTTACTTGGATCGTTAAATGCTTCATCATTAATATCAACGGAAACTCGAGTCATTACCGTTGTAATAGCTTGTTCAGGGTGATTTTGATTAATTTTCTGCATCATCATATAACCAATCATACCTTGGCTTTCTGCGACTAAGATATCCAATGGATATGCAGGAACATCTTGATATGCAAGGTTTTGAAGTGCAAGCAATCCAACTTGAGGCCCATTACCGTGTACTAATACAACACGATACTCTTTAGCTAATTTATTAATTGTCTCTGACATCAATTCAATATTTTTATATTGATTTTCAGCAGACAAAACTTCCCCGCGTTGCAATAATGCATTTCCGCCTAAAGCAATAACAATTGTTTTCATAATTATCCGTATCCGAATGTTTATATAAATTCTTTTATTAAAAAATATTAATCAATATGCTGTTGTTGTTTTTTAGTTTGGTAACCAATCCATAAGCCCAGTAATGTATCTGCACCAGAATGATGACCAATAGAGAGTATTTCCAACATATCCTTAAAAATAATCTCTTTATTCTTTATTTTTTTACCTAGTTGAATGAGATAGGTAGAAAATATTCCCTGTGTGGCATATTCCAAATAATGCTTACTGACAATGGTGGTCAATTCAGATAAAGGCGGTGTGTTATTAAAAAAATTATTAAGTTTATTTTCTGGCTCTGCTAAATAATGTGCAAATAGCATCCCCACCAGCATATCATCTGAACTTGGCGTTAATCCGGGGCCTTTTCCTGTAAAAATAGCCCAGTTAACCGCATTGCCTAATAGCTGGTTATGAAATAGCTTAGTTAGTAATCTAATTTCACTGAGTTGCGCGATTTGACGGTAATTTTTCAATGAGCCGTATAGCCCCGTTGCAATCGAGGGAGATAACAGAGAAAAAAAACTTTCTAACCAACGTAAATCTAAATTCGCTTTATCTTGTAAGCGCAAATTCTCACTTTGACCTGCGATCAATGTGAGTTTATTTGCGAGTGTCACTTGATGATTTTTAAGACTCATCACAATCGAGGGATGGCACTGTTTGGCAAAATAATCAAAATCATCTTGTTTTAGTAACCATCCCATCGGGCTTAATCCTTTTCCTTCACGATGAAAAGTCATTAAGCGTTGTTGAGGGCAAATGAAATTCAAAGCATGGTCATAAATGCCCACACATTTAATCTCACCTTCAAAGTCAGTGATATGCTGGCTGGTTTGAAGTGCTTGAATTTGCATAATGCCCCCTTTATTGCTGCACTTTGTCGTTAAAAAACGAGATTAAGCGTCGATGCCTAGCTCTTCAGCAAGTGCAACAATTGCTTTTTCAAAGCAACCTAAAGGTGCGCGTACAGTACCAGCACCAATCTGACCAACACCCGGCTCTTTATGTGCAATCCCTGTGTTAATCAGTGGCGTGATCCCAGTTTCAACAACGCGACGAGCATCTAAACCTAAACATGCACCTTGGAAATCCCAAGTTGGAATTTGCAACATCATGTTGCGTGCAAGATAGATCTCAGCCATTTCTTCAGTCACTTCACGCGCCGCATCCATACCACCTGATGCCCCAACAAAGCGTGTTACACCAGGAGCTGCAACCATTGCTGCGCCACCAATACCGAAGGTTTCAGTGATTGCACTATCACCGATATCTGGATTCGCATCTGCTTGACTAAAGCCTGAGAAGAACAGACCTTGTGGTGTATTTACTGGAGCGGTAAACCATTGGTCACCCATTCCGCTGATTTTGATACCAAAGTTGCTGCCATTACGTGTCATTACAGTGACGATAGTACCTTGCTTGATTTGAGCACCCGCATCCATCGCAGCCTTACAGTAAGCCATTGCTAAGTTCAGGAAGAATTGGTCTGTAATGCTCAGGAATTTAGTTACTTTTGTGATTTCAGCTTCTTCGAAATCTAAAGTGCCTAGTACTGGTGCAAGCTGGCGCAGTAACAGTGCAGATGCGGCGATGTTACGTTGGTGGAATTCATCACCCATCGTAATTGCTTGTCCCATAATTGCCGTCAGATCGATACCGTTTTCAAACGTTGCAATCGCTGCTTTTAATACTGGCGCCAAGCTATTTTGCATCCAATGTAAACGCTCTTGCACATCTGGACCGTAAGCACCAAAGCGCATCACTTTACCGATACCTTCGTTCATGTTGCAGTAAGCGTAGTTACCATGAATGTGGTTTTTGATAACCAGCATTGGCATATGAGCAGAAGTAATACCGCCCATTGGGCCTACTGCATTCACGTTATGGCAAGGAATAAACTCAATTTCACCGGCTTCTAACATTGCCAATGCTTGTTCTTCAGTTTCTGCCCAACCTTCAAATAAAGAAGCACCGATACATGCACCGCGAACAGGGCCACTCATTTCCCCCCAAGTTACTGGTGGACCTGCGTGAAGTAATTTTTTACCTGTCTCTAAAGCAGGAACAACTTCTTTTGCTAAGCTAACATCACACCAGTGAGGACGGGCTTCACGGATACGTTCGATAACTGCTTCATTCGCTTGTTCGATAGTTGAGTACATATCTGCAATTCCTTATTTCAATTTCTTTAATATTTCAGCCAGTTTTTTATTGCCACCTGCGACAGGTGCCCACTGATAATGAACAACGGGGGTGCCACTTGATTGCAGATCGTCTGCAAAGCTACGTAATCCTGCGTTGATCACAGAGATCCCGTTAAGCAGTGGCGACACTTCAGCATGTGCTTCTGCTGGATGAGGCTGGATTAATTCTTTGGCTAATAAAACGGCTTCTGGCAACGTATCCATCACAATAATGCCCGCTTCTTTTAGCTGTTTTTGCTGTTCGCTACGGTTTTGTGGATCGTCTTCAGTACCCGTGATAGTTGCGATAGTGATCAGTGGATTTGCTTCGCCACGTTTCTCATTCAGTTTTTTGATTTCCTGAATTAACGCGCCAGCTGGATCTTGAGTTGCGCCATAACCAATAACAAAATCAACCAGTAACACGCCCGCTTCAGTTTTATTACTTAGCTCACTGATAAATTTGTTACGTGTAGATGGGTCAATCATTGGGTGTGGTTTACCCTGTGTATAGAAGTCATCACCCATATCGATAATTTTGTGACCATCAGCATCTAGCATCGTGCCTTGTTTATGCTCGTTATCGACTTCAACATTGAGTTTTTCAGATAACAACATGGCGCACTCAGCCGCTAACGTACCACCGGCATAAAGACCAATGATTTTCTTACCTGCTACTTTTGGTAATTCCGCGGCAATATCTTCAACACGAGCTAATTCAGCCGCAATACGTGCAGTTTCATCTAAAGTGCGAGTGAAATAGATATTGTCGTCTTGGAATTTCTCAGGTTTTGTTCCTAAGAATTGAGCCACAATCGGTTTGTTATGGCGTTTCATTTCAGCAATGATTTTTTGGCGAACAGCTGGCGCTGGTGGCTTAGAAACAAAAGCAATAACTCGAGTATTAGGATCAGCAGCCAGCATATTGATAGCTGTTATTGCACTGATGCCACCAATTTGCTCAGTTAAATCACGCCCACCTAAACCAATGGAGTGAGAAATACCTTGGCGCTGTAAAACAATCTGTGAGGTGATTTCTTGAATACCAGTACCTGATGCGCCCACAATACCTATTGAACCTTTAGGTGCAATATTCGCGAAAGCAAGAGGAGCACCCGCAATATTCGCAGTACCACAGTCAGGCCCCATCACAATCAGACCTTTTGCAGCTGCTTTTTCTTTTAATGCTTTTTCATCTGCGATAGAAACGTTGTCAGAGAACAGCATAACGTTACAGCCATCTTCTAAACCGGTATCAGCTAATTCAGCCGCATATTCCCCCGCAATAGAGATAAGTAACATATTGGCATTCGTGCTTTTTTGTTTAGCGGTACGCCAGCTACGCACTGTCGTTAATTTGTTACCACCTTTTTGACCACTGGCTATCTCTGCCAGTGCTTCCTCTAATGCCGTAGAAATCATATCGATAATGGAAGGATCGTCTGATTCCGCTTTAATCGAAACACAAATGTCATTCGGTGTGGCTTCGTTAAACATGTCGTGCCAGAAACCGGTGACATCGAGAAGAGATTTATTCGCTGGTGTTCCCATCATGACGGAAATTTCTTCCACCTCTGGGGCTTCACTTAATTTTCGGGAAATAATCATCAGGCTTACTGAATCCTGAAAGCTCCCTTTTTTAATAAAAGCATGGATCATTATGATATCCTTAACGCATTTAATATATGTAACAGCACATATCTATTTGCATTTCGTTTTTTTGATAATAAGAAGCCTATTTGCTTAATTTATTAAGCAATATAAATAAATGTCTGATTTATTAATTTCTAATCTCTGTATATAAACATACTGAAGAAATATCGAAATGTAGAGTGACAGAAGTCACACTTACTTATTGTAAAAAATTTTTATTTAATCGAACGATATTTATTAAATAAATTATGATGAGGAAAGCTTATTAATTTAAGGATAAAACCTAAAACTTCATAGAGGAATTTAACGAATAAGAAACAATCAATGGAATACAAACTTCAAATAAAACAAAGACAACCAATTATCAAGTTACAATTTTATAACATACAACAATAAATAATTATTATCAATAAATAAAAAAGGCTATTTTCCTTTGTTAAATTTTTAAGTTAATCTTTATTTTCAATTGTATTTAATTTTATAAAAAACAAAAAAGCCTTTTATTTAATAAGGCTTTTAAAATAGAAAGAATATTTAATATATAACTTAAGTTACTGCTTAATAGCTTCAACTTGAATTTTTAATGTCATATTATCCGCCATTCCTTCTTTGACTAAAAAGTCTACGCCCCAATCTGAACGTTTAATGGTTGTTTCAAAATCTCCCCCACAAACAGGTGCATTAAATACAGGGCTTTCATAACAATTAAATTTAGTTGCTGTTAAATGAATTGGCAGTGTTTTCCCTTTCATTGTTAATAACCCATCAATAGATGTAGGCTTATTATTAGAAAAATGCCATTGTGTTGAAGAAAACTGAATTGTTAGGTATTTATCTGCATCTAAAATATCGGCACTTTTCACATGATTATCAAATGCCTTTAATCCCGTATTTAATGTTTTAACTGGAATAGAAACATTTATTTTTCCTATATTCTTTTCTGGTGAATAAGTTAAATCCCCTTCAATCTCATAAAAACCACCACTATTGGTCGAAGTGCCAAAGTGATCAATATAAAACATAGCCTTAGTGTGTGTTGGCTCAAGTTTATATTCATTTGCTTGCACTGTCGGCACAAGTAATAATGAGGATAATACGGCAGGTAAAATAAATTTCATTATTGATTCCTAATATATTTTTATAAAATAATGCCCATAAAGAAAAAGCTTTATAGGCATTTTTAAACAAAGAGAATTTAAAATTAATTAACGCTGAGAATCTAAAACTTCGTTATTTTTTAATACGTCTTGAGCTTTGCTATAACTTTCAATTAATAACTGATAAGCAGGGAAAATCTGAGTATACGCTTGCGCCCATTCAGCGGCATCAGCACGATTCCATGTTTTTTGAATTTCAGAAGCAACCGCTGCGGTGTCCATCGGTACTACACCCGCTTGAACAATACGAGCTAAGGTAATTTCTTCAGCCATTTTACTGTAAGTACCTGATGCATCAATCACTGCAAAGACTTGATAACCTTCAGCAACCGCACTAATTGCAGGGAATGCCATACAAACACTCGTAATAGTACCCGCGATAATTAATTGCTTTTTACCTGTTGCTTTAACAGCTTCAACAAACTCAGGATTATCCCAAGCGTTAATTTCACCTTTACGTGCAATATATTTTGCATGAGGTGCATTTTGATGAATTTCAGGAATTAATGGACCATTAGGGCCTTGTGGTACAGAAGCAGTTGTAATAACAGGCATATTAGCTAATGTTGCCATTTTCGCTAATACTGAAGCGCGTGCTCGTAATTCAGTCATTGGCATATCACCTACGGTTTGAAATAAACCACTTTGGTGATCAATTAATAACATAACAGCATCTTCTGGATTAATTACAGGGCGTTGACCATTAAAATTTGCTGGAGTGCTCATTTGTTTATTCCTTTTAATTAATAAAGTTGATTATTAACATGATTGAAGAAAAATATTAGAGAAAAATATTAGGGAAAAATATTTTTATATCGTTTCTCTTCTGCTGTAATAAACAATAGTCAATTAATTAAAAGCTCGGTAGTAGCAATTCTGATAAACACTATTCTAAAAATAGAACACTGAAACATTTTATTATTGTTCTATTTTTAGGATGATGAAATCTAATTTTGATACTACTTAAATATATTAGTCGTTCTAAAATAGCACCTATAGACATTTTATAGGAACATTTTATGAAAAAGATCATAGGTATTTATAAAGCACCTCGTCAACATTGGGTTGGTGATGGTTTTCATGTTCGCTCACTCTTTAGTTATGGTAATCATGGTAAATATTTAAACCCATTTTTACTTTTAGATAGAGCTGGCCCTACTGATTTTCCTGCATCTCAAGGACATAATCGTGGTGTCGGTGAACACCCTCACCGCGGATTTGAAACGGTCACTATCGTTTATAAAGGTGAAGTTGCACACCATGATTCCACTGGAGAAGGTGGCGTAATCGGTCCAGGTGATGTGCAGTGGATGACCGCTGCTTCAGGTATTTTACATCAAGAATATCATTCTGATGCATTTACTAAAGAAGGCGGTGTGTTAGATATGGTGCAGTTGTGGGTTAACCTTCCATCTGAGGCTAAATCAGCACCTGCTGGCTATCAGTTATTAAAAGAAAGCGCGATCCCTGTACTTCCTTTGGCAGATAACGCGGGTCAATTGCGCGTTATTGCTGGGAATTATCATGATACAGATGGCGCAGCAAAAACCTTTTCACCTGTAGATGTGTGGGATCTCCAATTAAAAAGCACAAAATCAGTGACGCTGCCGACCAAGAAAGATCGCTATGTTGGCTTAGTCGTTCTACACGGTAGTGTTTATCTTGATAATCAGACCCAATTACAAACAGGTGATTTGGTTATTTTAGATAATGAAGGTGGTACTGTTAATCTTGAAGCGATTGAAGATGATGCTATCGTCTTATATCTCAGTGGTGAGCCTATTAATGAGCCTGTTGTAGGTTATGGTCCTTTTGTGATGAATAGCGAAGCACAAATCAGACAGGCCATTGATGATTTTAACCAAGGTAAATTTGGTCGTATTCCTAATGAGTAACACTTTTTTAAATACGGTATAAAGCAATAAACATTCAAACGGCTCCCTTTAATATTCGGAGCCGTTTTTATATTGTTCTACTCTTTCAATGGCAACATATTATCAGCAAGGTATTCCAGCAACACCTGAATAGCAGGTA
Organism: Proteus genomosp. 6; assembly: GCF_040139785.1. Classification (NCBI taxonomy): domain Bacteria; kingdom Pseudomonadati; phylum Pseudomonadota; class Gammaproteobacteria; order Enterobacterales; family Morganellaceae; genus Proteus; species Proteus genomosp. 6. The sequence continues at coordinate 38,185 of NZ_JBEEVJ010000013.1, read as the reverse complement.
ATAACCCTTTTCTTGACGGATAAACTGCATGAATAACATCTTTAGGAAAACGCCAATTTGGCAACACTTCAATTAGCGTGCCGTCTTGTAATTCTTTTTCAACCACACTCAGTGGTAATCGCGCTATTCCTAATCCTTTTAATGTTGCTTTATAAAGCGTAATAACATCTGTTGTCGCTAATTTCGGCGTTACGTGTTGTGTGGAAACCGTACCATTTTCATGAGTCAACGTAAGTGTGTATTGTTGTGAGTGTTCGCTATTTGCCAAAATAGGATAATCTGCAAGTTGTTCTGGTGAATCAGGAAGCTCTTGCCCTTCAAATAACAGGGGACTGGCAACTAGAACACGTCGAGAATAGCCTAGAATTTTCATTGTTAAACCTGAATCATCTAGCGGTAATGCTCTTACTCGTAAAGCTAAATCAAGGCCTTCACTAATTACATCAACAGGTCGATTAATGGCTAAGATCTGAATATTAATATCTGGATATTTTTCCATAAAATCGACTAAAATATCTTGAATATAAATTTGTAATAATGCGACAGGACACGAGAGTTTAATGGTGCCATGTGGGTGCCCTTGTACCGAATAAATAATTTCTTCCGCTATTTCAGCTTCTGCAACCACATTTTTACACTGCTGATAAAATGTCTGCCCGATTTTAGTGACATGAAATTGACGTGTAGAACGATAAATCAAAGAGACATTGAGTTTCTGTTCCAAATCAGCGATACGACGACTTAGTTTAGATTTAGGTATACCTAATGTTTCTGCCGCTTGAGAAAAACCGCCAAACTCAACGACTTTCACAAAATAGTAGAGATCATTTAAATCGTACTTCATTGTGTATCACCTATTAGGTTATTTTCAATATTTAGCTGAATTGTTTCAGATCTCGATATTATGGCAAAAAATAATTGTAAATATTATTTACCATTATTCAGCTATTGTTAATGACATTATAATCACATAGGTTAATAAAATAAAGGCGACCGAGAATAGTAACACAATCCGTTATAATCTTATTAATTTAATATTATAAATGTGATATGAGATAAAATTACATACCATAATTATATTTTATTTCCACCTATCATTGAATTTAGTTTTTATTATTAATGTTTAGTTATAATAATAAAAATAAAAAAACAACAATAAAAACATAAAGATAAATAATCACCCTGTATTTCAATAACATTAAGTTACATAAAATCTCTTATTTTAAAATTAAGTTAATAAATAATTTTATTTTTATGACATCAATCAATGAATATTTAATAATATGTTAATAAGATCATCTTCAATAAAAATACTTATTAGCTTTACTTTTTACTTCCGATTATTTATTTAACCTGCAACCTAATGGAATAACCTGATGAATAAATTAACTCCATTACGACCTATACCTACATTAATCGCCGTTTCTATTACCCTTATTATCTGGTTTCTTGTTCCTGTACCACAGGGGGTTGATCCCAATGCTTGGCATTTATTAGCACTCTTTGTCGGTACTATCGCCGCCATTATTGGTAAAGCACTTCCTATCGGTGCTGTATCTATTATTGCTATCGCATTAGTCGCTGTTACAGGTGTCACTAATCCTAATTCAACCAAAGCCGCTATCGGTGATGCATTAAGTGGATTTTCCAATGATCTTATCTGGTTAATTGGTATTTCCATTATGGTATCAATGAGTCTAAATAAAACGGGACTCGGCGCTAGAATTGGTTATTATTTTATTTCACTTTTTGGTAAAAGAACCATTGGAATAGCCTATTCATTAGCAATTGCAGAAACAATCTTAGCTCCTGTAACACCAAGTAATACCGCACGAGGGGGTGGGATTATTCACCCCATTATGCGATCAATTTCAGATAGTTTTAACTCTAAAGCGGAAGATGGTACAAGTGGTAAAATAGGCCGTTACCTCTCTTTAGTGAACTACAATATAAATCCTATTACTTCTGCTATGTTTATTACGGCAACAGCTCCTAACCCGCTAATTGTCAGTTTAATTATTAGTGAAACAGATCCTACACATGAGCTTAGTTGGTCTATGTGGGCAATTGCGGCTTTTGTGCCAGCTATCGTTTCATTAATTTTAATGCCTATTGTTATTTATCTACTGTATAAGCCTGAAATAACCCGCACTCCAAATGCACCTCATTTTGCCAAAGAGCGTTTAGCGCAATTAGGCCCTATTTCATTACCTGAAAAAATAACTCTTGCCGTCTTCGCCTTGTTATTAATCATGTGGGCTGGTGTCCCAGCATTATTATTTGGTGATGGATTTAGCGTTAATGCAACAACAGCAGCCTTTATTGGTTTGTCGATTTTATTATGTACTGGCGTTTTAAATTGGGATGATATTTTAAAAAACAAAGGTGCATGGGATACAGTAGTTTGGTTCTCTGCATTAGTAATGATGGCATCCTTCTTAGGAAAATTAGGATTAATTAAATGGTTGTCACTCAGTGTAGGGGCAAGTATTGATAGCATGGGTATTAGTTGGGTCAGTGGCATGATATTACTGGTACTAATTTATGTTTATTCTCATTATTTCTTTGCTAGTACTACTGCTCATATTACCGCAATGTTCGCCGCTTTTTATGCCGCAGGTTTAGCCCTTGGCGCACCACCAATGTTATTAGGGCTTATTTTGGCATTCTCATCTTCATTAATGATGTCACTCACTCATTACGGCACAGGCACCGCCCCCATTATTTTCGGTTCTGGCTACGCCACATTAGGTGAATGGTGGAAAACGGGATTTGTGATGAGTGTGGTTAACCTTATCGTTTGGATAACCCTTGGTAGCATGTGGTGGAAGGTGTTGGGATATTGGTAGGATTTAATGGTTTGATTTCAATAAATCAGAGCAAAGTTTCCCTTGCTCTGATTTAATATCGGAGTGACTTATTTTAAATTTCAGATTTAAATTTCAAATTTAAATTCTAGATTTAAATTCTAGCCTTAAATAATAAATACGTTTAAAACAGGATGATTAAATTGAAAACCACTTCTTATTAATCTTAATCAGCGACATTCTTATCTGGCATATAAGATCCAATATTATAGGCTTCTAATTTTGGCGCTTTATCAGAATTAAGATCAAAATTAAATATCGTTATTGTGCCTGGTGTTGCGGGTAATAAAAACTCAGGTGACAAATTTAAAAATACTTTGCAGGCTGCACGAATAACACCACTATGCACAACCGCTAATAAATCACTGTCTTCTTTATGTACCCATTCCTTTAATGCCGCACCAATACGATCACAAAAATCAAACCAATTTTCACCTTTAGGTGGCGTATATGTTCCTGCTCGCCAATTTTTGTATTTATCTGCATGATGTCTTATGAGTTCTGGTTTTCGCTGTCCTGTCCATTCCCCCATATTTAACTCACGTAATAACGGCTCTTTAACCGCTTCGGGATGACCGACAATTTCTGCGGTTTGTACTGTTCGCCCTAAATCTGACGTAATAATCCTAGCGGGTGATAACAATTTAATACTCTCTTTTATCGCCATTGCTTGATTAATGCCTTTTGGTGATAAACAAGAATTAGCATGTCCTTGTAAGCGTGATTCCATATTCCATAAGGTTTCACCGTGTCTTAATAAAATTAGTCTCATTATTATTCCTTAATTTAATGGCTTAAAGACCATATCCAAGAATTTGGAACCAAGTGAATATCGCAATAGAAATTACCGATGCACCAACAAAACAGGTAATTAATCCATATTTCATTTGGTCTAATACACTAAAGTAACCACTTGAAAAATAGATGGTATTTACTTTTGAATGTGGTGGTAATGTAATGGTATATGTGAGTGTAAATGACGCGGCTAATGCTAATGTTACCGGATCCATGCCTAATGTTTTGGCAAGCGCAATAATGGCTGGAATTAATATGGTCGTTTTCACGGTTTTACTCGTAAAAATTAAATGGCTATACATACAGATAAAGACAACAACAACATAGACCATCGTCGTACTCATATTTTCGAGTCCGAGCCCATAAACCATTTTACCAATTAACCATTGCGCACCTTGTGTGGATTCTAAAGTATTACCTGCCGCATAAGCACCTGCTGCAAATATCATAAGATCCCATTTAATATTGGCTTCATTCCACGTTAATAAGCCAATACGAGGCATCAGACAGAGAATGGCAGCAATAACAGCAGTCATATAAACGCTAATTTTGAAGCCAAACATATCTTGGTGATAACTTTCGGTTGCCCATAAGAACACTGCCATTAAAAAGATATACATGGCTTTTTTCTCATTCTTAGTTAATGCACCAAGTTGAGAACGTTCTTTTTTTAATTTCTCTAGCGAACCTTCAAAATCCACTTCCCCCTTAAAAGAGAATAATTTTAATCCAATAAAAAAGGAGATAGTCATACCAACAATAGCTAATGGGAAAGAAGCAATTAACCAATCCATATAACCAATAGAACCACCGGCTTGTGAATTGATAAATCCAACTGCAATAATATTAGCCGCAGTTCCCGTCATTACACCGGATGTTGCCAAAGCATCAGCTTGTACGCCTTGCAACATCATTAATTTCCCGTAATTACTTTTTCCAGGAATTGCCTTATGTATCTCTAATAAGATCATACAAATAGGCACCATTAATGTCGCGCGTGCAGTCGTTGAGGGAACAAAGAAAACTAAGCTGAAGTTAATTAAAATAAGGACAAATAACGCTTTTTTGGGTGTTTGCCCAAATTTGGTGATCATCCATAGAGCAAAGCGTCTGGCAATATTCGATTTGATCATGGCGGACGTTAAAACAAATGCTGAAACCATCAACCAAATAACGTCATAACCTAATGTACCGAAAACCACTTTCTCTTTTGCAACAGTGCCCGTTATTGGAAGTAAGACAATAACGAGCATTGAGGTTAAATAAATGGGTAAAGATCCACACACCCATAAAATTAACGCGGCACAAAAAATAGCAATGGCTTTTTGCCCTTCAATACTTAATCCATCGGGTGTTGGCATAAAAAATAAAACGAGTAATACCAATAAAGCTAAAGGTATTCCTATTGTTTTTAAGGTTATTTTCTTACCGTTTTGTTTTGGTGATGATGGCGCTGGTTTAGCGATGTCATCTCGCTTCGCAGTCTTTTCCATAACCGATTCCTCTTAATGTGTAGGGTAGGAAGTTCAGTATAGAAATATTGAGGTATAAAGATAATTGTATTAATATATTATAACTATAAAAATAATTTATGGTGCTGAGATGAATTTAAGCCAACTTGATGCTTTTCTACTACTTGCCAACGGTTTTAATGTTACTGAAACCGCAGAGCGTCTATTCTGCACTCAACCAAGTGTCAGTATTAAAATCAGAAAACTAGAAGAAGAATTGCAAACAACATTGTTTGAAAGGATCAATAATCGGCTTTATTTAACGCCTCAAGGTAAGGTTTATCAGCAGTACGCAACCCAAATTATTAATTTAGTAAAATCCTCTTCTGAGCATATGCGACAATTTGATGATCCCTCTAAAGGTGAAATTAAGTTTGGCGCTAGCCATTTTGTTGGCGTTTACCTATTACCTCAAATTATGGCGCAATTTAGAGAACAGTATCCAGATGTGAAATTAAGTATGGATATTTCAAGCTCAACACAACTTATCCATAAACTTGATACCCAAGAATTAGAATTTTTGATCATGTCAGATCATATCTATTTAGATCCGACGGAATATCATCTTGATACCTTTCTTATCGATCCCTTAGTGCTTATTTGTTCACCTGAACATTGGCTGTCAAAAAAGAAACATTGCAGATTTTCTGATATTGCCTCAGAAGTTTTTCTGATCAAACCAGAGCACTCTGCTACCCGTGATTTTTTATTAGATAGGATCCAAGAAAATAATAAAGAACTCAAAAATGTGATGGAAATAAATAGCTTGGAAGGAATAAAACAGGGGGTTATTCACGGTTTAGGAGTCTCAATTTTATCTCGTTTGTCTATTATGCAAGAATTAAAATCAGGTCTTTTATGTGAAATTGCATTTGATGATATCCAATTTAGCCGAGGCATTCGTTACTTTTATCATAAAGAAAAGTATATCTCTCCAGCCACTAAGAATTTTTTATCTGTTTTACAATCTCAAGCTCAAATTTTAACGAAAGATATCAATAAATAAATTTATTGGCTAAATTCTTAGCTCTATTATTTTAAGGATATCGGCGTATCAATACACTCATTCAATCGTTATCATACTCACGTTTATCTCTTTCTATTAACTATTGTTTAAAAGGATTTTATGCGTAGAACACTCTCGTCTTATCACCCTATTCTTTATACTTTGAGAGTGGCACAACGTCGTTTATTTCGCTCTCTTAGTTGGCGATTTTCAAATCGAAAATACAGCAGAGACGTTCAACCAGAACATCGGCTTTCACACCGTTATCTAAAACACACATCTAAATTAATTAGTCGCCGTGGCGAAAGTGATATCCAATTACAATACAATAAGATAACGAATCTTAAATTAGTTGAAAAAGCATTAGATGGTATCGTGATAAAATCGGGAGAGTATTTCTCTTTTTGCTATTTAATTGGTAAACCTAGCTATAAAAGAGGTTTTATTGATGGCATGCAACTCTCCTATGGTGAAGCAAGAAAAGGTGTAGGCGGTGGAATTTGTCAAGCCAGTAATTTAATACATTGGTTAGCACTACATTCTGAATTAAAAGTGATTGAAAAAGCCAATCACAGTTTTGATCCCTTTCCTGATGAAGGACGAGTCCTCCCTTTTGGCTCAGGAGCCGCTATTTTTTATAACTATGTAGATTTAGTCTTATATAATCCAACGCCTTATGATTATCAAATTAGATTACATGTCGCTGAACATCAGTTAGAAGGCGAGCTCCTTTGTAGCGAAGCAAGGGAATATCGTTATCATATTTATGAGAAATCTTCTTCTTTTATCAAAAAGGGAGAGCATGTGTATCGTTGTAATGAAATTTGGCGAGATATTTACACTAAAAACAATGTGGGCGCTTTTCCTCAATTAATTAAATCAGAATTATTGTATAAAAATCGTGTTGTCATAAAATATGATATTCCAGACTCAGAATTGAATTAATTCATTTAGATAAATATTTGTTGCCCACATTTTATATTCTAAAAAAGAGTATCATATTGAAACTCGTTACTTATAAAAATAAAAATCTCACCCTCTCTTTGTAATAGAGAGGTTTTTGGTGTAAAACTAAAAAACAATATTTTGTAAATATAGCTTAATTATTATTCATCTATTATTCGTCATTTAGGGATCACTATGAAATACCAAGATGTTACGAAATCACCCTGTGAGAATGCTTATTTTTTAGTTTTTAACCTCACCCACTCATCTGAAAACCGCGATACTCTGATCGATTTTTGTAATAATTTTTCTGGTTTGATACGTAGTATGAGGACACGTTTTCCTGAATTGGAAACAAGTTGTGTAATGGGATTCGGTGCAAATGCGTGGACTACATTATTTCCCAATCAGCCAAAACCCAAAGAGCTAAATACCTTTAAAGAAATTAAAGGTGACACTTATACTGCGGTTTCTACTCCAGGCGATCTCTTTTTCCATATTCGAGCCCTCAAAGTTTCAGCCTGCTACGAATTAGCGTCTATCATCAGCCAAAAGCTAAAGAATATTGTTACGCCTGTTGATGAAGTTCATGGGTTTAGATATTTTGACGGCCGTTCTATTATTGGTTTTGTCGATGGAACTGAAAACCCAGAGTATGAAGATGAGCGTGCTTCTTATGCCGTTATTGGCGATGAAGATCCTGAATTTAAAGGTGGCAGTTACGCCTTTGTACAAAAATATATTCACGATATGGAAGCATGGGAAAAACAGCCCCTTATCGAACAAGAAAAAGTCATTGGTAGACACAAATTCAATGATGTGGAGTTAACCGATGAAGAAAAAGAACCCGGTTCACATAATGTTGTAACCAATATTCAAGATGAGAACGGCGAAGATTTAAAAATTGTCAGAGCCAATATGCCTTTTTCCAATCCATCTAGAAATGAATATGGTACTTACTTTATTGGTTATGCGCGTTATTTTTCAACAACTAACCGTATGTTAGAAAATATGTTTGCAGGCACACCTGAAGGCCATACCGATAAATTACTTAAATTCAGTACCCCTGTAACAGGTACATTATTCTTTGTTCCATCACCTGAATTTCTAGATGATCTAGCGTAATTTATTACAAGTAGATATATAGGCTTGTTACTTATATATCTACTTTTTTATTATGGTTTTTTCTCTGGATCAATTATAAACCGAAAACATTAACGTAAAATTCTTTGCCGTCATCGGTGCTTTCAATGGTATAAGTAATCGGAATTGAATTTTTGCCGCCTTTACCTTCAAAAGAAAGTTCCGCAGCACATGAGTAAGTATCTCTTTTCTCATCATGTTCACGAGTACGCACGCTTTCTACTTTGATCTTTATTTGATCGATCACAGCAGCCATTTTTTGATCACGAAGTTCATCTTTTGTAATATCAATGACTAAGCCTTTTGCTTCTGAGCTGTCACAAGTCGGTGTTCCACCACCACATCCCACTAAAGGTAATGCTAATGCGCTTAATAAAGCTAATTTTAGAATTCTAGTTTTCATGTTGATTATTTCTTCCTTGCTCACAAGATAAAATAAATTTTTCAATATTTTACCTAATAATTATCTCGCAACAATATAGTGAGTTAATAGTCAGAATAAGATAACGATAGAAATTAATATTTTAGTGTTAAGATAATCATTAAGTAAAACCTACAAACTTTAACGCCAATATTAATGTGCTTCGATTTCTTGTTTGTTAATCACACCAATAATATCAACACGAATATTTCGTGTATCCGCTCTTCCTTTATCATCTACTGCGCGAATACGATAGCGACTACTCTCTTTGGGATACCACTCTATTGAGCGCTGATTTTGTACTATTCCCTAGATAAGCATCATCAACAAACCAATAAATAATATTGCTGTCATTATCTGTTGTTGCATTAAATACAATTGATGTGTTTGGTGCTGAAGTACGTCTTAAAGTATAAGTGGTATTACGTAATGGCGATAATATACGAGGCGGCATTCCTGTAACTCTTTATGTTTATTTCAAGAAAATCCAGCAATTCATAATATTTATTATTAATAAAAATATGACTGGCTTGTTTTTGTCTTATTATCCATAAGATACCTTATTACTCTTACATACTCTTAATTTTTTCACACGCTTTAAAAATCGAAAAACACGAGTAAACTATTTTTATGCGAGTTATACCGCAAAAGGGATGATTTTCTTATGTTATGCACTTAAATATCTTGTTTTGCTTTGATGACCCGCGTATTTATATTTTATGTTTAAAAAAGCGTATATCTTTCCTCACTATTGCGTTAAAACATTATCTCCATCAATACTTACTATCGGATAATTAAAGAGTTTTCAGAAAAAATGTGAATTGTCATTGAGGGTTAATCAACGATATTATAGTGATTAAAATTATTTCGCTTTCGGTCTAAAAAGATATTTGTATCATTAAAACAACTGACTGAAACCTTGTGATATGATCGTGCAAAGCTTGTGAAATAGAACGAAATGCAGTGTAACAACAGATTTTCACAAATAACTCAAAATTCAATACGTTAAGACAGACAACAACATGACTGACATTCAACATTTAGACTCCCACACACCAATGATGCAGCAGTATCTTAAGCTTAAAGCAGAGCATCCTGAAATCTTACTGTTTTATCGTATGGGTGACTTTTATGAACTGTTTTTTGATGATGCTAAAAAAGCCTCTCGCTTATTAGATATTTCATTAACAAAACGAGGTCAGTCTGCGGGCCAACCTATTCCTATGGCTGGTGTTCCTCATCACGCCGTTGAGAACTATCTCGCTAAATTGGTGCAATTAGGCGAGTCTGTCGCCATTTGTGAACAAATTGGTGATCCTGCAACAAGTAAAGGTCCTGTTGAGCGCAAAGTTATTCGTATTGTTACGCCAGGTACAGTGACTGATGAAGCCTTACTTGAAGAGCGTCAAGACAACCTTTTAGCCGCAATTTGGCAAGACAAAAATGGTGCTTTTGGCTATGCAACGTTAGATATCACATCAGGTCGTTTTCGTGTTACTGAAATGCCAGATAGTGAAAGCATGATTGCCGAATTACAACGCACCCACCCAGCCGAATTGCTCTATCCAGAAACCTTTGAGTCAATGGCTCTTATTGAGCGCCAGCAAGGTCTACGCCGTCGCCCTATTTGGGAATTTGAACCAGAAACAGCAAAACAACAACTGAATCTGCAATTTGGTACTCGTGATTTAACAGGTTTTGGTGTTGAAAATGCACATTTAGCACTCTGCGCCGCTGGGTGCTTATTACAATATGTGAAAGATACACAGCGCACTGCACTCCCTCATATCCGTAGCATCACGATGGAACGCCCTCAAGATTCAATTATTTTAGATGCCGCAACTCGTCGTAATCTCGAATTAACACAAAATCTAGCAGGGGGCACTGATAACACATTGGCATCTGTACTCGACCTTTGCGTTACCCCGATGGGCAGTCGTATGCTAAAACGTTGGATACATTCGCCATTACGCCAACGTGAACAACTTATCAAACGCCAAGATGCAATTAGTGCATTACAACCGCTCTATTTTGAGTTACAGCCTTTTTTACGCCAAGTCGGTGATTTAGAACGCGTATTAGCCCGTTTAGCGTTACGATCAGCTCGTCCTCGTGATCTCTCCCGTATGCGTCATGCATTTCAGCAATATCACGATATTCATCAAGTGCTTGAACAAGCCGATATGCCTTACATTAAAGAATTACAAAAGCGCATTAGCCAGTTTGATGAATTATGTGAATTACTTGAACATGCCATTGTTGAAACACCACCTGTATTAGTACGTGACGGAGGTGTTATTGCCTCTGGTTATAATGCCGAATTAGACGAATGGCGCGCATTAGCCGATGGCGCAAGTGATTACCTTGATAAACTTGAAATTCGTGAACGTGAGAAATGGGGTATTGATACACTTAAAGTTGGCTTTAATGGTGTACATGGCTATTACATTCAAGTCAGTCGTGGGCAAAGCAATTTAGTGCCTATGCACTATGTTCGTCGTCAAACGTTGAAAAATGCTGAACGTTACATCATCCCTGAATTAAAAGAGTATGAAGACAAGGTATTAACCTCTAAAGGTAAGGCATTAGCTATCGAAAAAATGCTTTATGAAGAGATTTTTGAAAAGCTATTACCTCACCTTGCAGCATTACAAAGTAGTGCTGAGGCTTTAGCTGAAACAGATGTTCTCTCTAACCTTGCAGAACGTGCTGAATCATTAAATTATACTCGCCCAGAATTGAGTGAGAAAACAGGTATTCTGATCACTGGGGGACGTCACCCTGTTGTTGAACAAGTCCTTAGCGAACCTTTTATTTCAAATCCATTACAATTATCACCTCAACGTCGCTTACTGATAATTACAGGCCCTAATATGGGAGGGAAAAGTACTTATATGCGCCAAGCTGCATTAATTACTTTACTTGCTTATATTGGTAGCTTTGTCCCTGCTGAAAAAGCTTTAATTGGTCCAGTCGATCGTATCTTTACGCGTGTGGGTGCTTCTGATGATCTTGCTTCAGGTCGCTCTACCTTTATGGTTGAAATGACCGAAACAGCTAATATTTTGCATAATGCGACTGAAAACAGCTTGGTCTTAATGGATGAGATTGGTCGAGGTACATCCACTTATGATGGGCTATCTCTAGCTTGGGCCTGTGCTGAAAACTTAGCAAATCGAATTAAGGCAATGACACTCTTTGCAACCCACTATTTTGAATTAACCACACTGCCTGAAAAACTTGAAGGTACTGCAAACATTCACTTAGACGCAGTTGAGCATGGTGACACAATTGCCTTTATGCACAGTGTGCAAGAAGGTGCGGCAAGTAAAAGCTATGGTTTAGCTGTTGCTGCATTGGCGGGTGTTCCAAAAGAAGTTATCCGTCGAGCTAAGCAAAAATTAAAAGAGCTTGAAATGCTATCAGGCAACTCCGGCTCTGGTCATGTTGAAACATCACAGCTGATGTTATTAACAGAAGCGGAACCTTCAGAGATTGAATTAGCGTTGGATAAAATCGATCCTGATGCCCTAACACCACGACAAGCATTAGAACAACTTTATCGTTTAAAAGAGATGGCAAAATAGGCCATAAACAGTACAACATACTGATAATAAAAAAAGCTCTGTTTGATTTCACAGAGCTTTTTTATGGTTTTTTTTATAATTTATCAAACAGAGATAGTCAGAGATAAATACAACTCTACTTAATAAAAGCATGGCTATATTTCAGTCGTTCACCCAATAATAGTAAAGTATCTTCGTCGCCGTAATTATCAAACAAACGAATAAATGAAGATAAAGCAGGATTAAACATCATATCGTCATTAATTTTCTCATAAGAAGTATAATTTTTTGTTTTTAATGAGAAAACTAGCGTAGTTTGATCATCGTTACGACCTTTATTTAAAATCAAATCATCATTACTTATCATCAAATCATTTAGATATTTATAACCACTTTCATAGAAAGTTTTTAAATTTCCATCAGTTTGACGTTGAACCACAGAATAGAGATCACGAGAAGCATGTTGAGCAATAAAATAGATATCACCTTTATCATTTTGAGCAACCTCTTTAACACGCAAAGGAAGCCAGCGTGTTTTTGTTACTTCTTTATTCACTAAATTTAGCGTGATTTCTAACGTGTTTGTTGTGTAATGATGATTGTAAAAAATAACCAGAGAATCACCTGAAAGGGCATAATGAAATTGTGTAAACTCACCGAAATCCTCAGCGTAATACTGCTTCACCAGATCTTCTGTATTAACTGAATATTCCCAGCTTTCACCTTCATCTAAACTTGTCAGTATCGTCTTATTATCAACTAATACTAATTGTGATGTTGTTTGTGAAAACAGTAATTTTCCACCGATAAGCGCTAAAGGGAAGCGATAATAGCCAGCGTTAGTCTCTTGCCAAGGCATTAAATCTGCGACTGTAAACTTTGCTAAATCTATATTTTGACGCCCCTGTTCTGTAAATAATACACACTTATCAAGAACGCAATAAGCGTTATAAAAGCTACCTTGGCCTTGTGATACAAAGCGTGTGCCTTCTTTGTCAGAAAAGTACAGCGTATATTTTCTCTGATTATCTTGGCGGTGAAGTCGACCATAAATATCTACGTCATATCGCCCACTATCAGATTCAGTCTTAATTAATATCCCACTAGCAGCATAAAAAACCTTATGCCAATCATAACGAGAATAAGGATATGAAGATAACTCAGAGGCGTTTTCATTTTTCCATTGCCACTTAGAGGCAAAACCATGAAAAAGCACACCATAACAGAGCAGTAAGCTTAAAATAAATAAGCTTGTGATGATGATAAAAGGCTTACGGAAAAAAGGATTCATTGACGCAGCTCCGTAATATACAGCGGTCGCTTGTTCTCAACACATTGCTGCTGAAGTAAAAAATGGGTTTGATAACTACTATTACCTTTTTCTGAAAACAAAATATAAAGGTTTGAAAACAATGCAATTAAAAAGGCAAAGCCACTCATGATTAAACCATAGATAATACCCATTCCTAAAAAAGCATCACCAATAGAATACCAATCCCATTTATCCCAATAATTTCCATTATCATAAACATCGGAAATAGATAAACCAGCAACCATTGAGAACACAAAAATACTGACTAATGCGGTTATTAACAGCGATAAACAATATGTGCGCTGATGCCCAATATACATTTGTCCTGAAATTGAATAAGCGCCATTATCTGTATGATTATAAACCCCTAAGATAACAGGCTCTGAGTTCTTATCTTCAGCTTGCCAAAAGAACAATTCAACATCATCGCCATCAGCAAGAAACAAATTATGATCAGAATAAAATAAGCGCTCTCTATAACTTAATACAAAAGGATGTTTATTAATCAGACAGGATATTTGCATTATTACAGTCTCGCTATTGCGGGAATGTATTTGAAGTCTATTAATACTATGAATTTGTATTATTCCTCTAACTCGCTGTACTTTACTTTGCTTTATTTGAGGAAACGACTTTTTACTCAAGGTAAATGAAGGTAATGGTGCTGATTTTATTCCAGTAATAATGAGTTGCTCGCCATCTGGAGCTATCAATGCTTGCTTGGCGATGACTTTATCCAACGCCTTTATTCTCTTTCTATGTTTGGGGCTGGTGCGCTGAAAATAGCGATAAACTTTTTCTCCGATATAACTGATCCCAGCCATGACAGCACCAAATGAAATAATCATTGTGATAATGATAAAGAAATTAGGCTCTAAATAAATTAACGAGAAATAACTCCACCAGCCTCCAATCACGGTCAGAAAAAATGCAATCAATAACCATTTTTTCTGTTTTGCTGTTAGCGTGAATTTTCGTTCAGGCTCCAATCTTCCTTTTGTATCATGATAAATCCATTGCACCCAGAAACTGCCATCTTTCAGTAATTCTGCACAGATTTTAAGCTCATCACCTTGTTTTAATCGTTTAAGAAAATCTTGAGAGTTAGCAAAATCAGCTTCATTAAGATAAAAGTTTTTACCTGATGCTATTAATCTCACCATTCCCTTTGGAGAGATTTTACTTTGGCTAAAATCGCAACGCTCTAGTTTAACGTTTAAAAAATAATCTTTCATATCTTCCTTTATTACTTTCATCAGGCTGACGAGGTACAAGACTGCGCTCTTGTTTTATCGTTTTGAATCGTATAATACAAGATAAAGAAAAGCCGATTAGCAAACCCACTAATCGGCTTTGGTAATAACAATATGTCAATTAAAGCTATAAACAGAAATTGGGTGGCTAACTATGCTTTGAAAAGTGCTTCAATACATAATCCCTGACTTTGTAGAATGTCTTTTAGTCGACGTAGTCCTTCAACTTGAATTTGACGAACCCTTTCTCTTGTCAGACCAATCTCTCTACCAACATCTTCTAAAGTTTCTGCTTCATAGCCTAATAACCCGAAACGACGTGCTAATACTTCACGTTGCTTAGGATTCAATTCAAATAACCACTTTATGATATTTTCCTTGAGGTTATTATTTTGAATTGTTGCTTCCGGCCCTTCTTCATTTTCGTCAGAGATAATATCAAGTAATGCTTTATCTGAATCACCCCCAATAGGGGTATCAACAGAAGTAATACGTTCGTTTAAACGCAGCATTTTACTCACATCTTCAACTGGTTTATCCAATGTTTGTGCAATTTCTTCAACACTAGGCTCATGATCGAGTTTATGTGCTAATTCTCTTGCCGTTCTTAAATAAACATTCAGCTCTTTAACGATATGAATGGGAAGGCGGATAGTGCGGGTCTGGTTCATAATGGCACGTTCAATTGTTTGACGTATCCACCATGTCGCATAAGTTGAAAAACGGAAACCTTTTTCAGGATCGAATTTTTCAACAGCACGAATAAGACCTAAATTCCCTTCTTCAATAAGATCAAGAAGAGCAAGTCCTCGGTTTGTATAACGACGAGAAATCTTAACAACTAAACGTAGGTTACTTTCTATCATTCGTTGTCTTGAAGGAATATCACCACGTAGCGCTCTACGGGCAAAGAAAACCTCTTCTTCAGCGGTCAGCAACGGAGAATAACCAATTTCTCCTAAATAAAGCTGAGTTGCATCGAGCGCACGCTGGTTGACTCCTTCAATAAGTTCAATTTCGTCTTGAGCATCAGACTCATTTTCTGCCTCTTTTGCAGCAACTTCATCGAACTCTTCCATGTTCTCTTCAATTTCATCTGTATATAACTCGTCTACTCTTAGCGTACTTTGGCTCATCAGCTGCTCCTACCCTTGATAATTTAGGTAAACGACTCATGATTAAAGTCTGTTTACCAGTTTATCGCTGTGTCACGACACAACGGGTTTACTGATTTTCCCTTGTAACGAATTACAAAATAAAAGATAACATAATCTATTTTACTGTTAATTTTATTCTTTCTTTATTCAATATATAACTTAACTATTGAGTGCAGGTTATTAACAGTTTTTTTATTATATTTTACGTACATTTATCTATACGTAAAATTACTCTATTTGATGCGCTATTTGTGACTACTTACATCTAAAAAAACAAATAAAAACCCATAATAATAAAATAATATCCAATAATTTTTATTACGTACTATTATTTAAAAGATAATCTAATAAAGGAAATATCCACCTAAACAAGGGGTTATTTTATAGTCCATCTTTTAATAACAACGAATCTTTATTCATTTTTTATATAACAATTTTTAGCATACGCATTCATTGGTTGAGAATCAACCGTCTAATTTAACGTTATCTATAATTTTATATTGATCTCTCATTTTTAATAATCTTTTAATAAGCACTTATACTTAGATAAAATTTATTTTGTTTCAATATTTTAATTAATTACAGATAAGAAAAAGCCCTCTCCTTTTTGTAAAGGAGAGGGCTTAACTTTAGGATTATTCACTATGCGAGTAAAAAACCACTTATTTATTTCTTAGGCAAATAACTCATTGGGTTGAGTGATTTTTCTTTATAGCGGATCTCAAAGTGTAGTCGGACAGAACTGGTTCCAGAGCTACCCATTGTGGCAATTTGCTGACCCGCATTCACATTTTGCTGTTCACGCACCAAAATGGTGTCGTTATGTGCATATGCACTGAGGTATTCGTCATTATGCTTAATGATAACGAGGTTACCGTAGCCGCGTAATGCGCTACCTGCATAAACCACTTTACCCGCAGCAGTGGCAACTATTGGTGAACCTTTTGTACCACCGATATCAATACCTTTATTGCCGCCAGGCGCACTTGAGTAACTTTCAATAATATTACCTTGCGCAGGCCAAATCCACTTACCAGAAGCTGCCGTTGGTGCTGGTGTTGCAGCAGTTGTAGTATTTGTATTCGTTGTTGGTGGCGGTGTCGTTGTTTTTGGTGGTGTTGTTGCCGGTTTAGTAATCAATGGTCCCATAGCACCATTGTTTGTTGGTTTAGTGTGTGCCGTTTGAACACCAGCGCTACTTGATTGATTAATAACCGATGTATTGACATTGGTATTAGTACCCGTGTTGACCTGACGGTTACCAATATTCAACACCTGCCCTACGTTTAAGCTATAAGGTTCTGAGATGTTATTCATTGATGCTAGTTCTTTTACATCACTATCAGTTATCCAAGCGATATAGAACATAGTATCACCGCGTTTTACGGTGTACGTATTACCGTTGTAGTTTCCTTTTGGAATACTGTCGTAGTTACGGTTATACACAATGCGTCCAGAACCATCAGTGTTTACATTTTGAGCCGCAACTGACGTTTGAGAGCGAGGCTGGCTTTGAGACTGAACCACGCCTCCATTAGTCGAAGCGGAGTTCACCTTAATAGAAGGAGGAGGTGACGATTGTAAGGGGGTAGTTCTTTCAATAGGTGTCGCATTACTGCTAGTCATCACAGGTGCAGTTGATACCGTATTATTTGAAGAGCTATCATTTACAGAGGTAATTGGCGCAGGACGATAAGGTGTATCTGCACAGCCTGTTAATGCAAATCCAATTACCGAACACATGATTGCCCAGCGGACATGCTTAATTGGGCTTTCTGAATTCATACTTCCTTCTCCCTTTAAAAAGGCATTAGCATCTAGCAATTTGTCGAGTTAAACAAAAAGACTGCAATTTTTTGAAAATGTTTCATTTATTAGTGCAGATTACGACAAGCTATTAAAAAGCAGTAATAAAAAACGGTCAGATTTATCTGGAAGTTATGCTAACTCACCTGCGATTAAAGGAACAAATCTAACAGTTTCTATAGATTGATAGTGAAAATCATTACCTAAACGTCGGATAAACTTCAGTATTTGTTGTTGTTCACCAACAGGTATGATCATCCTGCCACCATCGGCTAACTGCATCAATAACTGTTGTGGTACTTCTGTTGCACACGCTGTCACTATTATGGCATTAAAAGGAGCTTTTGATGACCAACCTTCCCATCCATCACCATGACGTGTCGAGATATTATGTAAATCAAGATGTTTAAAGCGCCGTTTAGCTTGCCATTGCAATATCTTTATACGCTCAACGGAACTAACATGATGAACTAAATTTGCTAATACTGCAGTTTGATATCCCGAACCTGTACCAATTTCTAATACAGAATCGGTACTTTGTAATTCCAGTAGCGTTGTCATTTTGGCAACAATATAAGGCTGTGAAATAGTTTGCCCATTGCCAATAGGCAAAGCCGTATTTTCATAAGCCTTATGAGAAAGCGCTTCATCAATAAAAAGCTCTCTTGGTACTTTACTCATTGCTTCCAACAGGCTCTCATCCTTGATGCCATGCTGTTTTAACATTGTCAGTAAGTCTTTCATTGACCGACTTAACATGTTTTTTTGACCTCTGCTTTATTTAACCAATTTTGTAGTAAATCAAGTGCTTTATAGGCTGTTAAATCGACATGTAATGGGGTTATCGATACATAACCTTCGTCAACAGCAGCAAAATCTGTATCAGGGCCTACATCATTTTTTTCACCTGGAGGCCCAATCCAATAAAGACTATTTCCTCGAGGATCAGTATGTGTATAAACATGTTGTGAAGCATGACGACTACCACAACGTGTAATACGAAAACCTTTTACTTCATCAAGAGGAATATCAGGTACGTTAATATTGAGAATATTTCCCGCTCTTAACGGTACTTGTTGTAACATTGCCAAAACTTCACAAGTCACTTGAGCGGCGGTCTCAAAGTGCGTTTCACCATCAAGTGAAACAGCAATGGCAGGTAAACCTAAAAAACGCCCTTCTGTTGCCGCTGCAACAGTACCTGAATAAATAACATCATCACCCAAATTAGGACCATGATTAATACCAGAAACCACAATATCAGGGCGAGGACGTACTAAATGGTTTACACCAAGATAAACGCAATCTGTCGGTGTTCCCTCAACAATCGCAATATCCCCATTCTCAAGCTCTTGCTTACGTAGAGGTCTGTCAATTGTTAAAGAATTAGATGCAGCACTACGATTACGATCAGGTGCAACAATTTGTACATCATAACGCTGGCGCAATGCTTTAGCGAGAGTCTGTATCCCCTTCGCCATCACACCATCGTCATTACTCACCAATATTTTCAGCATCATCATTCCCTAATAAAATTAATTCACGTACAACGCTAGTTGCAAAGCTTCCTGCGGGTAAAAAAAATGACAGAGAAACAGTGGTGTCGTCTACCCAATTCCATGACATATTTTCTGGTAATACATTGATAGCACGTCTTGTATTATCAACGCGTTCTTGTCGAGCGAGTGACCAGAAGGCTTCATATTCTGCCAGATTTTCAGTTTCAAAATCCAATGCTTGTGATTGTGTACCTAAATCACCTTTACCCGGCAAAGGTGCCGTAATATGAACATCATGCTCTTCATAACGAGTTTGTGTTTGAGCCAATTCTGCTTCATCAACAACAAACCAGCTACCTCTTCCATGAAGCTGCATTGCATCACCGAGTATCACTTTTGAATATAAATCATATTCCAATCTTGTGCTGACAATATGATTAAACATCGCACTACGAGCTGCTGAGAGATAAAAGCTACGTTTTCCTCGTTCTTTTACGCGGATTTCGTCCGTTGCCCAACGCATGGCTTGTCGTAAATTATCACCATTACGACCGAATCGTTGAGCACCAAAGTAGTTAGGAATACCTTTTGCTTTTATTTGCACTAATCGAGTATCAACAAAATCGCGATCAGAAATTTCTCGTAACACCAATGTAAAGTGATTACCTTTTAGCGTTCCTATACGTAATTTACGTTGTTGGCGAGTCGTTTCTAGAATTTCACAACCTTCTAAAACAAGCTGACTAAAATCGGGCATCTCTTTACCCGGCATTCGCAGACAAAACCATTGTTCAGTCACTGCATTTCTATCTTTTAGACCAGCGTAACTGGCATCACGAGGATGGATACCAACAAATTTTGCTAATTTTTCAGCAACAAAAGCCGTATTACAACCTGTTTTTCTGATTTTCACCATGACATGCTCGCCTTCCCCATCAAGGGTGAAGCCAAGATCTTCACAGACAATAAAATCTTCAGGGATTGACTTTAATAAACCTGTTGCTTGTGGTTTTCCATGTAACCAATGGAGTTCGGGTAAATCACTCATTCAGGTAATGACTCTTTCATTAGTAAAACAACGGCTTCACAGGCAATGCCTTCTTTTCTACCAACAAATCCAAGCTTTTCTGTTGTGGTCGCTTTCACATTGATATCATCAACATGGCAATGAAGATCTTCTGCGATATTGACGCGCATTTGTGGTGTATGAGGTAGCATTTTTGGAGCCTGAGCAATGATCGTGACATCTAAATTACCAATTCGGTAACCTTTTGCTCTTACGCGTGAGAAGGCTTCACGAAGGAGTACACGGCTATCTGCACCTTTGTATGCAGGGTCGGTATCAGGAAACAATGTGCCAATGTCACCCATTGCCACTGCACCTAAAATAGCATCTGTCACTGCATGTAATACGACATCGCCATCAGAGTGAGCTAACAGCCCTTGTTCATAAGGAACTCTGACACCGCCAATAATAATAGGGCCTTCACCGCCAAATTTATGTACGTCGTAACCGTGTCCAATTCTCATTTTATTATGTGTTCCTTATACTGGTGATTTGGCGTGAGAGGAAAAACTCTGCAAGCGCTAAATCTTCTGGCTGAGTAACTTTAATATTATCTGCACGACCTTTAACTAATAAAGGTTCATATCCAGCAAACTCCATCGCTGAGGCTTCATCAGTGATCGTTGCTTTTTGTGAGAGTGCATTTTCTATATTTTGTTTTAATAACAATGCAGGAAAGAATTGTGGCGTTAAAGCATGCCATAGGGTTGTTCTTTCTACTGTTTGTTCAATATGGTTATCTTGTTGATGACTACGTTTCATTGTATCGCGAACAGGTGTCGCAAGAATGCCACCACAAAATTGTGGATCCATAACGTTTTCATCAATGAGTTTAATAAGATGGTCAAGATCGCCAAAATGCAGGCAAGGTCTTGCTGCATCATGAACTAACGCCCATGTATTTTCAGAAAAATGTTGAGTGACATACTCTAAACCTGACAATACAGAGTCAGCGCGTTCACCACCACCATTAACCGTAATTATTCTTTCATCTTGCGCTAAAGGTAAAGTGTGAAAATAGCTGTCATTAGGGCTGATCGCCACGATAATTTGCGTTATACGTGGATGTTTTAATAAAGCATTAATGGTATGTTCAAGAATAGTCAATCCGCCAATTTTCAAATATTGTTTTGGGCAGACTGATTGCATTCGACTTCCAATACCAGCCGCTGGAATAACGGCAACAATAGGAAGAGTTGAGTTTGTTATATTCATTATGATATTTGTATCAGGGCACACTATTAATTCAATAAATTAACGACGTGGTTGAGATTTATCGCTCACAATACGGAAAAATGTCTCATTAGGCTTTATCATTCCTAATTCACTACGAGCACGTTCTTCTAACGCTTCTTGCCCGCCATTGAGGTCATCAATCTCTGCAAATAGACGATCATTACGCTCTTTTAACTGCGTATTTTGCGCCAATGCAGATTCAACTTCTTGACTTACTTTGTTGTAATCATGGATACCATTTTTACCTAACCACAATGAATATTGTAGCCAACCAAGTAAAATCAGAAGTAAGACTGTTAATTTCCCCATTACCACCCCCAAGATTAATGGGCTAATCATCCCACAACTCAACAACAGACGCCACAAAAGTGCTGGAATATATTACATTATTATTCCTATTTTCCTCACTATAAACGTGGGTAACTTCTATAAAATTCAGACTAAGGTGTGATTTTTTCTTATTAAGATAAGGATCTATACACTGAATTCATCAGTAAATGTATGCGTGGTTGAAAATCTTAAATAGCCATAATATCTCTACACATCCCCTCCTTTTATAGGGTGTTTGTGTAGAGATAATGTAATGTCGTCCTAAAACTCACGATAGATTTGATTTTGCTGTAGGTAAGCGAGGATTTGTTGGATTAGTTCACTTATAGAAAGTGTGCCGTCTAAATGTAATTCAGGATCAATGGGCTGTTCATAAGGCGAATCTATACCTGAAAATTGTTTTATCTCTCCACGTCTTGCTTTTTGATAAAGCCCTTTCGGATCACGGGCTTCACAAATAGAAAGAGGTGTATCAACAAAGATCTCAATAAATCTTCCTTGCTCAAAGCGATCTCTAACTTGTTGTCTGTCTTTTTGGTAAGGAGAAATAAAAGCGGTTAAGACAATCAGTCCCGCATCGACCATCAATTTAGCCACTTCCCCCACACGGCGAATATTCTCATGCCTATCTTCGGCACTAAACCCAAGATCACAACATAAACCATGGCGTAAGTTATCCCCATCTAATAAATAGCTATGAATAGGCGAATGCTTTTGTGAATATTGATAAAGTGCTTGCTCTAACGCATCGGCAAGTGTGGATTTACCTGAACCAGATAACCCTGTAAACCAAAGCACACATCCTTTGTGTGCTTGTTGTGATTCGCGTTCATTTAATCCAATTTTATGAGGATGCCAAACAATATCGTTGCTTATCACCACTATTTTCCTCCAAGAAGATCTCTTGCGCCCCAATGGGGAAAGTGGCGACGGATAAGCTGATTTAACTCGACTTCAAAAGCATCATATTGCGTCATAGTTTGTATCGCGTTATCTCTCGTTTCTCGAATAAGTCCAGCGCCTACGGTGACATTGCTTAGTCGATCAATCAGTATTAATCCTCCAGTATCAGCATTAACTTGATAGTTATCCAGCACCAGAGGCTCTTCAAATGAGACTTCAACACTACCAATCGCATTTAAACTTAAGTTATCTGTGACTTGTTGGGTGAGTTTATTTACATCCACTTGATAATGAATATTTTCTATTTTGGCGCGGCTTTTTTTACCTGCAATTTTGATATCCAGAGTATGACCTTGCACTAAAGGCTGCTCTGACATCCACACCACGTCAATTAACGCATGAGTGCTAATATTGGCGGTTGTATCGTTATCATCAACGATAATATCCCCTCGACTAATATCAATTTCATCTGCCAGAACCAATGTGATTGCTTGCCCTGCTTTAGCTTGCGTTAAATCACCATCAAAAGTGACAATACGTGTAATCGTTGTATGTTTTTCTGAAGGTAATACTTTGATTTTTTGCCCTTGATAAAGCACACCTGAAGACACTGTACCGCTGTATCCTCTAAAATCTAAATCTGGACGATTCACATATTGCACAGGAAAACGCAATGCTTGCGGATCTGAACCCAATTTAACCGGTGCATCCTCTAATAATGAAAGTAGCGTTTTTCCTTGATACCAAAGCATATTCAATGAGGGAGAAACCACATTGTCACCATCAAGGGCGGAAATAGGGACAAATTCAATAGTAAGATCTGTTGGGAGTTGATCGGCAAATTTAAGATAATCTTGCAGGATCGAATCAAAGGTCGCTTGCTGATAATCCACCAGATCCATTTTATTGATCGCTACGATTAAATGACGGATCCCAAGGAGTGTGCTGATAAAACTGTGTCGCCGTGTTTGTTCTTGTACGCCTTTTCGAGCATCGATCAACAGAATAGAAAGTGAACTTGTTGATGCTCCTGTCGCCATATTGCGAGTATATTGAGCATGCCCAGGCGTATCAGCAATAATAAACTTACGTTTTGACGTTGAAAAATAGCGGTAAGCAACATCAATCGTGATCCCCTGCTCTCTTTCTGCGGCTAATCCATCCACCAGCAAAGCAAGATCGAGCTTTTCACCTTGAGTACCGATCTTTTTACTTTCATTTTGTAATGTAGAAAGCTGATCCTCGTAGATCTGCCTTGTGTCATGAAGTAAACGTCCTATTAATGTACTTTTTCCATCATCAACATTTCCACAGGTTAGAAATCGCAGTAATCCTTTATTCTGTTGAGCCTTAAGATAGCGATCTACACCGCCTTGTTGTGCGATTTCACCCGCGACAAGTTGATTCGTTTTTATGGCTAAAAGTCCCATATTTCCTCCGATTAAAAATAACCTTGGCGCTTTTTCAGTTCCATTGAGGCCGACTGATCACTGTCAATTAAACGCCCTTGTCGTTCGCTGCTGGTGGAAATCAGCATTTCTTCAATAATGGCGGGTAACGTTTCTGCTTGTGAAGGAATAGCACCCGTTAATGGCCAGCATCCCAGCGTTCTAAATCTCACTTGTTGCTGTGTGATCACTTCACCCGGTTTTAGATCAATTCTGTCGTCATCTACCATAATTAAGGTGCCATCACGTTCAATAACGGGTCTATTTTTGGCAAAATAGAGAGGAACAATATCGATATTCTCTAAATAGATATATTGCCAAATATCGAGTTCTGTCCAGTTAGAGAGTGGAAATACACGAATACTTTCACCTTTATTAATCTGTCCGTTATAGTTTTTCCATAATTCAGGTCGTTGGTTTTTCGGATCCCAGCGATGCTTTCTATCTCTAAACGAATAAATACGCTCTTTGGCGCGTGATTTTTCTTCATCACGGCGCGCACCACCAAATGCCGCATCAAAACCATATTTGTCTAAGGCTTGCTTTAGTCCTTCTGTTTTCATGATATCCGTGTGTTTTGCACTACCATGAATAAATGGATTGATCCCAAGTTCTGCACCTTGCGGATTTCGATAAACGTTAAGCTCAAAGCCATATTCTTTAGCCGTTTTATCTCGAAATTCATACATTTCTCGAAATTTCCAGCCAGTATCAACATGCAATAAAGGAAAAGGTAATTTTGCGGGATAAAACGCCTTACGAGCTAAATGCAACATCACCGAGGAATCTTTGCCTATTGAATAAAGCATGACGGGATTTTCAAACTCAGCGACAACTTCACGCAGAATATAAATGCTTTCTGCTTCTAATTGCTGAAGATGTGTCAATTGTGTTTCATTCATAACAACCTCGTTTTAGGCAAAATGAACCAAAGGTGAATGGATTGATGATGTTGATTGGGATTGTCTATCACCAAACCACGCAAGTTGGTGATGTAGTGCCGCGACTTCCCCTACAATTAATAAAGCGGGCATTGGCGCGTTTTCGGCTAACTGCGCTAATTGTGTTAGATTTCCCGTGAAAACTTGCTGATCACGACGTGTACCACAACTAATCACCGCGATGGGCGTTAATGGAGAACGCCCGAGTTTAATTAAACGCTGGCTAATAAGCTCGGCTTTTGTTGTTCCCATATAAATTGCTAGCGTATGGTTCGCCTGCGCTAATGAAGCCCAATCAGGCTCTATTCCGTCGGGTTTACAATGTCCTGTCATAAAGGTGACAGTTTGTGCGTATTGACGATGCGTTAATGGAATACCAGCGTATGCACTTGCGCCACTTGCCGCAGTAACCCCAGGAATAACTTGGAATGAAATGCCATGTTGTACTGCAACCTCTAGTTCTTCGCCACCTCGTCCAAAAATAAAGGGATCGCCCCCTTTTAATCGGACAACACGTTTACCAAGTTGCGCATGTTTCACGATCAGCGCATTGGTTTCTTCTTGAGAAACACTATGGTGCCCCGCTCTTTTACCTACACAAATAGTGTCAGCGTCACGACGAACAAGCTCTAAAACCTCTGGACTCACTAAACTGTCATAGAGCACAACTTCGGCTTGTTGAATAACCTGTAAGCCGCGCAGTGTTAATAATCCTGCGTCACCAGGGCCTGCCCCAACTAATGCTAGTTCACCTTGTTGGATCTCTTTTTGTTTCAATTGTTGTGCAAGCAAGGCTTCTGCTTGTGCCAGTTGATCACTTGCCACTAAAGCGGCAAATTTGCCACTAAACGCTTGCTCCCAAAAACGGCAACGCGCTTGAAACGAGCCTAATTGCTGTTTCACTTTATTGCGCCATTTTCCAGCAATTGTTGCCATTGTGCCTAATGAGTTTGGTAATAAAGCTTCTAATTTTTCACGTATCATTCGCACTAAAACAGGGGCTTTTCCTGCCGATGAAATCGCAATCAAAATGGGATTTCTATCGATAATGGCGGGAAAGATAAATGAGCATTGAGGTTGTGAATCCACAACATTGACAAAAATATGCCGTGCTTGTGCATCAAGATAAACTTGCTGATTAAGCACACTGTCATCAGTTGCCACAATCACAAGCATCATTCCTAATAGATATTCAGATTGATATTTGGCTGATACCCATTCAATTTTTTCTTGCTGATAAGCAAGATGTAATTCATCACACAACTGAGGTGCAATCACTCTTAAGCGAGCGCCTGCTCTTAATAACAGCAAAGCTTTACGCGCAGCAACATGACCACCACCAACCAATAACACTGGGCGTTCTTTTAATTCCACAAATAAGGGTAGGTAATCCATACGCGCATTTCACCTTCGTTGTTCACTTTATAACTAACGACTATAAAAGGTGCTTTAAGGGTTATGAAATGACAAAAAGATATGTAATGGAACAGAAAGGAATAAGGAAAAATAAAATATTTTCAAATAGTTATGATTTTTAAAAATGACAAAAAGGGCAATAGATAAGCTCTATTACCCAACTATTTATTGGCAGATAATGACGTTATTCGTGTAATCCACACTCGCGTTTTAAGCCAAAAAATCGTGTTTCTTCTTCACTCATACCCTCTTCCCATTTTCGAGTTGTATGAATATCTCCCACTGAGAGATAACCCTGCTCCCATAAAGGATGGTAAGGTAAGTCGTTTTCTTTAAGATATTGATAAACTTTCTTATTATCCCAATCTACGATGGGTAAAAACTTAAAGATCCCTTTTGCGATTGAAAGCACAGGCAAATGTTCACGACTTTTAGATTGCTGACGACGAAGGCCTGCAAACCACGTTTGAGCCTGTAATTCACGTAAAGCTCTTTCCATTGGCTCTACTTTATTTATCTGGTTATAACGCTCAATACCGTCAATGCCTTCTAACCAAAGTTTGCCGTAACGCGCTTCTTGCCAAGATGAAGATATTTCAGCTCGATAGACCTTCAAGTTAAGTTGTAACTGCTGCGTTAGACTATCAATAAACTGGTAGGTTTCAGGAAATAAGTAACCTGTATCAGTCAAAATCACGGGGATATCAGGGTATTGTCTTGTCATTAAATGCAAACAAACCGCGGCTTGAATGCCAAAACTGGAGCTTAATACAAAGGCTTTAGGTAAATTATCTAAAGCCCAAGTAACCCGTTCAATGGCGCTTAATTGCTCTAACCGTTGATTAATCTGGCTCAAAGCATGTGTCTGCTCTTCAACAGGTAACTGTTTTAGCGAAGCAAGCTGAAATAGACTCATACCGCCTCCTGCACTTCATAAAAATCAATCGCAGAATTAAGTACGGGTTTAACAACGTCAGTGCGAATAAGAAAATCACCAAAACCTTCATTGTTATGACGAGAAACTGCCCATTCACCAATCAGTGAATCAAGTATTGAGATGATTTCTTGTGAGGTAATATTTTCGCGATACATTCTCGGAATACGTGTCCCGATGCGATTACCGCCTAAATGTAAGTTATAGCGATCAGGTGCTTTCCCCACCAGCCCAACTTCTGCAAGCATTGCTCGACCACAGCCATTTGGGCATCCCGTTACGCGCACAACAATATGCTCTTCACTCACACCATGTTTAGCCATTAAGCTATCAAGTGTATCAGTAAATGCCGGTAAAAAGCGTTCTGCCTCTGCCATTGCCAATGGGCAAGTTGGGAAAGAAACACACGCCATTGCATGTTCACGCAGAGGTGTGACGTTATCGTTAATCAAACCATATCGACGAGTAATTGCCTCAATATTGGCTTTTTCATTCTCTGGTACACCTGCGACAATTAAGTTTTGATTTGCGGTAAGGCGAAAATCACCCTGATGAATTTTAGCGATTTCAGCAATACCTGTTTTTAGCGGAGCATCAGGTGTATCAATCAGCCGTCCACTTTCAATAAATAAAGTCAGGTGCCATTTATCATCAACACCTTTTAACCAACCAATTTGATCGCCTCGATGGGTAAATTCATAAGGTCGAATAGCCTCAAAAGTCACCCCCGAACGGCGTTCAACTTCTTGTTTAAACGTTTCTACGCCAACACGCTCTAATGTGTATTTTGTTTTTGCATTTTTGCGTTCAGTTCGATTTCCCCAGTCACGCTGAGTTGTCACAATCGCTTCTGCAATTGCCAATGTATTCTCAATAGGGATATAACCAAACTCACTGGCTAAGCGAGGAAAGGTCTTCTTATCGCCATGTGTCATAGCTAAACCGCCCCCCACAAGTACATTAAAACCGACTAAATGCCCATTTTCAGCAATCGCAATAAAATTCATGTCATTCGCATGAAGATCAACATCATTATGAGGAGGGATCACCACTGACGTTTTAAATTTCCGTGGTAAGTAGGTTTCCCCCAAAATAGGCTCTTCGTCTGTGGTTGCAACTTTCTCTTTATCTAACCAAATTTCCGCATAAGCATGAGTGCGAGGTAATAAGTGTTCTGATATTTTTTTCGCCCACTCATACGCTTCTTGGTGTAACGAAGATTGCACTGGGTTTGAAGTACATAAGACATTACGGTTAACATCATTCGCAGTAGCTAGAGAATCCAACCCTGTTGCTGCAAGCATCTGATGTGCGGGTTTTACATTACCTTTTAAAATACCATGAAATTGAAATGTTTGACGATTAGTAATACGAATACTGCCATAAAGTGTATTTTCAGTCGCAAACTTATCAATACTAAGCCACTGTTTAGGCGAAATAATGCCGCCAGGTAAACGGCAACGTAGCATCATGGCATGGCGAGGTTCTAGCATTTGCTCCGCACGTTCAGCACGAATATCTCTGTCATCTTGCTGATACATGCCATGAAAGCGAATTAACAAAAAGTTATCGCCTTCAAAGCCACCAGTTAAACCATTTTGTAAGTCTTCTGTAATAGTGCCGCGTAAAAAGTGACTCTCTCTTTTCATGCGTTCACTATCAGCCAGTTTCCCTTCAACCACTAAGGGCGCTTGAGTGTGTGATTTCATTTAATAGACATCCCTCTGATAACGCCGTTCTAGGCGTAGCTCACTTAAGTATTCATCTGCTTCTTCAATATTTTTATTGCCATACTCCATCACAATATCTAACAACGCCTGTTCAACATCTTTTGCCATCCGAGATGCATCACCACAAACATAAAGATAAGCACCTTGCTGTAACCATTGCCAAATCTCACTACCACGTTCGCGTAATTTATCTTGTACATAAATTTTATGTGCTTGATCTCGTGACCATGCTAAATCGATATGAGTTAACAGACCGCTTTTGACATAACGTTGCCATTCCACTTGATAGAGAAAATCTTCTACAAAATGAGGATTACCAAAAAATAACCAGTTTTTACCTGTTGCAGCGTCATTTTCGCGCTGCTGCATAAAACTTCTAAAAGGTGCAATTCCAGTACCTGGACCAATCATAATGACAGGTGCGGTGTTATCTTCAGGGAGACGAAAATGTGCATTTTTTTCGATAAAAACATTGACGCTATCGCCTTCTTTTAAGCTATCGGCTAAAAAACCAGAGGCTCCACCGGTATAAGCTCGAGAGTTAACGTCGTAACGTACAACCCCTAAAGTAAGATGTACTTCGTCTTCTACTTCTTGTTGTGACGATGCAATAGAGTAAAGGCGAGGAGTTAGTGGACGTAAAATATCAACAAAATCTTGTGCCGTGGGTTGAGCACAATATTGACGCACCATCTCATTAATAGGATGTTTGTCTGCATATTGCTGAAGCTTGGTTTTATCAGCTACCAATGACAATAGATCTTCATGGCGCGTCAATTGGGCATAGGCTTTTACGATAGGTGCGCTATTTTGAGTTAGTTCACAATGATGTAGCAACGCTTCTTTTAAGGTGAATGTTTGAGATTTTAACGTGACAGGTTCATCACCTTTTAGCCACAACAAGGCAATAAGTTCATCAACTTTTTCAGGTGAGTTATTAAACCAAACGCCTAGCGCATCGCCCGGTTGATATTGTAAATCAGAACCTTCAAGGCTGATTTCAATATGGCGAATATCTCTATCTGAATTTCTGCCTGTGATTTTTTTATTAGTCAGTAATGTAGCAGTAAAAGGGGCATCTCGATGATAAATAGAAGCATTAACTGTATCCGTCGTACCTGACTGTGTTTGTTGCAGGATTTGCGTACTTTGTTCTGGTACTCTTGCTTTTAAGAGTTCTGTAAGCTGTTTTATCCATTCATCCGCAACAGATTGATATTCAACATCGGCATCAACTCTTGGTAATAAACGAGTTGCGCCCAGTTGTGCTATTCGCTCATCAAAGTCTTTTCCTGCCTTACAGAAATGCTCATACGAGGTATCACCTAAGCTCAATACTGCATAAGCCGTTTCTTTCATTTCAGCGGCTTTTTTAGAGTTCAGATATTTATAAAAAGCTATCGCTTCTTCAGGAGGATCACCTTCACCTTGCGTCGATGCAATGATGATCAAGGTTGTTGTTTTATGGATCTGCTTAAACTTATATTCACCTGCGGAATATAGTTCTACATTCAATTTGTGAGCAACCAGATTATCTCGTAACTGTTCGGCAAGATGACGCGCATTACCCGTTTGAGAAGCAGAGATCAATGTAATGGTTTCCTGCTCTGGTACGTGTACTGAATTAACCGCTGTCGATGCGGATACAACAGAAGGATTAAGCTGCCCCCACAAATAGCCAGATAACCACGCAATTTGCGCTGTTGAGAGATCTTTTGTTGCGTCCTTTAATTTACTCAATTGCTCCGAGGTTAATGGAAGCATTGATAATAATGGAGGTTGATTGCTCATTTATCCTGCCTTAAAAAAGCGAAGCACTTATCTGTGCTTTATTGTTCTTTGATAATATTTCTAATATTGAGAGGGTATCTCACGACTAGAAGGCGAATTAAAGACCTGTTGGCTCTATCTAATAACCTTAAATGCTAAATTTATTTATTGGTTTCCTTTATCAATATAATGAATAAGCAAAAAGAAACATAATAAGCCATTAAGATTAAGGGAGATTAGGCGTGATACGCTAAATCAGCTACACTGGTAGACTTCGTTCTATTTGTGTCTTTTTTTTACTAATTAAGTCAAGAGAGTTTTGATGACAACCACCATCTTTAAAGATTTTCAGTTTGAAGCAGCCCACCATTTGCCACATGTTCCTGAAGGCCACAAATGTGGGCGTCTTCATGGACACTCTTTTCTTGTTAGATTAGAACTAACAGGTGAAGTTGATGAACATTCAGGTTGGCTTATTGATTTTGCTGATGTGAAAGCCACATTTAAACCTACTCTTGAGCGTCTAGATCACTACTATCTCAATGAAATTGAAGGCCTAGAAAATCCAACCAGCGAAGTGCTGGCAAAATGGATTTGGCAACAAGTAAAACCGTCATTGCCATTATTATCTGCGGTGATGGTAAAAGAGACGTGTACAGCAGGATGTATTTATCGCGGTGAATAAATCGGGTTTTACATTAACCCATTATCACTTAAAAGAAAATCAGCCTTTTATTGGCTGATTTTTTTATATTAAAAACGCGATCACGCAATATTTAAATACTTATGCGTTTGCATAGAGAAACGCCAATTACGTTCAATACAGGTTTTAATACATAATGCTGTTGCACTCTCTTTACAACTAATGGGCTGTAAGGCAACAACAGGCGCAGGGTGTTCTGTGCGTAATATCAGTAAGGCATCTAACACTTCAATATCTTTTTCACGCCCAACGGGATGTTTTATCTCATTAGCTCTATTAATTGCGCTGGGTAATACCGTCAATCCCCCTTTCATGCCTACTTTTGGGGAAAGTGTCACCCATGTTTTCTCACTACATAAAATATCGTGAGTACCACTGGTTTCTATCTGACAGGCAAAACCTGCTTGCTCTAGCCCTTCTGTTAAAGGACGTAAATCATATAAGCAAGGCTCGCCTCCTGTGATAACCACGTGTTTTGCACTATAACCTTGTTGTTGGAAAAGTGATAAAATCTGAGCAACACTGGCTTCTCCCCAAGTATCGCTTTCTTGCGTTTTAATAGGAATATCGCCAAGAAGAACTTTTTTTTCCTCTTCTTTTTCCCAAGTATGTTTGGTATCACACCAACTACAACCTACAGGACAACCCTGTAATCGAACAAAAAGTGCAGGAACGCCAGTAAAAACACCTTCACCCTGTAAGGTTTGAAACACTTCATTAATGGGGTATTGCATAAGAAACTCTGATATCCAATGAATGCTGATGATTATTACAGATAACTATCTCACCGTAAGAGGCTTTATGATAAGGTACATGGTTTGTTTTGAATAGCTAACGTGCGAGAAGACACTGAAAAAGAGGATAGCATTCCTCCGTTGGACAGAGATGGGAATACTTTAGATGCAAAAAGAGAATCAACTTTCACGAGGATTATCAGGGCGGCACATTCGTTTCATGGCGCTTGGCTCTGCAATCGGTACAGGTTTATTTTATGGCTCTGCGGCTGCCATTGAGAAAGCGGGTCCAGCTGTATTGCTTGCTTACCTTATTGGTGGTGCAGCAGTATTTATGGTTATGCGTGCATTAGGTGAAATGGCAGTTCATCATCCTGTTGCAGGCTCTTTTTCACAATATGCAAGCCATTATATGGGGCCTTTAGCTGGCTTCTTAACTGGCTGGAACTACGTTTTTGAAATGCTGATTGTATGTCTTGCAGACGTCACGGCATTTGGCTTTTATATGAAACTCTGGTTCCCAGATGTTGATCAATGGATATGGGTATTAGGGATAGTTTGCTTTATTGGTGCCTTAAACCTTTGCCATGTGAAGATATTTGGTGAAATGGAATTTTGGCTTTCCATTGTTAAAGTGACCGCCATTATCGCCATGATAATTGGTGGTGTTGTCATTATGATGTATGGCTTTGGCCAACAAACTGAACACCCTATTGGTATCTCTAACTTATGGGAGTTTGGTGGCTTTATGCCGAATGGCATTGAAGGGGTTATCGCCTCACTTGCCATTGTGATGTTTGCGTTTGGTGGGATTGAAGTCATTGGTATTACTGCCAGTGAAGCTAAAGATCCTGAAAAAACCATTCCTAAAGCTATCAATGCCGTACCGTTTCGTATCTTATTATTCTATGTACTGACGATTTTCATTCTAATGTGCATTTTCCCTTGGCAACAAATCGGCCATAACGGTAGCCCATTTGTACAGATTTTCTCAAATCTAGGGATCAATTCAGCGGCAAATATCTTAAACCTTGTGGTTATCACAGCAGCAATTTCTGCGATCAACAGTGATATTTTCGGTGCTGGTCGTATGATGTACGGCATGGCTCAAGAAGGGCAAGCACCAAAATCTTTTATGAAGCTCACTCGCAATGGTGTGCCTTGGATGACGGTGCTAGTGATGTCTGTTGTATTGTTGCTGGGCGTAGTACTTAACTACCTTATTCCAGAACAAATCTTTGTTTTAATCGCTTCTATTGCGACATTTGCAACAGTTTGGGTGTGGTTAATGATTTTGCTTTCTCAAGTTGCTATGCGTCGCAAGATGAGCGCAGATGAAGTGAAAACGCTTAAATTTCCAGTACCGCTATGGCCTGTTGCACCAGCACTGACTATCGTCTTTATGGCGTTTGTTATCGCAATCTTAGGCTATTTTGAGTCAACCAGAATGGCATTGGTTGTCGGTATGGTATGGGTAGCTATTTTAACTGTTGGCTATTATGTCGGTATCAAACCGAGAATGAACCAGAAATAAATCACATT
This sequence comes from Proteus genomosp. 6, assembly GCF_040139785.1. Lineage (NCBI taxonomy): Bacteria > Pseudomonadati > Pseudomonadota > Gammaproteobacteria > Enterobacterales > Morganellaceae > Proteus > Proteus genomosp. 6. The sequence continues at coordinate 4,151 of NZ_JBEEVJ010000013.1, read as the reverse complement.
TCTGAATCAAACAATTCTGAGTTAAACAATAAAGGCTGTGGATTAATTCACAGCCTTTTTCTTTATTATAAATTATGCGATTTTCACTAAGCCAGAGCTTGTTTTAAATCAGCAATTAAATCATCCACATCTTCAAGACCAATCGATAGTCGAATTAAACCATCACTAATACCATGTCTTTGTCGTTCTTCTGCACTATAAGTGGCATGAGTCATTGTGGCAGGATGTTGAGCTAAAGATTCGCAATCTCCTAAACTCACTGCTCGACTAAAGAGATTTAAACGATTGAGAAACTCTCTACCCGCTTTTATGCCTCCTTTTAGCTCAATAGCTATCATGCCACCAGATAAACGCATCTGGCGTTTGGCGAGTTCATATTGAGGGAAAGAAACTAATCCCGGATAATAAATAGTTTCAACCTTAGGATTATCTGTAAGATATTCTGCAATACGTTGTGCATTTTGGCAGATCTGCTCCATCCTTATGCCTAGCGTTTTTATTCCTCGCAATATTAACGAAGCATCATGAGGAGACAAACAAGCCCCAGTCATATCCTTTAAACCTTCAACACGTATTTTATCTGCTAGGGCGTGCGTGGTAATAATTGCTCCTGCAGTGACATCTCCATGACCTGATAAATATTTGGTCATAGAATGCACAACAATATCAGCACCAAGCCCCAAAGGTTGTTGTAAATAAGGCGAGCAGTAAGTGCTATCTACCATGACTAAAATATTATGTTGATGCGCTATTTCTGATATTTTTGCTATGTCACTGACACGCATATTAGGATTAGCAGGAGTTTCAAAAAAAATTAATTTTGTTTTCTCAGTAATCGCTTCTTTCAGTTTTTCAAGGTTAGTTAAATCAACGTGCTTTATTTTAACACCAAATTTAGCCAGTCCATGATTGAAAAATGTAAAAGTGCAGCCATAAAGCGTCATATCAGCAATGAGTTCATCACCAGGCTGAAGTAACGACCAGCAACTAGAAGTAATTGCCCCTATTCCTGAAGAAAAAACAACGGCGCCTTCACCATTTTCTAATTGTGCTAAACGCTTTTCTAATAACTCTAAAGTAGGGTTTGAGATCCGAGAATAAAAATACCCTTTTTGTTTTCCAGCAAAGCAATCAGCACCATATTGTGCCGTTGGAAAAACAAAAGTGGATGTTTGAAAAACAGGAGGCACTAATGCCCTCTGAAAATCTAACGGAGAATAACCATAATGTATTGCTTGAGTATTAAAATGTTTATTACTTTGCGTCATTATATCTCCTAATTATTAATTAATTTTCTATTCTTTGGTTATTTTCCCCGATAATTTGAACTGTTCTTAAAATAATTGAGATCCCTTTAAGCGTATCAGGGTTTCTTAATAACGCAAAAGTTGAACCTAATGTATATTTTTTATCTTGATAAATAGATTCTTTCTTTGCCATATTATAAGCAGCACTTAACTCCCATACTGGAATTAATGTTTTTTCAAACGCAACCGAAAGTTTTTCAACCGTTGCATTATCCATAATATCTATTGAGTCAGATATTAAAGATAATAAATCGACGATATTATCAAAGCGCTTTAATGCTAATAATGGTCTTGCTTTTTCTAATAAATGTTGAAGATGTAATTTATCTTCATCAGATAATAGTTGAATATCTGCTGGGCTTAAGTTATTTTCACTCATTATTGTATCCCCTATAATAATCCTCTAACGGTTGCCCAATATAAACCTCGGTTATAACTATTACGCAGTAATCCGCCTAGCTTTGTCGGTGGTGTAGGAATCACGTCATGTTTATAGTCATACTGTAATGGCATACCGGCTGATAATCCCATTTGTGCGACCGCCTGCACACGACCATCATAAATCGCAGCAGGATAACCGTAACGAAGCTCGCCACAGATGTTATTTGCAATTACACCCGCTTGGTTATGACAACTACCACCGGCTTTACTAATCGGTAAATCAACCGTATCACCAAGAACATACACTTGATTTAATCCATAGACTTGCAATGTTTCAGGATCAGTAGGTAACCAGCCTTCACCATTATTATGTTCACTCAAACCTGTATTACGAATCGCCTCAACGGCCGTAATAGGCGGTGTACTCATAAGGATATCAAATGGCTCTGCCTCGCCCTCTTTTGAGTAAGCTATTTTCTTATCAGGATCAACATGGCTCAACGTAAAGCCTCGCTTAGCTTTAATATCTCGCTCAGAGAATACGGCCGGAAGAACTTCACAAACCTCTTGTTGCATAAACAGACAGTTTCTTAGAAGTTGAGCAACCGTAGGATAGGTATAAACAATTTCAATATTATTTCTCACCCGACGCTGACGAAGAAGCTCATCCAGCATCAATGTTGTCTCCATAGGAGCAATACCACATTGATGCGGTACATTAGGTGTTTCAGGGAAGCTAACAGTAATAAATACACGACCTTTTTCAATTTTAGCTAATTTATCAGCAAGTGTTCTTGCGGCTTCATATTGGTAAAAATGATTTCCCGCTTCTTTTAAGCCTTCAATTCTATGAGGACTAGGAACACAACCTGTTGCTAATACTAAAAAATCATAGTTATATTTTTTATTAGATTCGCAATAAATCACTTTATTATTAAAGTCAAAACGTTCTGCTTTATCGATAACAAATTCAATTTCGGGTCTTAATAAACTTCTTTCTGAACGCATTAGCTCTTCTTTTAAAAAAAGATTAAATGCAATATACATAAATGCAGGTTTGTAATAATGATTAGGATTATCTGAAATAAGCGTAATTTTAATTTTATTTGAAAAGATTTCGTCATTTAATTTTTTAGCTAGGATATTAGCAAGAATAGTTCCGCCGGTACCACCGCCAATAATAACTATATTTTTTGTTGGCATTTTATTTCCTATATCTAGTGATATTAGATAGACCAAAAAAGTATAGTAAATAACATTAATATAACAAATAGATTAAATAGATAGATTAGTTAAGCATAATATAGCTATATTAATAAATGATAGATATAATCATATTTAATTTAAATATTAAAAAATTAAACATTAACTTATGTTATTATTACCTACTAATAAAATGTTGCGATTAAAGGATGATGGTCAGATGCATCTGTGATTAAGACCTCAGCTTTATTCAACGATAACCCTCGATAAAAAATATAATCCAAAGGTTTACCAAAGGCTTTTGTACGCCAATCATTATCAAAAATAACTTCTTTAAGTCTTAACGCTCTTGCAAAACGTTTTAATACATTGACTCTTGGGCGGCTCCACGCATTAAAATCACCCGCTAAAATAACAGGTCCTTTGTGATGCATGATATGAACAGATAAATTGCTCAATTGACGCTGATAAACATCGACACCAAAACTAAAATTAATCGCATGTACATTAATAACCATTAAATGATCACCCGTAATTAATGGATATACCGTAATTAATGCTGATTTGGGTAGTCGTAAAAAGGGCTCTTTCTCTCTGAGAGGGCAGCAATAGATAGGATGGGAACTTGATAATGTCATCACACCAGCTGGGTGTTGTTGAAAAGCCAAGGCAGGGACTTGGTCTGCAATTAAATGGTGAATTCCAGCAAAACGTACAAGCTCAGGTGTAGTTTGAGCTTCTTGTAACAAAAGCAAATGCGTATCTGTTGAGAGCGTTTCCAACATATTACGCCAATTGAGTCGTTGCTGTTTATAGATATTCCAAACCGCAATTTTTAGAGTGCCTTCAGTGTAAAGGGGCATTCCGATAGGTAAGGTATCCTTTCTTTCACTTAAAGGTGGGCTGGGCTCAATCCTTTCAACAGGTTGACCTGCTACAAAACGCACTGAATAATTCGGTTTTTTCGCCATTAGCAACCTCAGATAAACAGCAAGATATCTTGCTATAACTAAAGTATACCAAAGCCAAGCTTCGCTCTCACCCTTTAAAAGGACACCATAATCAACAAAAGTAATTATTTTTATATATAATAGTTATGTTTACTTAAAATTATCCGATTAATTTATTTTTTATTCTAAATTTTAAGCAAAAAAAAACCTAAGTCGTTAGACTTAGGTTTTTTAATGTTGGCGGAACGGACGGGACTCGAACCCGCGACCCCCTGCGTGACAGGCAGGTATTCTAACCAACTGAACTACC